>NZ_CP036264.1:5433021-5739458 GCF_008035925.1 Stieleria maiorica
ACTTCCCACCCGGGGACATGGCACTCACGGATCCAAATTCTCCTCTCCGGGGACATGGCACATCCTGACCCGACGGCGCGGCCTTGGAAATGCTAGCACTGCAATCCGCACGCGACGAGTGGTGCCGTGTCCCCGCCGGGATCTGCTGCAATCCGCACGCGACGAGTGGTGCCGTGTCCCCGCCGGGATCTGTCCCCGCCGGGATCTACTTGGTGCCGTGTCCCCGCCGGGATCTGTCCCCGCCGGGATCTACTTGGTGCCGTGTCCCCGGTGGGGGCGGGATGCGGGGGTGAGGTTCGCGCGATGGACGACTTGCGGCCGGGGACTCAGGCGTTTCGGCGGCGGGCGTTGCGGAGGACCGCCGGAAGATATCGTTGTGCCAAGCCGGCGAAGATCATCCCACCGCCGACGAGCGTCCACCACTGCGGCGGATCATAGGAAGGGTGGTGGCGCCAGGCGATGTAAACCCAAATCGGAACCAGCACGGGTTCGATCAAGATCAACATCGACGCCTCGGCACTGGCGACCCGACGTAGTCCACGCGCAAACAAGATGTACGGAATCGACATTTGAATCACGCCGAATGCTCCCAATGCCAAATACGCAGACGCCTGGATCGTTTGGTGGGTCGACCAAGCCCAGGGAAACAACAAGATCACGGCCGCGGCATGGTTGAGCGTGATCAACCACGCCGAATCGACATCGCTCATCGATCGCATAGAAAGTACCACGCCGGCAAACGTGATCCCGGAAAGAATGGCCAGCAACGTCGCCCACAGGTGGCCTCCGTCGCGCAGTTCCATGACAACGATCAACGCCACACCGGCAATACAAAACAGAAACATCCGCACATCAGCGATGCCAACGCGATCCTTCAAGATCGTCACGGCACCGAGCATCACCCAGGCAGGAGAAAGGTACTGCAACCAAATCACGCTGGCCGCCGACACATAGACCATCGCCGACATGAACGACCAAACCATCAGGGCGAAACAGATCGTCATCGGGATCATCGCCCAGCGAAACTCCACGCGGCGCACCAGCGGCGCTAAAATGATCAGCGCAAAGAAACTGCGGAAAAACGCCAGCAGCGCCCCCCGAGACTCTTCCGGCCAGCCGTCAAACCACGGCGCCTTGGCAAAAAAGCCGCTCATACTCCACATCACCGCCGCAAGTACGATCAGCCCCCTGCCTTGCCACGCGTCTCCAGAACGCAAATCGCGTTCGGCACTCACCCAATTGCCTCACCGGCGGCGATCCGCCGCCCGAGGATCGCGACCACTGCGGCCAGCAGTCCCACTTGGATTAGTAGCAACCATCCCCAACCGATGCCCCAGCCGATCGGCAGCGTTCCGGCCACCATCGCGATCAAGCCCGCCGTGACGGCATAGGGCATTTGCGTCAGCACGTGTTCCATGTGGTCGCAGCCGCAAGCTTGTGACGACAAGATCGTGGTGTCCGAGATCGGCGAACAGTGGTCTCCGAACACCGCCCCGGAAAGCACACTTGCGATCGTCGCCAACATCAACGGGTGCGTCAAGACATCCGGCGATGATGCCACGTCGCCTGGAAGCGCCGCCACCAGCGGAGCGGTCAACGTCAACGTCATCGGCATCAGCAGCCCCATCGTCCCAAAACTCGTGCCGGTGGAAAACGAGAGCGCTGCGGCCAACAAGAACACGATGGTTGGCAACAACCGAACGACCAGCGGCACCGAACCGGAAGCCGCTGAATCCGCGTCCCCCGTCGACGACACGCTCGCGCCAGACAAGATCGTCTCGGCGACAAACTGCCCGGTGTACAACCGGTGGTCTTGAAACTCGAATTGTTCGCCGGTTTGGCCCTCGACCGACTTGCCGCCTGTCAGGCGCGAGAGCGCCGACGCGGTCCACAGGATCACGATCGCCGGAAGAACGATCTTCATGCCGCCCCAGCTCGCTTCACGAATTTGTTGCAGCGTCAACAGCCGCCGCGCCAGACAGATCAACGCGATGGTCGCCAGTCCGGTCAATGCGCCGTACTGCAGTGCCAAACTTGAATCGGCGGCGCCCAGGATGTCGCGTAAACGTGGGGCCTCGCCCAACGAATCGCTCTCTCCCGATTGCAGCGACGCGATGCCCGTCGCATAAAGCAGCCCGATCACGACCGCCAAAGTCGCCGCAATCGGCACGACGGCAACCAACCACGACGTTTCCGCGGCCGGTTCCGTCAACGGATCCGCGCTCGCCCCCTCGTGAGACGATCGCCCATCGGATCCAGCCTCTATTGTCTCGTGTTCGGCCCGCAACATCGGCCCAAAATCCCGCCGGGTCAGCGCCAACATCGGCACCATCACCAGGGCAAGAATCGCATAAAAACGATACGGGATGCTGGCGATAAACAACTCCATCGCCCGCGAAACCTCTGCCCCTTCGATGTCACCGAGCCCTTCGGCGATGTAGTCGATTTCGACCGCAATCCAAGTCGACAACAACGCCAAGCTGGCCATCGGAGCAGCGGTCGAATCGACGATGTAGGCCAGTTTTTGACGCGAGATTTTCAGCCGATCGCAAAGCGGTCGCAACGTCCCGCCGAGCAGCACGGTGTTGGAATAGTCGTCAAAGAAAACCACCATCCCCAACAACCATGTCGTCAATTGCCCGCCGCGCCGTGTCTTGGCGATCGGAGTGATCAACTTGATCAGGCCCAGCATTCCGCCGCTGCGGCTGATCACACCGATCATCGCCCCCATCAGCAGCGTAAAGGCAAATATCCTCAGTTTTCCCGGGTCGGCCAGCGTCGGCCACAGATGAACCTCGCAAAAATCCACCACCGCCGCGATCGGATCGCCGCCTGTCGTAATCAGTGTGCCGCAAAAAATCCCCACCAGCAATGACAATGCGGCCCGCTTGGTGACCATCGCCAAGACGATCGCGACCAGCGGTGGTAACAGGCTGAGCCAGCCGTAAGGATGATCATTCAAGGGACTGGCAGAATCAAAATCGGCGTGAAGCAGGGCAGGTCGAAAGCCGGTCCAGCGGATCGGATTTCCCGACAATGTACCCGCCGGTCGACTCTGGGCAATTGCACTTTGGCCGGATCGCGTCGCGTCGATGTAGCGGATCGCGTCAGGCGTCACGGTCACATCAGCACAGCCATCTGGCGACGATACGTCCGGTTTGATCCCGAAAGAGAGTGCAAACTGCCAATCTTCCCCGCCCCGACCGAAGTTCGATCTGAGCCGGACGAGAGGTTCTGCGCGGCGGATTTTCTGCGAAGATCTCGGCTCTCGCTGTCGCAGATCTGTTAAACTGGACGTCCCTCAGTTTCCCCGCAAATCACATTCAATCGCGTGATCGCTTGCGTCTCATGCCGCAGACGCCGGCTTGCCCAGACCTGCCTACTGTCCGACGCAACAAAACGAATGCCGAACGAAAAAGTGGATCGACGCATGGCGAACCGATTCTCGCTCCTTCCCGTCAGAAATCGCACCGTCTCGGTTTGTTGCTCCGGCTTGCTCGTTTGGTTTGTGGCACTTTTCTGCGAAAACATCCGCGCCGACGAGACCGCGACGACGCCCAAGGACGCGACCGGCGAGTCGCTTGAGCATGCGGCCGCCCCGGCGTTGGAGTTGTTTTTAACCGAGTACTGTTTGGACTGTCACAGCGAGGATGCTCCGGAGGCAGACTTGGACCTTTCGCTTTTGCCCGACCACAGCCTGGAATCGCATGATGAAATCTGGGAACGTGTGCTCGGCGAGTTGATGTCACGGCGGATGCCACCGCCGGACGCCTACCGCCCCTCGGAACAGGACTATCAAAAAGCGAGCAACCGACTGGTCCAAGCGTTAGCGGCCGTCGCGGCAAAACATCCCAAGCCGGGTCGCACGGATACGTTCCGGCGATTGAACCGGTTTGAATATCAGAATGCGATCCGAGATCTGCTGGCGCTCGACGTCGACGCCGAAGCGATGTTGCCGGCCGATGAATCCAGCCATGGGTTCGACAACGTCACGGTCGCAGACCTGCCGCCGACGTTGGTCTCGCGTTACATCAACGCGGCACGAACCATCAGCCGACTTGCGATCGCCCAGCCATCGGATCAATTGGAAGGGCACACGTACCGCATGCCCGCCGATGTGACTCAAGAGCAACACGTGGTCGGATTGCCGCCGGGAACCCGCGGCGGCATGTTGATTCACCACACCTTCCCACGCTCCGGTGTCTACGAAGTGCAAGTCCACTTGGCACGCGATCGCAACGAGCATGTCGAAGGTTTGAACGGTAAGTACCAAATGGAGTTTCTGTTGGATCGGGATCGCGTCGCCGATTTCGAACTCGTCCCGCCGAAGGCCAAGAGTCGCTACTTTTTCGATGACAGCCGGTTGAAGGCACGGATCGATGTGACCGCCGGCCCTCACGACTTCGGTGTCACCTTCGTTAAAAACAAGTCGTCGCTGATCGAAACCAAACGCCAACCATTGAATGTGCATTTCAATTCGCACCGGCATCCGCGACAGACCCCCGCGGTGTTTCAAGTGTCGATCACCGGTCCGTACGTCGATGCCGATACGTCAGCCGCGACGCAAACCGCCCCGGACACGCCCAGCCGACGTCGCGTGTTTACCTGCTATCCGTCGACGTCCGCGCAGAACGAATCTTGTGCCGAACAAATCCTCTCGCGTCTGGCCCGACTTGCCTATCGACGCGCCGTCGACCACACGGACATCGCCCCGCTGATGGAGTTCTATCGCGATGGCGAGGCCGCAGGTGGATTCGAGGCAGGGATCGAACGGGCGCTGGCGTCGCTGTTGGTCAGCCCCAGGTTCCTGTTCCGCATCGAACGAGACCCCGAAGGCCTGGACGCCGGCGAAGTCTATCCGATCAGCGACATCGAACTGGCATCACGGTTGTCGTTCTTCCTGTGGAGCAGCCTACCCGACGACGAATTGCTGACGGTCGTCGAACAAGGCAAGCTGCGGGATCCCGAAATCTTGCGCCAGCAGATGCTGCGGATGCTCAGCGACCGCCGTGCCGAAGCGCTGGTGACCAACTTCGCCAACCAGTGGCTGCATCTGCGAAACCTGGAAAGCAAAACGCCCGACGCCCGACTGTATCCCGACTTCGACGACAACCTCCGCCAAGCGATGCGGCGTGAAACGGAATTGCTGTTCCAAAGCGTGGTCGACGAAGACCGCAGCGTTCTGGACTTGTTGCGAGCCGATTACACGTACCTGAACGAACGCTTGGCCAAACATTACGGCATCCCGCATGTTTATGGCAGCCGGTTTCGTCGCGTCAACCTTTCCAGTGATGACCATCGTGGCGGATTGTTACGGCACGGAAGCATCTTGACGGTGACCTCCTATGCGACGCGAACCTCGCCCGTGATCCGCGGCAACTGGGTCCTGGAAAATTTGCTCGCCACGCCAACTCCGCCGCCACCGCCGAACGTTCCGTCGCTGGAAGAGGAGGTGATCGGGGCGGACCTTCCGATCCGCCAGCGGCTCGCCAAACACCGCTCCAACGCCGCCTGCGCCAGCTGTCACGTGATCATCGACCCGATCGGATTTTCGTTGGAAAACTATGATGCGGTCGGACGATGGCGAGACACCGAATTCGGTGTTCCGGTTGATGCCGAGGGCGCGTTGCCCAGCGGCGACAGTTTCCATGGCGTGACGGGATTAGAGGCCGCCGTATTGCAGCGGCCCGAATTGTTCGCCACGGCGATGACCGAAAAACTGATCACCTATGCGCTCGGTCGCGGCGTCACTACCTCCGACGGCCCCGCGATTCGCGAAATCGTGCGTCGTGCTGGACAAGATCAATATCGTTTTTCTGCGTTGATTTGGGAAATCATCAACAGCCCGGCTTTTCAAATGAGGACCTTCCGGTGAATCTGATTCGAAAGAAAGCTCTCTCACGTCGAACGGTGCTACGCGGCCTCGGCGGCGCCGTCGCGCTACCGCTGCTCGATGCGATGGTACCGGCAGCAACCGCATCGGAATCCACCGCCGCGGCGCCGGTTCGACGGCTCGGTTATGTCTTCATGCCGATGGGCTGTGACCTGTCGCGATGGAAACCGCCCGGCGAAACCACGCTGGGTGAATTGCCGCCGATCCTGCAGTCGCTCGAGCCCGTGCGCCGACAAGTCACGGTGATCAGCAACTTGGAGCTTGCTAACGCTTACCCGGGTTCGCACGCAACGTCCAATTCCGCGTTCTTGAGCGCCGCCAAGGCGAAGCACACCGAAGGCACCGATTACTACTTGGGCACGACCGCCGATCAACTCGCGGCCAAGCAGATCGGTCAATCGACGCAGCTGCCTTCGATGGAATTGTCGATGGATCTGATGCAAACTGTCGGCCAGTGCGACAACGGCTATGCCTGCGTTTACCAAAACAACCTGTCCTGGTCATCACCCACGACACCGCTGCCGTCCGAAGCACATCCGCGGATCGTGTTCGAGAGCATGTTCGGGGCGGGCGGAACGGCAGCCCAGCGGCGGGCCGAACGCAATCAAAAGGCGAGTCTGTTGGATTGGATGTCCGAGGACATCGCGCGGCTGAATCGCGAAGTCGGTCCGTCGGATCGCGTCAGGATCAGCCAATACTTGGATTCGGTGCGCGAAGTCGAGCGGCGGATTCAACAATCCGAAGCCGCTGCGAAGGACAACGAGTTGCCGGACCTGGATCGGCCGATGGGCGTCCCTGCCTCCTACGCCGACCACGCACGACTGATGTTCGACTTGCAGGTTTTAGCATTGCAAGCCGACATCACACGCGTGATCACATTCCAGTTGGCCCGGGAAACGAGCAACCGTAGTTATCCCGAATTGGGCGTTCCCGAATCGCATCACCCGCTGTCGCACCACGGCAACGACGAACAGAAGATCGCAAAAATGGCAAAGATCAATGCGTTTCATGTCTCGCTGTTCGCGTACTTCCTGGAAAAACTTCAGCAAACGTCCGACGGAAACGGGTCGCTGTTGGATCATTCCCTGTTGCTTTACGGCAGCGGCATGGGCAACCCGAACGTCCACGACCACTCGGACCTGCCGATCATCGTCGCCGGTGGTGCCGCCGGTGGCATGCAGGGAGGGAGGCACATTCAATACGACCGCCCCACCCCGCTGGCCAATTTACACCTGACGTTGCTGGATAAGGTCGGCGTCAAACTCGACAAATTCGCCGACAGCGAAGGCCCCGTCGACGAACTCTTCGAACCGCTTTCGGTGTAATCACGGTGAAACGGATGGTGAATCAGTTTCTTGTTCGCTTGCGTCACAACGTCGCTACGCTCACCAAAGCGTGGACGACGCGGAAGATCCATCCGCCAACCGCTTTCGCGCATCAACGGAGCATTCTTACTGTCACGCTTTGCTGGATCCTACTGAGCGGTGCATCGCTCCACGCCGCCGACTCTTCGCTGGCCGATGCGGCGGAACATCAAGACCACGCGAGGGTCGTCAGCTTACTCAAAGGAGCTGACGACGGATCGATCGACGTCGATGCACCACAAGTCGACGGAATGACGGCACTGCACTGGGCCACCTATTTCGATGATGCCGACATGTGCAAGACGCTCGTCGATGCGGGGGCACGCGCGGATTGCGAAAACCGCTACGGCGTCACTCCGCTATCGCTCGCCTGCACCAACGGAAACACCGAGATCGTGCGATTGCTGCTCGAAAACGGCGCCGACGCCAACGCGACGCTCAATGGTGGTGAGACAGCCCTCATGACAGCATCCCGGACCGGACGTGTCGGCCCGGTCCGCGCGTTGCTTGAGCACGGCGCCGATGTCGACGCGAAAGAACGCAACGATCAGACCGCACTGATGTGGGCGGCCCACGAAGGCCACCTTGATGTCGTCGATTTGTTGCTCGACGCGGGCGCAGATTTTGACACGCCCTTGCGATCGGGTTACACGCCGATGACCTTTGCCGTTCGCCAAGGACACACTTCCGTCGTGAAACGGTTTCTCGATGCCGGTGTGGATGTCAATTCGGTGATGATGCCCGCCAACAGTTCCGGCAAGAACGTTCAAAAGCGGACCTCACCGCTGATCCTGGCGATCGAAAACGGCCACTTTGAACTCGCCGTCGAATTGCTGAAGGCCGGTGCAGATCCGAACGATCAGCGGACCGGGTTTTCACCGCTGTTCACGATGTCATGGGTTCGCAAACCGCCGCTGGGGGACAATGCCGACGGAGACCCGCCGCCGATCGGATCGGGATCGATGACCAGTTTGCAATTCGTCCGGGCGCTCGTCGAACACGGGGCCGACGTCAACGCGAGGAAAGAACGCAGTGGCGGTCGCGGCAAGTTCGGCAAGAAAGGGGCGACGGCTTTCTTCGCCGCGGCCGGAACCGCCGATGTCGCCCTGATGCAAACGCTATTGGACTTGGGCGCCGATCCGACGCTTGCCGCCGACAACGGTTGGACACCGTTGATGATCGCGGCGGGAATCGGCTCGGGAACCGAAGGCGACTCGGCGGGCTCGGAACCGGAATGCCTGGCAGCGGTTTCCTTCCTGATCGACTTGGGGGCCGAAGTCAACGCCGTCGACGAAAACGGCGAAACGGCCATGCACGGTGCCGCCTATAAAATGATGCCGTCGGTCGTTAATCGTCTCGCTGCCAGCGGCGCCGACATCAACGTCTGGAGCAAGGTGACCAAACAGGGCCGGATGCCGTTGTGGATCGCCATGGGCCATCGCGGCGGAGGAAATTTTAAACCCTCCTACGAAACCGCTGATGCCATCCGCGCCTTGATGATCGCCGAAGGCATCACCCCGCCGCCACCGCCCAAACGGAAGCTCGAAAAAGGCTATCGACAAGACGGGAATTAGTTGCCGACGAGAAATTGGCAAAACGATGGGGGCAAAACAATGTCGTAGCGACTCCGCCGCTCGGAGGTCGTTCGATTCGCCAGAGCAAGTCAATTCCCGAGGAGGCCCCACCTTCTGGCGAAGGTAGCTACGATTGAACGACCATGGCCGGCAATTGGAGTGCATCGTTGTGCTGTCCAATTGACCTGTTCCTTCAATCAACCTTCTGTCCCCAACCACTCCCACGCAACATCCCATCGTTCTGCCCCCCATCGTTCTGCCCCCCCATCGTCTTGCCCCCATCGTCTTGCCCCCATCGTCTTGCCCCCATCGTCTTGCCCCCATCGTCTTGCCCCCATCGTCTTGCCCCCATCGTCTTGCCCCTCCCCACCGCCCGCCTCTCATGCTCGCGCAAAAACAAACCCTCTCCGTCGCACTGGTCACCCTCCTCGTTGCCCAACTAGCCAACTCCAAGTCACTCGCTGCCGAGACATCGGAGCGGCCGCACATCATCTTGGTGATGGCCGATGACCACGGCTATGGCGACACCGGATTCACCGGACATCCCTTCGTCCAAACGCCGCACCTGGACGCGATGTCCAAGGCGGGCGTCGTATTCAACCGCTTTTACGCCAGTGCGCCGGTCTGTTCACCGACCCGCGCCAGTGTGATGACCGGTCGCCATCCGTTTCGCACCAACGTTCCCAATCACGGCCACTACATGCGGCCCGACGAAGTGACGATCGCCGAGGCGCTCGGCGGCGCCGGCTATGTCACCGGCCATTTTGGCAAATGGCACATCGGATCGGTTCAACCGGACAGCCCGACCAGTCCCGGCGGGGCAGGATTCGACGAGTGGCTCTCCGGATTGAACTTCTTCGACAACGATCCCTACCTCAGCCGCAACGGAAACTACGAACACATCGAAGGCCCCGGAACCGTGATCACGATGGAAGCGACCATCGAGTTCCTGACGAAACACCACGCTGGCGATCGCCCGATGTTCGCCGTCACCTGGTTTCCTTCTCCCCACGATCCCCAACAGGAATTGCCACAGAACGTTCCCGATGCCGCGACACTTTACAACGACCAAAGTACGAAGAAACCGGGTTACTTTCGCGAGATCACGCTGTTGGATCAACAAGTCGGACGACTTCGTCAATCCTTGCGCGACCTTGGCATCGCCGAAAACACGCTGCTGTTCTACTGCAGCGACAACGGCGGGTTGATCGTCGAATCGTCCGGCGGTCGCAACAAAAAGGGCAGTATTTATGAAGGCGGATTGCGGGTTCCCGCGATTCTGGAATGGCCGGCGCGATTCGGTCATCAGTCGATCGACACGCCTGCGTTTGCCGCCGACCTGTACCCGACGCTGGTCCCCATCGCCGGCGCCAAAGTTCCGCATCAACCGCGACTGGACGGCGTTGACCTTGCCGACGTGTTGGCCGGCAAGCAAACCACGCGACCGCCGATGGGATTCTGGCACGGACACACCCAAGGGCAAAGCACGTACAGCGACCGGATCATCCGCGCGCTACTCGAAGCCAAACAATCCGGACGCCCCAACCCGTTCCCCGAGCGAGTTTTAAAGAACGTCCAAGAGTTTCCGACCTTCGGCGACGAAGGGATGCGAGGCCACGCGGCATGGAACGCTTGGCCGTGGAAGCTGCACCGAATTCAAAACGACAACCAAATCAAGTTGGAACTCTACAACTTGGAAACTGACCCCATGGAGCAAACAAATCTGGTCAAAAAACACCCCGATCGCGCCGCCCAAATGAAAACGCAGCTCGAGGCCTGGCAGCGGTCGGTCTTGGACAGCTGGTCGGGGAAGGACTATGTGCGTTGATTGTTGTTTCCAGAGATAATGCAGGCCGTATGTGCCTCGCCTCACGCCCCGTTTGATCGCCAACCAAGACCATTTGAAATCCTCCCATGAAAGCAGCGTCTTTAAGTATTCCCAACGCTCTGGTGAGCGCAGCTACCTCAAAGCCTCGCTACCTCACCCGTTGGTCGGTACTGACACTGGTATTTCTCACCGCGACCCTTTGCCGTGCCGATGACCGCCCCAGCTTCATTCTGCTGATGGGAGACGATCACGGATGGAGTGAGACCGGCTACAACGGACATCCCTATCTGCAGACTCCGGTGTTGGATGAAATGGCCCGCAGCGGTTTGCGGCTGGATCATTTCTATTCCGGGCATCCTTCGTGTTCACCGACCCGCGGCAGTGTGCTGACCGGACGCCACCCCAACCGCTACGGAACCTTCTCGCCGGGCTGGTCGATCCGTCCAAAAGAAATCACGATCGCGCATTTGCTGTCCGAGGCCGGTTACCGATGCGGTCATTTCGGAAAGTGGCACCTCGGTCCGGTCAAATCAGACTCACCAACCAACCCGCGTGCGATGGGCTTCGACGAATACGTCTCCCACGACAACTTCTATGAAATGAACCCGCCCTTCTCGCGCAACGGTGACCCGCCGCAAACGATTCGAGGCGAAGGGTCCGAAGTCACGATCGACGAAACCATCAAGTTTATCGACCGCGCTCGAGCCGACGAGACACCGTTCTTGGCGGTCGTTTGGTTCGGGTCGCCCCACGAACCCTACAGCGGCTTGGACAAGGATCTCGCGCTCTATGATGACCTGCCGCAAACGCTCGCCGAACGCACGGTGCGATTGACGTCGATGGAAACCGGGAAACAGACGACGCGGCCACTGCGAGACGTATTGCGCGAGCGTTATGCCGAAATCACCGCAATGGATCGGTCGATCGGAACATTGCGTGACTATCTGGCTGACAAAGGCCTGAGAGACAACACCCTGATCTGGTACTGCGGTGACAACGGCAGCCCGCGAAGCAGCGGACGTGTGACGACTCCGTTCCGCGGCGAAAAAGGGTTGATGTACGAAGGCGGCATCCGGGTTCCCGGGTTGATCGAATGGCCGGCGCGGATCGCGACCAGTCGGGTCAGCGAGGTAAATTCCGTCACCAGTGACATGCTTCCGACGCTCTGTGAACTGGCCGGCGTCCAGACACCCGACCGGCCGCTGGATGGGATCAGCATCGTCCCGGTGATCGATGGCAAAATGACGCAACGTCCCAAACCGATTTGTTTTTGGAGTTATCCGACGAAACGAGTCACCGCGGCGCAAGCGAAGCCCAAGCCTTACATCGATCCGGCATTTCAAGAAGGCACAACGCCGCTCGTCAAGGAGATGGCCGGAAAACTGACACGCAGCTTCAACAACTATCATCAGCCGGAAATCACGGACGAAGACTACGCCGGACCTCGCGTGATCCTGGACAACCGTTTCAAGCTGGTCGTCGATGCAAGCGCGAAAGATCCGACGAACGTGGAACTGTTCGACCTGCATGCCGATCGCGAAGAAGCAACGAACTTGGCCCAGTCCAACGCCGAAGTAACTGAGCGACTCAGTCGACAATTGCGCACCTGGCAAACCTCCGTGCTCAACAGCCTGCAAGAAGCAGATTATTAACCCGGGACAGGCATCCAGCCTGTCATTTCCGCCAAGGAGGAACAAATGCCAGCGGGAAGCGTCAGCGAGCGGCCCACGCTAAAACCACACCACCATTGGCCACTCGCTTACGCGTCGTGCTGTCATCAGCAGCGGACGCCCCGAGGCCAGAAACCTGCACGACCGACACGGCGTTCCCAATCGGCACGAGCCATCTGTTCGCTACCGTTTCGCTTTTGCTCCACCGCCGCGGTCGATGCTGCCGAAATGGATCAAACCAAGGTCGGGACTTTTTGCCGTGAATGGATGCTGAGCCAATTTCGGAGATCCATCCGTGCGTTATTTGCTTCCCGCGTTTCTTGTCGTTCTGTCCGGTTGCAGTTCATCGGGGCCATTGAGTTGGTTTCGGCGAACCCCGGTCGTCTATCACCGTTCCCCCTGCTCTCACTGCGCGCCGTCTTCGGCCACGCCGATCGGATCGGCGGTTTCCTCCGAGCCGATGGTGCTGGAGGGTGCAACGGTCCAGGACGGGATCATTTATGACAGGATGCTCGACGAGACCGTCATCGAAAGCCGGCTTGATCCACCGATGAGCGTGCCTTCGACCGACAGTTCCGCGCCCGCCGTGGAGTCGCTGCCGACACCGACGCCCGATCCGGAAACTTGATAACGCACTGCAGTAGCTACCCTCGCCAGAGCGTGGAGAACACTGCAGTAGCTACGCTCGCCAGAGCGTGGAGAACGACACCTTGCGTCGTATCCGGTTAGAATCTCTTCTTCCGCATCCCATCCGCGTTAAGAGTCCCACCGGAGTGATCTCGCCATGCCGTCCTCCCTTTCCTCGCGTCGACGATTCCTTGGGATCGCCGCGTCCGTCGCATCTTCCGCCGTGCACATCGGCAATCCATCGATCCTTCCCGCCGCCGATGCAAACGTGCAGCAGCCTCGTTTGCTGGATTGCCACCTGCACATCAATCATTTTGAGCGGACGATTGAAGACACGATCCGGCATATGGATGCGACGGGGACGGACAAGGCGTTCGTGTTGCCGTTGGAAACGGGCGAAGGCGGGGTGTTATTGCGCACCGAGACCGTTTTGCACGCGTATCATCAATACCGCGATCGGATCATCCCGTTCTGCCAAACCGACATTCGCAGCGACGACGTGATCGCGCGTCTGCGTGCGTACCATTTACTCGGGTGCCGGGGGATCGGTGAGCAAAAGGAGCATCTTCCGCTGAACGATCCGCGTGTGGAACGTGTCATCGCATTTTGCAACGACGTCCACTGGCCGATCACCATTCATTTCCAGGACGGTCCCGGTGGATACAACCAAGGTTTGGCAGACCACCTGGAAACCTACCTGAAACGGTACAAGAACGTCCGCATCATCGGGCACGCACAAACGTGGTGGGCCAACATCAGTGCCGAAGTGCCACCGGCCGACAAGACGCTGTATCCGAAAGGCCCCGTCAAACCCGGCGGATTGCTCGATCGATTGCTGTCCGACTATCCCAACCTGTATGCCGACATGTCGGCCGGCAGCGGGTTCGGTGCATTGTCGCGTGACAAAGACTTCACGGCCGGGTTTATCGAGCGACACTCCAAACAAATGCTCTTCGGCAGCGATTGTCCCTGCTACGACGGCCATGGCGCCCATTTCAAGAACCTTTGTTACAGCCGGCAGTTGCAAGCGTTCTTGGAGGAGTTGGTGACGGACCCGGATACGCTGCAGGACATCTTTTACAACAACGCGATGCGCGCGCTGGAGGGGTAGTGCGACGCGGGATAAAAGGTCCTTCTGTCAAGGCGCTGCCGGGTAGCGCCGAACACTGACATCGTTGGGTTTTTGCGGCCCTGGCGTACTGCGTCCGCCGCGGATGATGGCTTCCAACAAGGCCTGCATCTGTTCGAGACGTTCCGGTTGGTCTGCGGCACGGTTCTTGGACTCCCCAAGGTCGACCGCCAGATCGTACAGCTGCACCGGCTGGCTTTGATCGCCGCCTTTGCCCCAGCCGCCCGAACCGGGTGCGGCGATGTATTTCCAGCTGCCACGCCGCAGACTTGGGACGCCGCGGATCGAACAACTGATCGCCGATTCGCGAACTGGTCGGTCCTCGCCTCGCAACAGCGACATCAAACTAAAGCTGTCTTCACCGGCATCGTCGGGCAACGCCACCGCCATCAGGTCAGCCATCGTTGCCAATAGATCGGCTTGATGAACCAGTTGATCGCATCGGCTATTCGGCTCGACGACGCCTGGCCAGCGGACGATCATGGGGACGCGATGGCCACCTTCCCACGCGTCCGCTTTGTAGCCTCGTAGGGGGCCGCTTGGATAGTGACCCTGCTTTTCCAGAGCGTCGACGCCGATGTACGGTGCACAGCCGTTGTCGCTTGTAAACACCACCAGCGTGTTGTCTGCTTTGCCGCTCTGCTCGATCGCGTCGAGCACTTGGGCGACGACCGCATCGGTTTCCATGACAAAGTCCGCGTAAAGCCCCAGGCCGCTTTTGCCTTTCCAGGACTCATTGACCGACAAGGGTGTGTGGGGGGACGTGAGTGGCATGTAGAGCAAGAAGGGCTTGGCGTCCGCAGCGGCGTCGCGAATGTAGCGTGAAGCCCGATCGGCCAATGCGGGCAGAATCGGTTCCAGCGTCCACCCGGCGAGGGCGGGCCCCTGGTTGCTGGCCTGATTCTTCCGCAGCAGCTCGACCGGCAAGAATTCGGAGGGGATACCAACGGTTCGATCGCTTTCGATGAAGCAGTAAGGCGGCCAGTTGGGGACGTCGGTGCCGAAGTAGACGTCAAAACCGCGCGTGGTGGGTCCGCCGCCGATCGGATTTTCGAAGACCTCGCGCCAGATGGCTCGATGGGCGTCGGTCGCGACAGCGCGTCCTTTGGGACGTTCTTTGAATTGCTTGGCAACGTCGGCCGGAATCGGCCAATCCCATCCCAAGTGCCATTTGCCGATGCATGCGGTTTGGTAGCCCTGTTGCTGCGCGAGCGAACCGATGGTCAGGCGGTCGGGGGCGATCAACGGTGCTCCCCACAGCCCGACGATTCCCGCTTGCAGACGCGAGCGCCAGTGATAGCGGCCGGTCAGCAGGGTGTAGCGTGATGGAGAGCAGACACCGGACGAGGAATGGGCGTCGGTGAACATCACTCCCTGTTCGGCCAACCGATCGATCGCGGGCGTCGCAATTCTTCCCCGCTCGGGGTTGTAGCACTGCACATCACCGTAACCCAGGTCGTCCGCATAGATCACCACGATGTTGGGACGTTCTGCGTTGATCGGACGCTCCGCCGCCGCTGCCCCCGCCACCATCAACAGCAGCAACGGCGCAACGCCCCCGACACTCCCCCAACCCCAAAACCCATCAATCAACAATCTCATCGCTCCTCCCATTCACTCCCCCACCGGGGACATGGCACTCCAGTCCTCGCCACACGGGGACATGGCATGATCGGTTATGCCATGTCCCCAAGCCGTCTATGTCCCCAAGCCGTCTGGGTACAGAGCCGCCTGGGGACAGGGCATGTTTCCACCAGTGCAATGATATCAAAACACCGCCAGTAATCGTATCTAGATCTTCGATTCCTCTTCTAAAGATGCTTGACTTCCCGCATGATGTCCGGTGCAATGAGGGTTCGTGGAGTCGCAAGAAACGACTCGTTTTGGCTGCGATATTTGAAGACAATCTTCTAGTCGCAGCGACAGCTAAAACGAGTCTCTTTGTTAGGAGGATGCGATGACACGCTCTAATCGCGGTGACAAGATTGACCCTCGCGAGGTTCAAATCGTCCACACCATCAGCCGCACCACACGGGCTTGCTACTTAATGGGCTGCGTCCCCGGTTCGGACGAGAACTACGACCACCGCAAGGAATGGGTCGACGAACTCATTCAGCGATTTGCGGCCCAATTTGCCATCGACGTGCTGTCATTCTCGGTTCTTTCCACTCACCATCACCAACTGCTCCGTTCTCGCCCCGATATTGTCCAGACCTGGGACGATACCGAAGTGGCCCGACGTTGGTTGATGATCTGTCCGAAGCGTAAAGACAAGGCCGGCAATGCCCTCCCACCCTCGGAGCCTGAATTGGACACGATCCGCAATTGTCCGATTCGGGTTGAAGAATTGCGACTGCGACTCAGTGACATCTCGTGGTGGATGCGACTGCTGAACCAACGCATCGCACAGCGAGCCAATCGTGAAGACGATGCCGGTGGGCGTTTCTTCGAAGATCGTTTCAAGGGGATTCCCGTGATCGATGAGGAATCGGTGTTGGCCTGTGCCGTCTATGTGGATCTGAATTGGATTCGAGCTTGTATGGCCGAGACGCTGGAACTGAGCGAACACACATCTGCACAACGCCGGATCGCGGCCGTTGACTCGGAGCAACAGGTAACGGAGCCTGATGATTCTGCAGCAGAATCAGGCAATGACGCATCGACACGGTGTCATCAATCGCTGCCAGACTCGTTTCTAGCCCCTGTCGATCTTTGCGAAGCTAACAATCCTCCTGGTCCACAACCGAGTGATAGCGGTGCGCGATGTAGCGATAAGGGGTTCTTGTCAATGAGCCGCCTAGAGTACTTGGAACTCCTCGACTGGTCGGCACGGCAGATTCGCGACGGGAAACGCGGGCGAACACCTGATGACCTTCCCCCGATATTGATTCGTCTCGGTCTCTCGCCGACGGTCTGGCTGAAATTGATAGCAGACTTCGACGATCTGTTCACCACCATGGCCGGGCTACCTGAACACATTGATCAGCAGCGTGGCAAACAAACCGGCCGCCCGTTCCACGTTCGCAAGCAGACCCGCGAACTGTTTGCCCAAGCGGCTTAGCCCGACTGATCTTCTAGTTGACTGCTCCCTCTTAAAGACGCATTTCACGATGCACGTCTCCAGCTCGCGGCGTAGATCACCTTGGTCCGTGCACGAACTCACCGGTCACCGTGGATTCCAAGCACCCCGTCATGAATCAAGCGGCTGAGGATCGCCCCCGAAAAGTCGGTCGCGTCCCACCGTAAAACAGCCCCAATTCGTATCGATACTGCATCTGCCCGTCGCTCGGCGTCGTCCTCCAGGTTGAAGTGCCATGTCCCTCTGGTCACCCTGTCCCTCTGGTCACCCACAAGTCTCAAAGTACCGTGTCCCCGATGCGGTTGGCGATGACATGCCATGTCCCCGGGGGAGTGGTTTTGGGGGTGGGTTCGGCAGGGGGGCGTGGTTCGTGATAGGATGGATGGACGTTTGTTTGTGCCACCGCCGGGGGAGTCTCTGTCATGATGCGATTCGATTCGGGCCATCGGTTTGCCAATTGTACCGGTCTTCAACGCAGAAGTTTCCTCTGTGCCGGTGCCGCCGGGATCGCCGGACTAAGTCTTCCCGAACTCCTTGCCGCGGACGCTCGATCGGACAATGGGTCGTCACGCAAGTCGATCATCGTCGTGCACCTCGATGGTGGTCCGCCTCAAATGGACCTGATCGACCCCAAGCCGGACGCCCCGGCGGAACTGCGAAGCCCGTTCGCGCCGATCCCCACCAAGGTACCCGGAATCGGTCTGACCGAATTGATGCCTCGATCTGCATCGATCGCAGACAAACTGGTTTTTCTACGGTCCCTGATCGGGGCCGATGGCAAACACCATGCATTCCAATGCCAAAGCGGATACAAGGAAACCGTCCTGCAATCCATCGGCGGTCGGCCGGCACTCGGTTGCGTGGTCAATCACTTGATGGGCTCCCCACAAGATCGGGTGCCGAATTTCGTCGACCTGATGCAGGGCCGACCGCTGGTTCGCAATAGCGCCCGCCCCGGTTTCCTGGGCCCAAGTGTCAAACCCTTTCGGCCGGACATCTCGGATCGATTCCACCGCGAGCTGGAAGAAGGGATGAAGGGCGAATTGGCCAGACTGGGCGACGGGCACAAGACGGAACTCAAATTGATCGAATCTCTACCGGTCGACCGCATCGACGATCGCCTGGCACTACTGAAACGCCTGGATCAGTTCAATCGCTCGCTGGACGATTCGGGAGAGATGGACGCGATGGATCATTTCACAAGGCAGGCCTACACCATTTTGACGTCCGGCGAGTTCGCCGGCGCAATGGACTTGGACCAAGAGGATCCACGGGTGATCGAGCACTACACTCCAAAACAAACCGCCGATGGAACCCGGTCCTACACCAGCGAAGGCCCCGAGGCGGCACTGAAGTTTCTGCTGGCGCGACGTCTTGTGGAAGCCGGCGTGCGTGTGGTCAGCATTTCACTGAGTGACTTTGACACTCACGCGGACAACAACAAACGGATGCAACAGCTCGGCCCGCTGTTCGACTTTGCATTCCACGCCTTGGTGACCGATCTGGAATCGCGAGGCATGTTGAATGATGTCACCGTCTTGGCCTGGGGCGAGTTTGGACGAACGCCAAAGATCAACGACAAGGGCGGCAGAGATCACTGGCCACGGTTGTCGATGGGGATGATGGCCGGCGGCGGCATGCCGGGCGGCATCCTCCTGGGACAAACCGACAAGGTGGCCGGCGAAGCAACGGATCGTCCGGTCGACTATGCCGACGTCGTCGCAACTCTCTACCATCAGCTGGGCATCGATCCAGGACAGATGATTCACGATCGATCCGGTCGTCCCCATGTGTTGATGGATCACGGTGAAGTGATCCATGAGTTGGTTTAGAAACCATCAACATCAGGTAGGCTCGGCTTCTCGGCACGCGATTGCAGCGTCGACAGGCTGGATGCCAATCCCACTGCCCCATCACTCCCTCCTTGCTTTTCACGACTAGCCCCTGGTTCTTGTGGCATGCGTTTTGTCTTCGTCGTTTTACTTGGTCTGCTCGTTTTCACTCCCAAGGCAAAGTCGGCCGATGAGATTCGCGCCGACCTTTTGATCGTCGGTGGCACCGAATCGGGTTGGGCATCCGCCATCCAAGCGGCGCGTTTGGGCGTCCCCAGAATTGTAATTGTGCATGACGGCCGCTGGCTGGGCGGCCAATTCACCGAACAAGCACTCGCCTGTGTCGACGAGAACAAGGGCGTCGGCAAAGTCGGCTGGGGCGTGGACTGGCACCCGATGAAGCGTTCTTTTCACCGCTTCGGCCTGTTCAAAGAATTAATGGATCGCATCGAAGCCTTCAACACCGAAAAATACGGCTCCCCGATGCCGGGCAGGCCCCACCACGGGCCGTCGACCTTTCGGCCGGCAGAAGCAGAAGCGATTTTTCGCGAGATGCTTAATCCCTACCTCGCCAACGGGCAAGTCACCCTGATCACCGATCGCTATCCAGTCCGCGCCGACGTCGACCGATCGGCGTCGATCCCCGAATTGACAGGGCTTTGGTTCGCGCCGGTCGACAGCACCGTCGCGGACCTACACGTGCAAGCGAAACTCACCATCGACGCGTCGGACTGGGGAGATGCGATCCAGGTCTCCGGAGCCGCGTTTGAATATGGTCCGGACCCACCGTCGCGCTACGGCGAACCCAGTGCCCCAGAAAACGCGCCACCGAACGAGATGAACCCGATCACCTGGGCGATGATCGTTGCAGAATCAAACGATGAAACACCGATCGAGAAGCCGAAACGATTTGACGATCGAAACTACCCCCGCGCGACCCGATTCAGCTTGGATACCTATCGCGACTTGGATTGGGACGTCGACAACATCCACCTGGGCGCGATCAAACATTGGCCCGACGCTAAAGAGACCTCCAATCGGCAATTGACGGTCTATTCTGTTCGCCGAATCGTTGAGGGCCGAACCAGTCGTGACGGCAAAACGGCCATCCTGCTGAATTACATGAATGGCCAAGATTACCCGCTGGAACGGTTGCCGGCCCATGTCGCAGCAGCACTCGATGCTACCGAACCCGGCGCGTCGACCAAGAACATTGTGATCCTGTCGCGACCACAGCGTGAGATCATTTTTCGCGATGCCAAGCAGCATGCCCTCGGCGTGTTGTACCACCTGCAAAACTTCGTCCATGATCGAGCGGCCGATAAAACAAACTCCTTCCGTCGGTTTCATTTGAGTGACGAGTTCGGCACACCGGACCACCTGCCACCTAAGCCTTACATCCGCGAATCATTGCGTCTGAAAGCGATGTACATGATGCGCGAGCAAGACGGGCGCAATCGTGACGGAGCGACAAAGAACAAGGCGACGGAACGTTATGCAGCAGTGATGTATCCCGATGGGCTGTTTGCATGGCAGTTCCACTACGATTTTCACCGCACGGGGCGCACTTATTTGGTCAGCGAAAACATCGATGCCAACGCGAAACACAATCGCAGCGAAAACAAAGGACCATGGATCGATTACCACAAACCACTGCGGCACACGAATTTCTTAAGTGACCGCAGCGTGTTCCCGCTGCGAAGTCTCGTTCCCGAACAATTCAACGGCCTGCTCGGCGCCCAAGGCAACGTCGGTTTCAGCAGCATCGTCAGCGCCGCGATCCGATTGCATGACCAGCGGATTCACGTCGGACAAGCCGCCGGAGCGACCGCGGCGGTGGCCTTGCGTTCTGGCGTCACCCCGCGTCAAATCCCCTACGACCGCGAACTCTTGGAGTCCGTCCGCCACGCATTGTGCGGCGAAGTTGAGTCGTCGACTGCGATCCTGCTGTGGCCCTTCCGCGATTTGGAGCCCAGCCATCCGGCATTTGTGGCAATCAATCGTTTGGCCGCGTTGAGATTGCTTCCGCTGGGACTTCGCGATGTTGACTTTCGGCCCGACGATCCGGCCAGCCCGGAATGGATTGCCAAGGTCGTCGCCCGAAGTGACCAAACGCAGGGGCCGGCACAGTGGACCGGGGGCAGTCGCGGTGAGTTTTGTCGCTGGTGGTGGCCTCGCGTCGAACAACAAGGCTGGGAATCTTGGCAAATCCAAGATCACTCCACCGACGACGCGGATGGCGATGGGATTCCGGATCGCGACGACGCGCTGCTGTTCACGCCCAACACACCGATTCGGTTTGAAATTGAACGACGCGAGTTGCCGCCCGATCGAGATGGCGTTCCCCAACCGATCGACGATCTTGATCGCGCCATTGATTTCTGCGGCCCGAACGTCCGCCAAGCTGCAGGGTTCGTCGCCGACCGCGGGCAAGTTTTTCAGCGTGAACGTGGTTTCGGATGGACGCAAGACCATCAACAAAACCATCGCTCGCGAAATCGGATCGAAGGCCCGGGCGACACGTTCCTGTTTACCCGCTCCAGAGCACGCTGGGAATGTCTGCTGCCCAACGGAAATTACCGCCTCACCGTCTGTGTCGGCGATTCCGCACACGACCAGTCGTCGCAATCGGTTTCTTTCGAAGGACAGCCGTTGATCGACCAACACGACACCGCCGAGGGCGAATTCATCGAGGCAACCGGCGAGGTCGCGGTCCAGGACGGCGTATTGACGATGGACATCGGCTCCGGCATCGAGGGCTGCAATACCTGCGTTAACTGGCTGCAGATCCAAGGTCCTCTCTAGTTCAGGCTACAATCTGTCACCTGCGACTCCCACCCATTCTCTCTCCGAAACACGTTCAGCCATGAAAACGATCTTCACCTTGCTTTTCGCCGTGGCCACCTTTGTCGTCGTATCACCACCCTCCTACGCCGCCGATCAACCAAACATCATGGTTTTCTTGGTTGACGACATGGGAATGATGGACACGTCCGTCCCCTTTTTGACCGATGACGCGGGCAACCCCAAACGCTACCCGCTGAACGACTACTACCGCACCCCTGGCATGGAGCGATTGGCGGCCCAAGGCGTCCGATTCAACCAGTTCTATGCGATGAGCGTGTGTTCGCCGACGCGGGTGAGCATCATGACGGGCCAGAACGCGGCCCGACACCGAACCACCAACTGGATCAATCCGCGACAGGACAACCGCGGAACAAACGGCGCGCCGGATTGGAATTGGACGGGACTGAAAGAAGGCGATGTGACCCTGCCGGGCCTGTTGAGAGGACAGGGCTACACGACGATCCACGTCGGCAAGGGGCACTTTGGGCCGACCGGTTATGAAGGTGCCGAGCCCTTGAACCTGGGCTTTGATGTCAACGTTGCCGGAGCCGCATTTGGAGCCCCCGGCAGCTACTACGCGGAAAAGAACTACGGGGCGGCGACCAAGCGTGCCCACCATGCCGTTCCGGGTTTGGAACAGTATCACGGCAGTGACACGTTTTTAACCGAGGCGCTGACCATCGAGGCCAAGAAACGTGTGACCGAGACGGTGCAAGCGGACAAGCCGTTCTACCTGTACTTTTCCCACTACGCCGTCCACGCCCCGTTTGATTCCGATCCGCGTTTCGCCGACCACTACAAGGACTCCGGCAAACCCGCCAATGCTCAAGCGTTTGCCACGTTGATCGAAGGGATGGACAAATCGCTCGGTGACATGTTGGACCATTTCGAAGAACTGGGAGTCGCGGAAAACACACTGATCTTTTTCCTGGGAGACAACGGCAGCGATGCGCCGCTGGGACATCAGCATGCCGTCGCCTGTGCCGAACCGCTGCGTGGCAAGAAAGGCGCCCACTACGACGGCGGAATGCGAGTGCCACTGATCGCCGCTTGGGCCAAACGCAATCCCGACAACGTGCATCAGCAAACACTGAAGATCCGTGCCGGCGCGATCCAGCATCAAGTCGCATCGGTCGAAGACTTGTTCCCCACGTTGATGCAATTCACTGCCACAAAAGTGCCGCAAAACCACGTCGTCGATGGCTCTCCCCTGCAAGCGCTGTTGACCGGGGAACCCGATGCGAAGCGTCCACAACAGTTTTTGATGCACTATCCACACGGACCGCACCGCAGCAACTACTTCACCGTTTGGCGCGACGGCGATTGGAAAGTCATCTATCACGCGTTGCCGGAAACCAAGACAAGCGGCGGACACATTCAGTTCGCCGACGGTAACTATGAATTATTTAATTTGGCCGATGATCCGTTCGAATCCACCAATCTGGCGAAGTCCCGGCCGGAGGTGCTGAAGCAAATGATGCAGGGAATGATCGCCGCGCTCCAACAGCATGACGCGGTGTACCCGATCGACGATTCCGGCAACGCAGTGGTCCCGCAACTGCCATAGCGGCCAGCGGAAGGGCTGCGGTGTGCCCCGCGACGAATGTCAGTGCCTGGCGGCGTGAAATCCAAGCGAGGGGGTGTGGGGCGACGCCGTAATGGGTGGGATTTCGCTGAGGAAACTCTGGGGAGACTCAGCGGATAGTTGGAAGGGAAACCGACGTTCCGAATCGATTCGAGTATTCGTCAGCTTGAACGTCGTCTATAATTCGAGCCCCATCCTCAACGAAGAGCGAAACACGGGTGCTTCTGGAATTCCCTGGAGCCCCCGATCCCCTAGGATCCCAATCGTCCCCCCGTGGCGAGCGGATCCGGCCAGCGAACTCGCCCTTGCCCACCTCTAAATTTATATATGGCATTACAAATTGCCCATTACGTTCGCGCGCCGCTTGCGGTGTTCGCACTCGCTTTGAGTGGAATGACGACACTCGGAGATGAAGCTGCCGCCGAAAATTCGGACACCAAAGACTCGGTTGAATTTACCGAACGAAATGCGATCGAGTTTGTTCACACGTATTGCATCGATTGTCACATGGGGGAGGACGCAGAGTCGGGATTGGACCTGGAAGGGTTCGATTCCTCCGAAAAAGTCACCAGTGCGATCGAAGCCTGGAACCGAATTGCGACGCGCGTTCATGAAGGCCAAATGCCTCCGCAAGAATACGACACGCCCGAGCCGGAAACCCGGGCCGCGTTTGTCGCTTGGATTCGCAGTACGATCTACCAAGCGGTCTGCGACGACGGCGTATCCCCGGGCGGCCCGATGCTGCGACGTCTCAATCGGACCGAATACGCCAATACCGTACGCGATCTGCTGGGGATCCCGATCAATGCGGGTCACGCGCTGCCAGACGACGGCGCCGGCGGCGAGGGATTTGACAACGCAGCCGAAACGCTGTTCATCTCCCCGATCTACGCAGAGAAGTACCTTGACGCCGCACGTTCAGCGATCGGTCATGCACTGAAAGATCCGGACGATCGAAAACGCATTATCACGTCGATGCCGCGCGAGAAACGCTCGCCGGAACAAGCCGCTCGTGAGGTGCTTGCCGGATTTCTGCCCAAAGCGTTTCGGCGGCCGGTCAGCGACGAGGAAATCGACGAGTACGCTGAGGTGTTCAACCAGGTCTTTCAGGAAGACGAGTCCTATTCCAGTGCGATCGAGTTCGCGTTGGTCGCTGCGATGGTATCGCCAAAGTTTCTGTTCTTGTACGAACAGCCGGCCGAGTCCAATGAACCGACGCCGGTGTCCCATTATGAAATGGCATCGAGGTTGTCGTATTTTCTGTGGGCGTCGATGCCGGATACAGAACTGTTGCGTTTGGCGGCGGAAGAAAAGTTGCACGACGAAGTAGTCCTCACGCAGCAGGTCGCGCGGATGCTGCGCAGCGACGTCGATCGCCGGGGGTTGCGGCGTGGTGCGAAGGTCCGTGAGTTTGCGACCAGTTTCGTCGAGCAATGGCTCGGCACTCGGGCGCTCGGACGTGAATTCAAACCCGACAAATCGGTCGCCGAACGTTACGATTCTGAGCTGGAAGGCGGGATGAAGTACGAGCCGATCTTCTTTTTCGAAGACTTGCTGGCCGACAACCGATCGCTGTTGAACCTGATCGATTCCGATTTTACTTACGTCAACCGAACGCTCGCCCGTCACTACAAGGTGAAAGGTGAGTTTCGTGAACAACCCAAGAAGGTGGAACTGAGTGAGAAGGATCGCCGCGGCGGGTTGTTGGGCATGAGCGCCGTCTTGGCCGTTTCCTCCTTCCCACACCGAACCAGCCCGGTGCTGCGAGGCAAGTGGGTTTTGGAAACGCTGTTGGGCACGCCTCCGCCACCGGCTCCCCCCAATGTGCCGGAACTTGAGGAACACGGCGACGCGGCTAACCCCACATCACTGCGGGAACGGCTGGAACTGCACCGATCCGATCCCGTCTGTGCGTCCTGTCACCAGGCGATGGATCCGTTGGGTTTTGGGCTGGAGAACTATGACGTGCTCGGTCGGTGGCGAACCGAAGCCGATGGAGTCGCAATCGATGCCAGCGGACAACTGCCCAGTGGCGAGACCTTTGACGGGCCGGAAGAGCTGAAGGGGCTATTGATGGAGCGGAAGGAACAATTCATCCGCAACCTGACGTCAAAGATGCTCGGCTATGCCCTGGCACGGGGGCTGACCAACGAAGATGCATGCGTGGTCGAGTCGATTTCGCGAACATTGGCCGAAGACGACTACAAAGCCCAAACGTTGATTTTGGAAATCGTCAAAAGCATTCCGTTTCGATACAAACAAGGTTCCAAGGATTAATCACGTGAACGTTTACCTAGACGACGATTCAAATCGCCAATTGCCGTTGTCGCGGCGAACGCTGCTGCGTGGCGCCGGGGCGGCGCTGGCGTTGCCTTGGCTCGAAGCGATGATGCCGCGAGCGGTGTCCGCCGAAGAATCTGAGGGCAAAGCGCCGGAGGATGCGCCGTTGCGAATGGCCGCCTTGTTCGTTCCCAACGGCGTTCGGCAGGACATGTGGACGCCGGAAAAAACGGGAGCGGACTTTGAGCTCTCGCCGACATTGGAACCGTTGTCCGATGTGAAAGACCAGCTACTGGTGTTAACCAATTTGTGGAACCAGGCCAGCAATTTCGGTGACGGACACTATGTGAAATGTTCCGGATTTCTGACCTGCACGACGATTAACAAGTCGCTCGGCATCGATCTGAACTGCAACGGGCGCTCGATGGACCAGGTGGCGGCCGACTATTCGGGCAAATTCACACCACTGCCGTCGTTGGAGCTCGGCATCGATCCGGTCACGACCGGTGTCGACACCAACGTCGGCTACACGCGTGTTTATGGCTCGCACATCGCCTGGAGCGGTCCGACCAGTCCACTTGCGCGGGAACTGAATCCGCACCTGGTCTTTGACCGATTATTTCGCGCTGGTAACCCTCAAAAGGGAGCGGCTCAGCGAGATCGATTGCTGTTGGATCGGGTGCTAGAAGATGCCAACGAGCTGAAACACCGGCTCGGTGCATCGGACCGACAGCGGATGGACGAATACCTGCAATCGGTTCGGTCGGTCGAGAAACGATTGCAGAATCAAGACGCCGGTGGTGCCAAGCAGTGGCAGCCATTGGTCAAACTTGATCGCAAGAACCGTCCTCCGGAGGAACGGCCTGACGAGTACGTCGAGCAAGTGCGGTTGATGTTGGACATGATCGCGCTGGCGTTCCAAACCGACACCACACGCGTGTGCACGTTCATGTTCGGCAATGCCGTCAGCGGGCGGAACTTCTCGTTCTTGGACGGGGTCTCCGGCGGGCACCACGACACTTCTCACCACCAAAACAACGAAGAAAAGCTGCGGCAGTACCAGCTGATCAATCGTTGGCACGTCGAGCAGTATGCCTACCTGCTCGGGAAACTTCGCGCGATGAAAGAGCGCGAAGGGACGGTGCTGGACAATTCAATGATTCTGTATGGATCCGGATTGCGTGACGGCAACAGCCACAACCCACACAACCTGCCGATCTTATTGGGCGGCAGCGGTGGCGGCCGCATCGCCACCGGCCAGCACCTGTCCTTCGGCCGTGACACACCGCTAGCAAACCTGTACGCCGCCATGCTCAACGCCTTCGGAACCGGCCAAGAAAAATTCGCCGACAGCACAGGCATTCTGCCCGGTGTGCTCAGCTAACCGCCGAGTACAACTCCGTCGGGGACATCAACTTCACCGGGGACAAACTTCACCGGGGACATGGCACGAAGAATCTCCGGTCGGGGACATCTCCGGTCGGGGACATGGCACGAATGGACCTCCGGCAATCGGTTGCTAGCATCGCTTGGATGCTGTCAACAGATCATGCCATGTCCCCGAGTGTATTTTCCCCAGGTGGGTTTCGTGCGACCTGTTGCCAGCATCAATGGTTGCTGTCAATTGATCGTGCCATGTCCCCGTTGGCCCTCACAATGTCCCCGTTGGCCCTCACAAACGGGAACACGCAACGATCCCCTCGGCGTTCCCCGCCGGGGACAGATTCCCGCCGGGGACAAGATTCCCGCCGGGGACAAGATTCCCGCCGGGGACAAGATTCCCGCCGGGGACATGGCACGAATGTGAAGCGACAACTCGTGTGCTAGCATTTCGGATCCGCGACCAGACAATAGTGCCGTGTCCCCGTTGGGCTGAACGCTATTGCTCAAGGTGCGTGCTAGCATTGCCAATCCACCGCCCAGCGAGAGTGCCGTGTCCCGAGCATAGTTTTTCGCCGCGCCTATTTTTCTGACGTTGAGCAGTGGCCGCCTGTCCAGACACATAACACGAATGGACCGTGACAGTACGCGCGCCAGCATTATTGCTCCGCCGCCAGATCGTGGTGCCATGTCCCCGAGCATTGCCATGTCCCCGAGCATTGCCATGTCCCCGAGCATTGCCTTGCCATGTCCCCGAGCATTGCCTTATTGCTCCGCCGCCAGATCGTGGTGCCATGTCCCCGAGCATTGCCTATGTCCCCGAGCATTGTCTGTGCCCGAGCATTGTCTGTTGACGTCTGACAGGAACCGAAAATGACCGAGCAACAGTGGGAGACGACTGATGACGCTATTCTGATGATCGGCTACATCTGGGGTGTCACAAACGATTCGCGATCGCCCCTGCCAAAGCTCAGTCGGGGCATGAACCGCAGTCATCACCCGAGTGTCGAGCTGCATCGATATTATCTTGCCTGTTGCCGATCCATTTGGCCCCTGCTTCCCCAAAAAGCCAGTCGGCGGGGCATTGAGCTCGCCGAACTGTGGGTTGATGGAAAGGTGTCAAATGTTGAACTGAATAAATTCAACTACTACGTTGAAGGTGCCGCATTCAACATTGACTACAACACCGAACCGGACAGCATCGAAAAATGGATCGCGGACGTCCGTGCCAATGATTCGTATCGTCACCTGCTACACCCGCCGGCGGCTGCCGACCGCCTGGCCCCCCGAGAGATACTGAAACGTGCCGCGTACTTTGCTGATTACGCGATGGTTTACCCGAGTTTAAGACCTGAAGGTCCTCCGCCGGAAACGTATCGGCCCTTCTTGTCTGCTGAACTCCTGCGCAGGTTTGTTGCATTTGATGACATTTCAAATTCCCAGGCAGGATCGTAAGCAGCGGAAATCGCCAACCTTTTCGCGACGCGGGCCCTCTCTGGCGGTTGCTTGCAGCGCAAACGCCGTCTCTCCCAGACGGAGAGAAGCCAAATTGGTTGCAAATGCTGCTGCCATACCATTGACGTCCCGAGCAGGGTGGGGAGTCGCCTGAAGGGACCGTCCAGCTTAAGGCGATGCTTTTCTTGGGGTACAATGCCCTTCCGGGCCGTCGCCCGTAGGGCTCTGCGCGACGACCTAGAAAGGACGTCGTACACCCGCCGCCCCCCTCTTAAACAAGCGGTCAGATTTGCAGGATTTGTCGCCTTTCGCCTCTGCCCTAAGCTGGACGGTCCCTGAAGGCTAGACACCAACGTTTGTGCGTGCATTATCGGCGGCGGGACTTGGCGTATCGGCTGAGCATGGCGGGTAGCAGCAACACGTCGGCGAACAGTGCGGTGGCCAGGGTCAGACAGCCCATGATGCCGAAGATGCGGGCGTCGCGGGAATCGCCAGCGATCGCGGAGGCCAATCCCGCAACCAAGACGATCGTCGTCATCAACAACGCCGAACCGACGCCGGTGAACGCGCGGCGGATCACGTCCTCGTGCTCTCCTCCCTGCTTCATCTCTTCTTGATACCGCGTCAAAAAGTGAATCGTGTCGTCGACCGCGATCCCAACACAGATCGTGAACACGCACACGGTGACCATCTCCAAGTGCTGGCCGCTGAAAACCAACATCGCCGCCGTTGCGGCCAGCGGAAACAGATTGGGGATGATCGAGATCAATCCGATCCGGACGGAGCGGTACACGATCGTCAACACCAACCAGATCACCACGCTGGCCGTCCCCAAACTGGTCGCAAGGTCAGTGACGATTTGATAAATGTTGCTCCAACGCCAAACCGCGTGCCCTTCCAAGATCAACTCAAAATCGGGATGTCGATCGGCGATCGATTCCAACCCTTTTTCGATCCGCTGGAAGGTATCGTTGTACGCGGCAATCCCCAAATCCTGGACGCGAAACTGAACGGAGGCGAAGCGGCGTTCGGGAACGTAGAACGCGCGTTTGAGTGACGGCGGTAACAATTCCAACAGCGTCATCCGCTCCTTCGCGTCGCCTTCTCCGGGGAGCGCCGCGAGCAATTGCCCCAGCCCCAACGGATTACCGATCAGCGGTTCACCAGCAAGCAACGTGTCAACTTCGCCCAGGACGTCCAACAACTCGCCGTCATCCGAATCGCCATACCAACGAACGTCGACGGTGCTGAACTCCAATCCGCCGAGCGCGCGGTCCAAGTGCCGCAGCGCCTGTGCTGCCTCCCCCGATTCACTCAACCCGCTGTAACGCTTCTCGTCAGGCTGCAATTGCAAGGAAATCAGTGCGAGTGCGAGCGTGACCGCGATTGCGACCCGAGCGACGGCACGGTCGCGACGGAGCACCCAATCGACCAGCGGCCCGATCCGTCGCAATTGCCCATCGACCAAACTCTTGCCCAATCCGACATGCAGCCGTCGCCCCAGAGGTGATCGGCATCCCAGCGGAATCACAGTCAGTACACTGATGAACGTCATGGCGACACCGACCACGCAGCACATCCCGAAATCGCGTACGATCTCGTGGTGAGCCCCTAACAATGACAAAAACCCGATCGCCGTGGTCGTGCTGGTTAACAGACAAGCCATGCCGACGCGCGAGACGCCTCGGCGAGCCGCCTCGTTGACTTCGAGCCCGCTGGCGCGTTGCTGGCGGATCTCGACCATCAAATGCACCGAATCGGTCAGACCGACCAGACTGACCAGAACCGGAACAATAATGTCGTTGAATGGATTGTCTTGCAGGTCCAAGTAGTGCAGCATCCCGGTCGTCCACAGCACGCCGACGGCCGGCGCGACCGCGACGATCACCACCGCCGAGAATCCGCGAAACAGAATCACCGCCGAAAGCAACATGATCGAATAGCCGATCAATTGGTACTTGGTCGAATCGGTGACGTGGTTGTTGGCCATCATCAGGTGCAGCGGGACCGGTCCGGTCAATTGAAACCTCAACGACGCACCGGGAACTTGCGACGCGATCGATTCGGCACGCTGGCGAATCTCGGTGGTGACCGCATCGTCGCTGGTGACAAAGAACCAATCGATCCCCAGGTGCATCAATACCGTTCGCCCATCACCGGAGATCAACTGCCCGACGGCCAACGGATTCTCCAACACCCGACTTCTCGCCTCGTCCAATTGACGCTGCGAGGCGTTGTCGCTTGGCAGCAGCGTTCCCGAGAGTCCGAACAAGTTGAAACTGGGAACGCTATCCAGCCACATCACGTCGTCGATCTGCGGCATCTCCTGCAGCCCCTCGGCGACCCGGCGCAGCGCACGCAGGTTTGGCCCGGAAAAGAAATCCGCATCACTGGAAGGACCGATCGTTGCGACCAGGATGCATTGCCCCCCGCCGACCTGAAACGGCTGGACGTTCTCCGGGACTCGACCACCGTCGGGATAGTCCATGTTGCGGCGATTGCGATCCCGACCGGAACGGGTCGACGCATTTGATTGGTCCGTTTGCTCCAGACGCTCGGGGATCCAATCGGTGATCAACGAGGGATTGGTAAATCCGATTGTCGCCAGCGTCGACATGACGATGAACACGGCAATCTGGGCGAGCGGGTGATCGGCCCACCAGAAAAACAATCGCGAGCTCCAACTCGCTGGTCGTGTCGTCCCTGTCACAGTCGCTCCGCTGCGGCGGCTGATATTTCGTCGCGTTCGATTCGACCGTCGCGATTTTGATCGATCCGATTAAACCCGAAACGTTGGAAGGTGACGGGCGTCTCATCACGCTCGACGATCCCGTCCGCATTGACATCCATCTGATCGAGAAATGCGGTGACGTGTTCCTCCATTCTCTGCTCGCGCTGCTGACGTTCGCGCGGCGACAACGAAACCGTCGGTTGGACGCGATAGTGCGGACCGCCGCGTGGGATGGCGACATCGAAAAAAGCGACCGCCATTTCCTCCCAGGTTTGATCGCCCCAGGACACAAAGTCGTCCGGTGCCGGATTGAACGGGTTGCCGGTGGAATTGTCAAAGCTGACGGACATTTCCAGCGAATCGACGTCGCTCAGATTGACGGGCTTAGCGAATTCGTACCAGTGTTGCCAATTGAAATCATAGTGGGGCACGCGGAGCAACGGTTCGGTCTGGCCACCCGGACGATTGGCCAGCAGCAGAAACGATTTCCCACGCAAGTGCATGTGCGGCGTGATGCCCAACATCCGCGAGTTTGGCGGAAATGAATCCACGGCCATCTTGACCACGTGATTTTCCACACCTGGTGGGATTTCGAATTCGTGATCAATCGCCATCCGGGTGAACACCTCGTGGGTGACGTCTTCGCGATCGACCGTCCAAACGCCGACCCGCGTGAGATCTTCTGTCTGGTGGCCATTGGGGGTGTAGTGCATTTGAAACACCAGCTTCGAACCTGCCGGGACTAATCGGGCGTGACCGTCCGGCAGTGCGACGGCTCGTTGCCCCGGCACGTAGGCGGCCATCCAGCCGATGCCATGAAAGCTACTGCCGTCGGGAGGCCGGACGAAAACGATCGCATGATGCACCACACTCGCATCGCCTGGGATGACCTGCGCCGCGCGAATCCAACGGTCTTCGGTCCATTTCGGGTCAACGACAAAGTACTGGTATTCGACAACACCTTCGGCGGGGACGGTGAAGGGACGATCGCGGATCGCAATTTCAACGTCCGGTTCGCTGGCGAATTGCCAACCGCTGGGCCATTGCGGCAACGGCGGTCGATCAGCGGCGTCGCCTTGTGGCATCCCGTCGTCGATCCAGGCAGCGATCTTGTTGCGAGCTTCATCGGACATGCGGCGTTGGCCGACGAAATGCCCGATGTCGGGGTCGGCGTGCCAGGGCGGCATGCGTTTCTGGTCGATGACCTCCAGGATCATTTGTCCCCAACCGACGACCTCGTCATAGTCCGTCAGCGCCATCGGCGCGATCTCGCCCGGCCGGTGACACTCGACACAGTGTTCGTTCAGGATCGCGGCGATATCGGCATTGAAGGTCACATCGGCCGACGAAGTCGCGGTTCCATTCATCTTCGTCGCTCGCGTGATCAAACACCCCACGCCAGTCGTCTTGGGCTGGTCGATCGGTGCGCCGGTCAGCGACGCTTCGATCGCGTCACGCAAGTCGTTGGTGGTCGGATGGGCGCGAGAGATGCCCGGTTCGTACTGATCGTCGATTCGCCCTTGGTAAACGATCATGCCGCCGGAGTCGACCAAAAACACTTCCGGCGTGCGGGTTGCTTCGAACGCGTCGGCGATCGATTGATCGGCGTCCTTGATCATCGGGAATTCGAGCACGTACTTCTTCGCATACGCATCGATTTCCGCCGGCGAGTCCTGCAGGTTACTGTTGACGCCCAAGAAGGTGACGCCACGGTCGGCATAACGATCGGCCAATCGCTGCAAGCGAGGCCCGTAGAGTTTTGCCAGCGGACATTCCGTTCCCAGAAAACAAACCGCCGTCAACGTGGCGTCGCCGACCGAAACCGGTTCCCCGTCCGTCCCCCGGAACGTCAATTGCCGGAGCGGAAGTGGACGTTGTCCGTGCACGCCGCACGTCCAAAAGATGCCGACAAAAAAAGCAGTTGCCAGGCAACCGAAGACCGAAACGCGATCGTTTCCAAGGTACATCAATGCGTTCTCCGTTGGTCCGAATCCTACCGTTGACGCCGCTGTTGTCAGGGGACAATCGTTGAATCGACTTGGTTTGCTGGACGCGATGCCGTCTGTGACTGTGCCGCTCGCGCTGCCGCACGTTCCGCCTCACGGGCCGCTACAATCGCATGTTCTCGGGCGCGCTGCGTTGCAATTCTCGCGTGCATCAGTCGCAATTGGAAGAGCATCCCCAATCCGAGGACGAAACACAGAACGATCGCGATGATTGCCCGCCGTCGGTAGGCTCTGCTCGCGAACAAGCTGACGACAAACAACGCCAAGGCGAGAAGCATGAATCCGAGCGGCGGCAGATTGGGCACCATCAATGCCCCCAATCCCATCAATACCGATGTTGCTCCCGTACAGAAGCATAAAAACGCCAGCCCGGAACCCTGCACCTCGCTGTCGGGCGTTTGGTCCGTTTCCGGCGGCGATTGATAGGGATTCGCAAGAACGTTCATCGGCCCTTTCGGGTGGCGTCGAGACGGAGGGGAGTGCGGAGTCGACCAGCGATGCGGCTGGTTTCAGGATATCGCACCGGAGAAGTTGTTGCCACTTACACGGGGCGGTCGCCGGAAATTGCCACCCGGCGCATCTCGCGGCGGTATCCCGAGTAGTCTCCGACCGCATGGTGCAGCACAGCGCGGTTGTCCCAGAACGCGACCGCCCCTTGGGACCAACGAAATCGACACGTGAACCGTTCGTCGCTGGCGTGTCGGAACAGGTACTCCAACAGCGGCGCGCTTTCTTGTTCGGTCATCTCTTTGAACCTGACCGTGAAGGTTCGATTGACGAACAACAACTTGCGGCCGGTCTCTGGATGCGTCCGAACGACCGGGTGCTCCATTTCTTCGTAGGCCTTGTCGCTGGTCTGCACTTCCATGTTTTTCCAATTCGATTTCGAGCGCCCCTCGGGCGCGAACGGCCCGCGCGCGGTGTGAATTCCGGTCAGCCCCTGGAGCATTCGCTGCATGCCGGGCGAGAGGGTTTCGTAGGCAAGGTACTGGTTGGCAAACAGCGTGTCGCCGCCGAAGGGAGGAACGTCGACGGCGTAAAGAACCGACCCGAGCGCGGGGCAGCGCTGATGCGTCACGTCGCAGTGCCAGGAACCACCAAAATTCTTCGTCGTTTCGTCAGCTTCACGAACGACGCGAATGATTTCGGGATAGTCCGACATGCCTTTGACAAAGTCGTGTTGTTCCAGTGGCCCGAAACGGCGTGCGAAGGCAATCTGTTGTTGCGGCGAGAGATCTTGGCCGCGAAAGAAGATCACCAAATGATCGAGCAACGCCTGTCGGATTTCGGCGACCACGTCATCGGGAAGGTTTTCGCTGAGCGAGACGCCGGTGATCTCGGCGCCGAGCGATCCGGCGATCGGAGCGGCGGTGATGGTGTTGTAGCGTTGCACGATGTGGAGTTTCCTTGGAACGCGACTTGCGGCACATTGTACGACGTCGTTTCTGGGTCGTCGCGCTGAGTCCCGCGGACGACCGCCCGGGAGGGCCGTCGTACTGGAGATGCGGCACATTGTACGACGTCGCTTCTCGGTCGTCGCGCTGAGTCCCGCGGACGACCGCCCGGAAGGGCCGTCGTACTGGAGAAGTCGTACTGGTTGGAATCAGCGGTACCGAGAATTGTCGCCGCCGTCCCAGAGGTCGGGATTGCTGCCTAGGGCGTTTTTGAGTTCTTCGGTTGCTTGGTCGAGCTGGTCGATCGTTTCCGTTGGAAATGTACGCTCCAGGAAGCCGGAATTTTGTCGAGCCTGATCGGCATTGCGCGCCCCGGCGATGATGCTGACGATGCCGGGTTTGGCGATCGTCCAGGCAAGTGCCAATTCGGCCATCGAGGATTCGACCGAGGCGGCGATCGCTCGGATTCGATCGAGCGCCGCAAAGGTTTCCGCCTCGCAGCCCGGTTCTCCGTGACGCGCCTTGGGACGATCGGTGGTGAAGTGCCGCGATCGGGCGCGGCCGTCGGGAACCTCGGCGGCCGTCTTGTACTTGTCGGCCAACATCCCGTGCATCAACGGGCTGTAGACCAGGATCCCGATGCCTTCGTCGACGCAGCGTGGTTGGACTTCAAACTCGATCATTCGGGCGATCAGGTTGTAAGGCAACTGGTTCGTCAACGGCTTTTGCAGCGGCAAGAGATCGCCCATGTCGCCCACGCCCGCGTTGCAGACCCCGATGTGTCGCACTTTCCCCTGTGTTTGCAGTTCTCGCATGGCTCCCCACGTGTCGGCGATCGGCACGTCGGGGCTGGTCCAGTGGGTTTGATAGAGGTCCAAGTAGTCGGTTTGCAAGCGAGCGAGTGATTCCTCGCAGTCGGCGACGACATCGGAGGGGCGCATCTTGTCGGGCCGAATCTTACTGGCGATGACCAGTTTGTCGCGCAAGTTGTTCTCCGCAACCACTTTCCCCAGCAGCGTTTCACTGGCACCCTCGCCATACATTGGGGCGGTGTCAAAGAAATTGACTCCGGCATCCACGGCGGCCAACATCGCGTCGACCGATTCGACTTCGGCACGCTGGCCCCAATGGAAGTCGCTGGTGATCCCCCAACATCCAAAGCACAATTGGGAAACGAAAAGGTCGGTGCCAGGGAAGGAGTGGTATTTCATTGATCGATTGGTGCGTGGATACTGCGGAGGCGCCATTGAAGAGGATCACGAGTGCAACAGTGTAGCAGTCCATTGAGGTTACAATGTCGATCGCACTCGTGAATACGTCTGCGATGTCGACGTGCATCAGGTTTGCACGAATCGGCTCGGCTTTCGTCGCCATCGTTGTGGTACGGCACCGACGCATTTCCCATTTAAATACGATCTTCTATTCAGTGGGTTATGCTGGTCGCTGGCCCCCTCATCCCCAGCCCTTCTCCCCCGCAAAGCCGGGGGAGAAGGGAGCCATGCTGAGAAACTGGACGCTACTTTCCCCCCAAGCTTTACACCACATGACCCATCACCGCTCTCTTTCACGTCGTCATTGGCTGGCCGCGTTGCCGGTGGTTGCAAGTGCAGCCGGACACTTCTGCAAGGCGGCCGAGCAACCTCGAATTCGCATCGGCCAAATCGGAACGAAACACGCCCACGCCAGCGGCAAGCTGGACGCGATCCTGAAATTTCCGGAAACGTATGAGCTGGTCGGGGTTGTCGAACCCGATGCGGAACGCCGTGCGGCGATGCGTGGGCGTGATCCCTATCGAGGCGTCACATGGCTGACCGAGTCGGAGTTGCTTTCGACGCCTGGTCTGCAAGCGGTGGCCGTCGAAACGGACATCCCGAACTTGGTTCCGACGGCGGTGCGATGTTTGAATGCGGGGATGCACATTCACTTGGACAAGCCGGCCGGCGAATCACTGGATGCCTGTCGTGCGATGCACCAGATCGCCACCGAGCGTGGACTGACCATCCAGATGGGATACATGCTGCGGTACAACCCGGCGTTTCAGTTTGCCGATCAGATCGTCCGCGACGGTTGGCTGGGTGAGATCACCGAGATCAACGGCATGATGGGCAAGTACATGAACGACGGAGGCCGGCTGGAACTGGCCAAGATCTCCGGCGGCGGGATGTTTGAACTTGCCTGTCACTTGATCGACCAAGTCGTCTCGTTGCTCGGGCCGCCGGAGAGTGTGACGTCACATTTGCGACGGACCTTTCCCGAGAAAGACTCCTTTGCCGACAACCAGTTGGCGGTGTTTGATTACCCGAAAGCGATCGCAACGATTCGCTGCAATCACATCGATCCGATGGGCGGCGCGCGTCGGCAGTTCTCGATCACCGGGACCGAAGGCACGTTCGAGATCCGTCCCCTGGAACCAACGCCCAGGGGACGGTTGGGATTGGATCGCCCGCGAGGGCAGTTCAAAAAGGGTTACCAAGACGTGACGTTCGAAAGTCCCACGGGACGCTACGACGCGGAATTTTTGGATTTGGCGCAGGTGATCCGCGGCGAAAAGAAATTGCGTTGGGACGCCGATCACGACATCGCGACGCACGAAGCCGTGCTGCGGGCCAGCGGCATGCTTTGACGCATTCATCGTCGACGGACGAATGTGGTGTTCGTTTCGTGTCCGAGATGAAGTTGCCCCCTCGTTATTGACTTGCCCCAGCAGTCGCGATGAGCACCAGTTTGCAATTATCCGTCGCCGAATTCGAACGCATGGTGACTTGCGGTGCCAGCACGTGGAATGACGGGCTGTTGGTTTAGTCACAACCGAAACAATCGTGAGCCGATGGCGCTAGCCACGGGCCTCGAAGGGCGATGCTGGCACCGCAAGGCCCGCGGCTAGCGCCGTCGGCTCACTAAATCGACAGGCCGTGACGTGTCCCGCTGGCATGGTTGTCAGTCGTCGAAGACCGATGGATCCATTTTGATCTCGGCGATCACTTGTCGCGCCCGCTCGGCATCCTCTTCGAACGCCTTGATCTTGACCATGCCGGGGGCTTCGGCGCGGAATCCGGAGGTAAAGCCGCCGGTGGCGATGGCGCGTATCCCATCATCCTGCAGCACCGACACGACGATCGCGGCGGACGCTTCATCGGGCCGCTCGGCGACCGTGACCAGTTTCGAGAGGTCAAGGTTCTTTTCTTCTTCGGGCATGATCGAAAGCTCGTCGGACGTTGAAAGGCGGCAGCGGTGTGATGGATCCTCTACGATACACCACCAACGGCACAACGTGGCCCTCAATCTCACTCGGATTGACATCGGTGGGGACGCTTTGCCATCCGTGCGTCAAATCGGTTCGTAGTTTCGAATGCTTGGAAAAATGATGCGAAGTTTCACTGACATCACTGTGCCTTTGACGATCTTCCTGACGATGCTGGTCCGTTTGCCGTCGCAAGTTTCTGCAGCCACACCGCAGCCGAATTTTTTGGTGATCGTCAGCGATGATCAACGGCCCGACACGATCGCCGCCTTGGGCAACCCGGTGATCGACACCCCGAACCTGGATCGTCTGGTTCGTGAAGGGATGACATTTGAACGTGCGACGTGCGCGTTTCCGTTGTGCGTTCCCAGCCGCGCAGAAATCCTGACCGGCGCGACGGCGTTTCGCAACGGCGTCCCCTACGGCGGCGGACGACTGAAGCCCGGACAAACGTTCTGGGCCGATGCGTTGCGGAAGGCCGGATACCAGACCTGGTATTCGGGCAAATGGATGAATGACGGCTCACCGAAGACGCGCGGGTACGAAGAAACAAGTGCGTTGTTCAGCAGCGGCGGTGCGGGGGCACTGGGCCGTGAACCCCGCTACGGACGCTACGGGCGGCTGATCACGGGCTACCGTGGCTGGACCTTCAAAACCGACGACGGAAAACCGGAACTGGAAAAGGGAATCGGCTTGGTCGGCGAAACGAGCAAGCACATCGCCGACGGCGCGATCGCACTGTTGGAACGCAAATCGGACAAACCCTTCTTTCTGCACGTCAACTTCACGGCGCCGCATGATCCATTGATCATCCCGCCGGGATACGAAGACAAATACGATCCGGACGAGGTGCCGGTGCCGGCAAACCTGTTGCCGGAGCATCCGTTCGACCACGGGAACCTGAGAGGTCGTGATGAACAACTCCTTCCGTGGCCGCGAACCGAATCGGATGTCCGCCGAGAGATCGCGGCTTATTATGCGGTCATCGACGACATGGATCATCAGATCGGACGGATCTTGAACACGTTGCGGAAATCCGGCCGCGACGAAAACACGGTGATCATCTTCACCAGCGACCACGGGTTGGCCTTGGGCAGCCACGGGCTGATGGGCAAACAAAACATGTACGAACACACGATCGGTGTTCCCTTCATCATCGCCGGGCCGGGGATCCCCCATGGAAAACGTACCGATGCGCAAATCTACTTGCGAGACATATATCCGACGACATGCGAATTGGCGGGTATCGCGATCCCGGATTCAGTCGACGGGAAGAGTCTTGCGGCAGTTTTGAATGGCACCGCAGACCAAATCTATCCGGCAGTCTATGGCTATTACCATGATGTCCAACGGATGGTCCGCACGAAGCGTTGGAAGCTGATCCAGTATCCGCGGATTGACGAGGTGCAACTTTTTGACCTGGAGAACGATCCACTGGAGCAACACGACCTTGCATCGTCCAATGAGCATGCGGCGATCCGAGACAAACTGGCCGATCAGATGCACCGGTGGTTCCAGGAGCAAGGAGCGAAGTTTGCGTCGGCTGCGAATTGAGAAACGTGATTGGTTGAGAATCCACGACGCGCAAGGTTGTAGATGGCCGCCAGCCAAAAGCTGGCGACTTTCATCATGGACCTTGGTTCGTTACTGATAAAGTCGGTTTTTCGCACAAAGGAACAGCAATCCATGACGAAACGATTCAAGGTGGTGATCACCGATCTGATGACCGAACCGCTTGATGCGGAGCGGCTTGTGCTGGGCGAGGTCGCCGATGTCATTGCGCTCGATGCGAAGAGCGAAGCGGAGTTGGTCGGCCAAATCGAAGACGCCGACGCGGTGATGGTCTATCACTACCTGACGTTTTCAAAAAGCAGCATCGATCGGTTGTCCTATTGCCGAGTGATCGTACGTCCCGGAGTCGGCTACGACGCGATTGACATCGCTGCCGCACGCGAGCGTGGCATCCCGGTCTGCAACGTCCCGGACTACGGCAGCGAAGAGGTCGCCGATTCGGCGGTCGCGATGGCGGTTTCACTCGCCCGCGGCACCCACCTGCTCTGCAATCGATTGCGACGCGGTGTCGGCCCGTGGAACGTCGACCAGGCGAAACCGATTCCACGACTTCGCGGTCGGCGATTTGGCATCGTCGGGTGCGGGCGCATCGGAACCGCCGCGGCGCTGCGTGCCAAAGCGTTCGGGTTGGAGGTCGCGTTCTTTGATCCGTATCTTCCCGATGGGATCGACAAAGCCCTGGGAATCCGGCGTGTCGAACGATTGGACGATTTATTGTCATCATCACACATCCTCAGCGTGCACTGCCCGTTGACGGACGAGACACGTGGAATGATCGCGGCATCGGAAATCAGCCGAATGCCGCAGGGATCGTTTTTGGTCAACACGGCGCGGGGCGGCATTGTCGACACCGTTGCGGTGGTGGACGCTTTGCAGCGAGGCCGCTTGGCCGGTGCCGGGATCGATGTGTTGGAACAAGAGCCACCGCCGGTAGACAGCCCCGTGCTGGCTGCATGGCGTGATCCGAATCACCCCGCGCACGACCGACTGCTACTCAATCCGCACACCGCCTACTACTGCGAGGAGGGCAGCGACGAGTTTCGCACCAAGGGGGCACAAGAAGTCATGAGAGCGTTGTTAGGACAACCGCTTCGCAACGTGGTGAATTAACGCCTCACTTGAGCGGGTGCAGACTGGATGTTCGTTCCCCCGCATCATTCTGCCATCGCTAAATTCAAATCTCCCCGACACGCGCCGCTCGCTAACGCTTCCCACTGGCATTTTGCCCCCATCGTCTTGCCCTAATCTGATGCCGGTTTCGGCCAATCGAGATGTTTGTGCAAGAAATCGAACGTGCCTTTGCCGTTGATCGTGTGGGGGCCGTCGAACCATTCGATCTCGGTCCGGTCGCCGATTTTGAGTCGGGCGGCATACAGATTTCGCACTTTTGCGTATTCAAACGCAACCCACTGGTCAGTGCCCACGCCGTCGAAATGCCCCCGTTCGACCATGAAGGGGCGGGGGCAGATCAGCGCCGCCATCTCGGCATAGTTGAACGTCTCGCCGAGGTTCCACTCAAAGATCTCGTATTCCCCCGTGCCGACATAGCTGAACGGGTGCCGGGTTGAGGCGTTTTTGAGCACCCATTCATTGAAATCGGCCGAACAGATCGAGAGACAGTAGTCGGTCACGAGTGCGGGAATTCGCATCGCAGACTTTCCACCGTAGCTGAGACCGTAAAACGCGATCCGCTGGGGATCGACCTGGGGCAGGGTCTGCAGCCAATCGACGATCTGTTGGTGCTGGGGAACGATCACCGAAAACAGCGTCTTGCCCAGCGGGTTGGCTTTGCGTTGAAGCGTTCGAAAACGGTCTTTGAACAGGTACGGATTCTGCGGGGCAAAAACGATGAAGCCGCGCCGAGCGAGGTTGGCGGCAAAGTCGTGGTAGGCGCGATGGTCGCCGAGGAAGGTATCGGTGGGGCGACCCTCCAGACCGTGCTGGCAGACGACGACCGGACGTTTTTCCTCGGGCTTCAGGTTGTCCGGCAGAAGCAGCACTCCGTAGGCGATCACATCGTCAAAAACATCCAGCACCACTTCGTATCCGGTCCAGCCGGGTTGGCGATAGGTTTTACGGACACGGGCATTGGGCGGCAGTAGCGGATCGTCGAAGTGGCCGATGACGGAGTGACGAAAAAAGTTGCGATAGTGCTGCGATGACCGGACGTAGCTCTCCACAGAACTCGTGTCCAGGTCGTTCATGAATTCCTTGCGGACGAAAGGCGATTCGCGTAACAACAGTTGATTATGTCGATCAAGTCGTTCCACCAGACGTGTTTGCATCGACGCCTCATCAACCAACTGTGTCACCTTGAGATCGCTTGGCGGCACTCCGGCAGACGCGCGACCGGTCAGCGATTCGACAAAGCGGTCCGTCGTTTCCTGGTCACATGGTGCGTCACGCAATGTTGTTTCTTCGACGTTCCAATGATCGTTTTCGATCCAAAGCCGCGCGAACTGGCGTGCGCGTTCGACTTCTTGCTGGCCTTCGCTGAAGGGAATGGACGCGATCACCCCGGGAGCACCACTACCACTGCCGTCAAAAGTCCGTTCGGCGATGCGGGCATGATTGACCAACACTTTGCGGGGCGCGATCAACGTCAGCATTTCCGCATTGCCAAATTCATCGAGCAGGCCAAAGACATTCCGATCGATCGGCTCGGTCCAAACCGATTCGCTTTTGCCGATGCAGCCGGCGACACAGACCGCATCGATACGCTGGTCGAGCGCGGCGGTTGCCAGGGCAATGCGTCCGCCGTCGCCGGCGCCGATCACCCCGATCGGCAACGCGGAATCGAAGCCATCGATCGCCGCCCGCACCGTCTGGACTTCATAGCCGACCGGATGGCGACCGAGTTCAAACGCCGCGCGATAGATGTACTCTCGGTTGGTCAGTTTGGCGCGGCCTCGTGGATTGATTTCGCGATTGATCAACATGGGAACGAGAACACGACAGTTTTGTTCGGCCAACCGTCGGGCGAATTGCAAGTCGCGGCCGATCCCCTCGGATACGCCACTGATTTGCGAGGGTGTTCGGTCGCAATCCGGGATCGCGATCACATTGGCGGTCACCGCGGCGGGCTCCACTGGTTCCAGCAATAGCCCTTCGCCGTAGACGGAAACGATCGAGCGGCCCGGATCGGGATCTTCCAGAACGGGCCATCGGACGCAATGCACTCGATAACCTGACGGCGCGCGAACGTCGGCGGCTGCGACGACAAAACGGCGTTCGATGTCGACCGGCGACACGCGGTCATCATGGGCGCCGAGGATTCGGGCCAAGCGTTCGCGGTTGGGCTGAACCGACTGGGAATAGGTCAGTTCGGATTCAAAGTTGCGGTTCCAATGCCGCAAGCGTCTCGCGGCGGACTGGTCGATTTTGCGGAGCAAGTACCGATCGACGCCGTCGACCATCCGTGATGCGAGATCACCATCAATTTCAAGCGGCGACGCAGCGGGAAAGACTCCACGTGGCTCAAGGTCCGAGGACTCTTGAGCAACCCCCATCGGGCCGCTGACTGTCGCCCCAAAGATCACGATCAGGAACGTGACACAACGCAGTCGAACGGATCGGACTGATGAAATTGGACGGAGACAAGCCATGTGCAAAGCCGGGCGGGGAGGGTCGGTCGAGCGGTTTTGGGGACCGGGAAGGGAGCTGCTGACGCACAAAGCGACGGCACAAACGCTGATGGATTGGGCATTTGCTCATCAGCGACATCATCTATCCGATCCCATTGACACGTTAGAGTGTACTCTCCACCGGGCGGCACCGTAGTTGCTGGCGGTGAGACGGTCTCTCCCCCCAAATTTCCACCAACACCGATTCAGAAAATGCACAAATACGTGATCATGGGCGTTCAAGGATGTGGCAAGGGAACGCAGGCGGCCAAACTGGTCGAGACGTTTGATTTGGTGCACATCAGTGTCGGGGACATTTTTCGCTGGCACATCAAGAATCACACCAAGCTGGGCGCCCAAGTCAAGCGGATCGTCGCATCGGGCAACCTGGTCGGCGACGACGTGGTGGAAGGCATCGTGCATCGGCGGTTGGACGAACACGACTGGAATTACGGATTCATCCTGGACGGATTTCCCCGCAGCGAGTCGCAAGCGTTGTTCTTCTTGGAGACCTATGACATCGACGCGGTGATCCACATCGAGGTGCCCGATGAAGTTGTCCGCCAACGCGTCTTGTCGCGGCGATTGTGCAGCGGATGTGGGCTGGACTACAACCTGATCTCACACCGTCCGGAGGTCGAAGACGTCTGTGACGTGTGCGGAAGCCCGTTGCGATCGCGTCCCGACGACACCGAAGAAGCGCTGGCGGGGCGGTTAAAGGATTACCACTCGAAAACCAAGCCGGTGCTAAGCCTGTTTGAGCGCAAGGAGTTGGTGCTAAACATCGACGGGACCGCATCACCCGATGCGATCCATCTAGAAATCCGCAAAAAACTGGGGCGTTGAGCGGTGCAGAACGGACGCAACGGCTGCGATCTACAACGGCTCGACCGTGACGCGGTGGAAACAGTAGGCACAATCATAGGTCCCCAAGAATAGTGATCGATCGTTGGGCGTTTTCCAGTAGTCCGACAAAGACAATTGATCCGCCGATCCCTTCCAATCGATCACCAATCTCCCATCGACGGTGACCGTCACACCCGATTCGTGAACGGTCGCGACGATCTGTGAGAGACGGTTTTGTTTGAAGAGGTTACCGACAAAGGTCGTGTCATTGCCGACGTTTTTTCCGTCAACATTCTCCAGTGCCGTCGACGCGTCGCGTCCCGACGTGTGGTTGACGAGCACAACGAACCGTCGGTCCCCTTTGCGCAACCCCAGCAACAGACCATTCGGAACGTCCAAAGGCTCTGCGACGACGGTGATCCGGTAGTGTGGTGGAGGCGTGTAGGGGAGTTCCAACCGCACACCGTATTGCTTATTGGATTGAATTGTTTGCTGCTGGTGGGACCATTTTCCGGTTTTAAAGCAGCGGTCCAACTCGAGTCCATCCAGCAGGTCAAGCTCTTCGCCCGGCGGATCTGCAATCACAGCCGGACCGAGCATCGTGGGTTTGGCCAAGTCCGACTTGAATTCGATCGGTTGGGGTGGCGAATTGTCGGCGTCGCGGACTTGAAAGTAGCCCCAAAGCTGCTCGCGACCGCCCTCGGTTTCGATGTCCACGCGATAGCTGACCGGGGTCGGGCGATCGAAAACACCGAGTTCGATCGGGTCGGCTTCGCCAGCGTCCGTCGAAGTGTCGACATCGATCCAGGGACCATCGATTGCAGTTTGAAAACGGGCACGCAGGGATTTCACAATCGCGGCGTCGGGAACATCCAGCTTGAGCATTGCCATTTGTCCCGGCTGGGGCTGAGGCGGAGAGGGACGGGCGCGGAATTGTGTGAACAATTCGATTTGCGGATCTTGTTTTGGTTCGGTCGGTTTCCACCCGAGACGTTTTTTCTGGTCGTCGTCGATCCAAGATTCATTGATCCAGCCGTGGTACTGCGCCCTGCTCATGACCGATCGGTTGCCCGGTTCGGGGTGCGGCAGCCCGACCGTGTGTCCGAGTCCTTCGTGATAGATCACGCAATCCGAACCGCGATAGGGCACACGCCATCCGTCGGCACTGACCAATCCCCACCCGATGCCTCGATCGGCCAGGTAGGTCGCCCTTGCGCCGCCGAGTGCCGACCCCGGAAAATGATTTCCTCCGGTCAAGATCCCTTCGAACTCGGCCCGACCGTCTTTCCACGCGAGGCGATAGAAATCGTCCAACGGTCGATGGTTGATATCGCTCAAAGCCAACACGATCGGGAACCCATCGTCGCTGGCCGATCCCAATTCCATCCGCTGGTCGATCTCCGAAAGTGTTTTGAAAAAAATCGCATTGGCATCGCCGCGACGCAACTCCGACGTGGTCCACTTGGAGACCATCGGAGTCGGATGGACGGTCACGTCCAAGCGACTTTGTCCTTGAAACTCTCGCTGGTGAAACCGCTGAATCCGCGTGCAGTAGTAATCCACGCGGTCCCGCCAATCGACCAGCGGGTTTCGATCGGCGGGGACGAAGTAGACGACCGTCAGCTTGATGATGGAGGTGTCATGTTTTCCGTCCCAGGTCGTGGTTTGGCCCTGGGAGCACGATGACAGCAGCGGGTTGGTCCACAGTGCGAAGCCGACCAGCAGCATCACGATCGACCGGAAACGGGACATCAAGGATTTCCAATACAATACAAATGCTCACGGGTTCGGAGATACAGTTTTCCGTCGGAGATTGCCGGTGACGCGAACACCGATTCACCGAGGGAGTTTTCTGCGACGACCACGGGCTCTCGTGATGCTTTCATCACGATCGTTTCGCCGTCATCGGTGGTAAAGTAGACCAAGCCGCCGGCGGTCACCAGCGAGGCGCTGAAGTGGCGTCCCAAACGCTCGCGCCACAGTCGCTCGCCCGACTCCGTGTCGAAACAATGGGCGATGCCGCGGTCGTCGGCGATGAATAGCAATCCGCCGGTGACCACGGGCGACGGGACATAGCTCTGCGCCGCGGTCACGTGCCAGTTGACGTGGGTGTCGGTGACATCACCGACGCCGCCGGGACGAATCGACATCACGTGGTAGGTCGGAAAGCCGGCCGTCAGGTAGAAGTTTTGATCGTCATAGACCATCGACGCGACGAATTGCTCGGTCGGACCTTCGATCCACCAAAGTCGCCGGCCGCTGCGTGGGTCGAATCCGGCGACACGTTTGCTGCCGGTCATGACCGCCTGCATTTGGCCGTCGATTTCACGCAACAGCGGCGTGACGTAGCTTCGTGTCTGATGCACGCGCGGGGTTTTCCAGACCAGATCGCCCGTCGTTTTGTCGAGTGCTGCCAGATACGATTCACCGTCGTGATCTCCGTTGACCAGCAGCAAGTTTTCAAAAAGGACCGGGCTGGTGCAATAGCCGTGAATGCTGGAGAACGCTCCGACGGTGACCAACCACTGTTGATTTCCCCGGTGATCGTAGCTGGCAACGACCATCTCGCCCGGTTCGCCGCGTTTGCCGCTGGTATCATCGGTTTGAAAGAACGTGACGTAGACGTGGTCAGCGTCGGCCGCGGGGGTTCCCGACGCGTGGCTATTCAATTTGTGCATGCCCTCCAGCGGCGCCGCGATCACCTCGCGCGTCCACTTGGGGGTGCCGTTGGCACGATCCAGGCAATGCAGCAAGCGAGCTTGCGTGGTCTGGTCGCAGGACGTCAGGAAAATTGAATCGCCGACGAGGACGGGCGAGGAATATCCCGCCCCGGCGATGGGCGTTTTCCACCGAATATTCTTTCCGCTGGCGGCGTCCCACTCGGTCGGAACGTCGGTTTCGTGACTGGTTCCATCACCGCGTGGGCCGCGCCACCCCGGCCAGTCTTCGGCGTGACAGATGGCACCGACGACAAGCATGGTGAAAAGTAATCCGACTCTCATTTTGCGGTCCTTGAACGAATTCGTTTGCCCTCACGCGGCGATCCGCTGGGTCGGCAAAGTATATTCGAATCGCAGAACGCCGGTCACATGGCCGTGCCGGACCAAGCGCCGCTGCAAGAAAGAGATATCGAGTTCGGCGCTATAGGTAGGTCAGGCTGTGAATGACAAGCGTTGGCATGCACAGCATGCCCTCCTAGGCGAGGCTTTGTCCCTCAACACGTAGCGGAAGCCGCCAAGGCTTTCGACTTCGCAGCAGTCCACAGGGGAAACGCCGAAATTCTTGGCGAATTCCGCTACCACGTACGACGCTTGCCGCGTTGAGGGACAAGGTCTAAGCGTCTGTGGATTGACTAGCCCGCGGCGTGAGCAAGTGGCGCAGCAGATTCACTCGCTTGCGTTTCGGGCTTGCAGGAGCTGCCAATTCAGGCGGCGATGCGTTGCTCGACCGCTGCGTTGTGCTGCTGGACAACCGCAACAGGTTCTTCGGCGGAACCGTTTTGCTCTTGCGCGATGACTTCTTCGGCCAGGGCCTGGTAGTCGATCGAGCCGTTGCTTTGGGGAGCGTATTGGAAGATCGATTGTCCGAAACTGGGCGCCTCGGCCAGCCGCACGTTGCGGCGGATCCGCGTTTCAAAGAACTTGGCCCCGCGGAAGAACTCGCGTCCGCCCTTGGTCGCCTGGAAGAACTCGTCGATATCGGTGCTGACTTCGGCCGCCAATCGGGTGTTGGAGTCGTACATGCAGAGCATGACGCCGGACAGTCGCAGTTGGTCGTTCAAGCGACGCGAGACGACTTCGATGGTCCGCAACAGTTTGCTCAGGCCGTGGAGGGCGAGAAAGTGTGGCTGGAGCGGCAGAAAGACTTCGTTGACGGCGACCAGAGCGTTGACCGTCAGTACACCCAAACTGGGCGGGCAGTCCAAGATCAAGTAGTCGTATTCGTCGGGGTCGTCGTCCAATTTGTCGCGGAGGATCATCTCTCGTCCGACTTCGCCGGCCAATTCCAATTCCGCCGCTGCCAAATCAAGGTTGGACGGCACCACGCACAGGTTGTCGTTCACCTGTCGCTTGGCCTCGGCGATCGTCGCATCGCTACAGAGGATTTCGTACATGCTGGGCTGGTCATCGACCGCGGTGATGCCGAGGTGTAGCGAGGCGTGGGCCTGGGGATCCAGGTCCATGACGCAAACGCGGCGTCCGGACTGGGCCAGAGCCGCCGAAAGGTTCACCGAACTGGTGGTTTTTCCAACCCCGCCTTTTTGGTTGATCACAGCGATGGAGCGCATGGGTACATTTCCTTCGGAATCGATTCGCTCCGTGGGGGAGCGACGTTTGGGGAGGTGAATACGCCGGAGCCGAGGCGATTGATCGGAAGCGATCAGGCCGCGACTCTGGGAGTCAGGTTGGGGCCGTCTTGCCCCGTGCTTTCCTGTTGAAACTTTTCAAAGGCCAGCAACACTTCGTGCAGGTCCGCATCGATCACGACGACGTCATCCGCAAAATCGTCCAGCCAGGCGCTGTTGCAGCGATGGGCACTGAGCAGCAACCGGGTGAGCAGTTTTATTGGGACGGAACGGGTCTTTTTGGGGCCGGTGCCCGCAATCTGGTCCAGTTCCCTGAGCCAGCGGGGATCCGATCGGGTCGGTGTGTCGCAATCTGACGGATCGTCTTCGGACCAAACTCTCCATCCCGCCTGCAATCGCTGATCAAAGTTGCTCATCAATTTCTTTTGGTCGATCGAAATCCAAAGTTCAGTATCCAAAGCACAATATCCAAAGCACAGTGGCGTCGGTCATCCGACGGGTGTGCGTTAACGGTATCGACTTTGACGGCTGGGCAAGTAAAGGCGAAATGATCGATTTTGCCGGTTATCCCAGTTTCACGCCGATCGGCGGTTGACTCATTCGTCGGGTCCCTCAGTTGACAGGCAGGGCCTGTGGCGCTATTCTCGCGCGGCGAAAGCTGGGGGGAGCACGCTGTTTATTGGTGCGTTCCACCCGCCTCGCCCCACGTGGGGATTTTCCCGCCGCGAACGTCGACACCCGAACCCGAGGGATGGTTGGCAACGCGGCACACCAACGATTCCTGGATCGCCGCCCGCCTTGGTGCGTTGTTTGCACCGCCGGCCAGAGTGGCGTCCGGACCAACACCGAGACCGACTGATCATGGCTGTCGATCTAGAAGCGATCGCCCGACGCGGGCGATGCGATGCATCGAGTCTGAAACTTGCCCTGCCGTTGATTGAGCAGGGCTATGAAGCTCCTTTCTTGGCGCGGTACCGCCGCGATGAACTCGGCGGGCTGGACGAAGCGACGCTGTGGGGTCTGAAGGCGGCCTTGGACGCCGAGAAATCGCTGGCAGAGTACCGCGATGAGCTTCACCAGATGTGGCAAGCGACGCCGCTGGCGGATCCGGCGATCGGTGATGCGATCCGCAAAAGCGGCTCCAATCGCACGCTGCAGCGGCTGGCAAAACGACTGCGACAAGAAACCACCGCAGGCGTCGAGAGTGACGCCAACCGGCTGGCCGTGCGGATGCTCAATCCCCAAAAGGGCGATCCTGCCGATGCCGCCGCCGTCGCCGAGACGATGGAATCGGTCTCCGATGCCGCCGCTGCCGTCGAGGGACTGGGCAAGGCGATTCCCGGTCGATTGGCCGGTGATCCTCGGGTGATCAGCGCCGCGGTTCGCTGGCTGAGCCGAAACGCGAAACTTCACATCTCCGATGTGCATGATCCACACATCGCCGCGGCCGAACAAAACCAAGCCGACGCCGAGGGCAAGCAGAGCGAGCCGAAATCGAACAAGCCGGATGAAAAGACGGACGGAGCGAAACCGGCAGCGGCGGCAGATGTGACGGCGGAGCAAGAAACACCGCAAGCCGAACCGGCAACCGATGCAGCACCGGCGGCGGTGACCGAGACGCCGGCTGCAACGCCCGCGGCACCGGACGAAAATGCGGTCGCTTCAGAACAGGCGGCCGAATCACCCGCGGCAGAATCACCTGCGGCCGGAGACACGCCGGGCGAAGCCGACGCGACCGACCAAGGGCCAGCGGAAACGTCGACCGAGACAAAATCGCAACCGCCCGCCGAGGCCGAAGGCAGTGCCGCCGGCACTCAACCGGCCGAAGGGGATCAGCCCGAAGCGAAGGCGGACGGTGAGTCCAACGCCGCGCCCGCGACGGCCGGTGCGGATGCCGACGCCGACCTGCCGGGTTTCAAACCGGATCCGGAAGAACAGGAAAAACCGGCGGCGAAGAAATCGAAAGGGAAATCCGCGGCTCCTAAGAAACAGAAAAAGATTTCCCCGCGTCAACGTCGACGCCGCTGGCTGGTCAGCGTCCTGAAACCGCTGGAAGGCAAGCGGATGCCGGCGACCAAGCTGAGCGCGTTTCAGATCGTCATGCTCGGCCGAGCCCTCCGCAGCCAAGTCGCCGTGTGCGCGTTCGAATACGACGCGGCCAAGTTGGTCGGTGAAATCAAACGTGCCGTGATCAGCCTGAACCCGGGGATCGAATCGATCTTGGGTGACGTCGTGATGCAGCATGAAGCCGACATTCGCGAGGCCGCCGAGGCGGCGTGGTGGGATGAGCTTCACGAACGTGCGTCGACACGGTTGGTCGGTGTCGTCGCCGACCATTTGCGACGCCAGGTCAACCGCGGCCCGGTCGACGCCAAGGTTGTGATGTCGATCGATGCCGTCGGGCCCAAGACCGCCGCGACGGCGATCGTTTCGGCCGACGGACGCGTGCTGCACGGTGAAGATTTGCCGTGTCAGTTGTCGGGAAATGTGCGCGGCCAAACCGTCGCCAAGATGGGCGAATTGATCCACCAACACCACGTCGACTTGGTGATCGTCAGCAACGGGCCCGCGCGGCGTGCCTGCCTGATCGCCCTGGGTGATTTGATCGCACAAAGTCCTGACCACACGGTCCGTTGGACCGTCGCCGATCGCTCGGGCGCCGACACCTATGCCAGCAGCGATGTGGCCAATTCCGAAATGCGATCGACGCCGCGGCGTTTCCGTGCCGCGGCCTGGATCGCGTTCTCCGTCATGCATCCCGCCCAGGCCTATGCCAAAGTCGATCCGTTGCGATTGCGACTGGCATCGTTCCAAAGCGAATTGTCTGAAGACGCCTTGGCGATTTCGCTGGGGCACATCATGTCCAGTGGCGCATCGCGTGGCGGCGTGGACAGCAACGCCGCTCCACTGGGCTGGTTGCAGCAGTTGCCCGGCATGAACCCCACGGTGGCTCAATCGCTGATCACCCGCCGCGAACAACAATTGCTGAGTTCGCGACAGGAACTGTTGTCGCTTGAAGGCTGGGAATCGAACGTGCAGTCGCGTCAGGCGCTGCCGTTTTTGCGGGTCTTTGAGAGCGACGAGGTGCTCGACGGAACACTGATTCACCCCGACGATTACGCGCTGGCTAAAAAGCTTGCCAACGCACTCGAGATCGAACTGCCTCCGCCGGCACCGCCCGGGTACGAAGCACCCAGCTACGAAAAACTGGCCGACATCGCCGAACCCAAGCTGGTCGATGCGACGACGCCCGCCCAGCCGGCTCCGGTCGAAGATTTCGACCACGCCGGTGAAAAGGCCGGTGAGTTTAAGATCGGCGACGAGGCGACAGCCGGCAGTGACGAAGCGAGTGCTCCGGAACAAAGCGGTGACTCCGAAGGCGGAAAGCCTGACGCGCCCGAGGATTCACCCGAGGATTCAACCGAGGCCGCCGCCCAGTCGGCACCATCGGACAATGTCAGCGAAATTGCCGCGACCGACGGAGCCACCGAAGCGTCCGCAGAGGATGCGGAGGCAACGGCAAGCGAATCCGATTCGTCGGTGAGTCCTGAAGCAACGAGCGAGACACCAGAGGCGAAGGAATCCGAAGCCCAAGAATCGACAAGCACCGACGCAGCGGCGGCGGTGCCCGAGCCGGTTCGGCGGCCGCTGCCCGAACGCGCCAAAATCGACAAGTGCATCAAGGAGTGGCAAGTCGGACGCCATCGCGTCAACCAAGTGGTCCGATGGCTGTGCGACCCCTTCGGCGAAACCGCAATCAGCAACGATCCTCCCGGCGTGTTGGACACGATGCCCACGCTAAAAACACTCAACCCCGGCGACCAAGTGGTCGGCGTCGTGGTCGGAGTGATGAGCTTTGGCGTATTCGTCGAACTGGCCCCGGATTGCAGCGGTCTGATTCATGTCAGCCGGCTGAGTGACGGATACGTCGAAGATCTGAACGAAGCCATTCAAGTCGGCGATGTGGTCACCGCTTGGGTCACGGGCATCGACGAAAAACGACGCCGCGTCGGTTTGAGTGCCCTGTCGCCGCAACAAGAGGAACAGCTGGAAAAGGAACGCCAAAATCGCGAATCCTCCGGTGGCCGTGGCGGGTACCGCCGCGATAGCCGGTCCGGTGCCGGACCGGGTCGGGGACAAGGACGCGGCCAGGGACGTCAAGGCGGCGGACGCATTTCCGCCGGTCAAGGTCAACCCGCCGGCCAAGCACAGCCCGCTGGTCGCGGCGATCAAGCCCAAGGAGGGCAGGGTCGTGGGGGCGGTCAAGGTCGCGGTGGCCAGGGCCGCGGCGGACAGGGACGTGGCGGACAGGGACGTGGCGGACAGGGACGTGGCGGACAGGGAGGGCGTGGTGGACAGGGACGCGGAGGCCAGGGAGGTCGTGGCGGACGCGGACGTGATTCGCGGAAACCACGGCAACCGGAATCCTATCGTGTCGTCGCCAAACCCGAAGCGAAACCGATCAGCGACGCGATGCAGAAAGGCGATGAACCGCTGCGTTCGTTCGGCGATCTGATGCAATTCTATTCCAAACAGGAAGAAACGCCCGCGGCAAAAGAGTCCCAAGGCAAGCCTGAGAAGTCTCAACCCGAGCAGCAGAAGCCTGAGCCCGCCAAACCGACCGAGAACGCACCGCCATCCCAGCCGGCCGCCGTCGAAACGGCCGTTGCCAGCGAGTCAGCGTGCAACGATGCAATGGGCAACGATGCAATGGGCAACGATGCAATGGGCAACAATGCAGTGGGCAAGGACTCGGCTCCGGAAAAACCAACGGAGGCGTCGGAATGAGCGATGACTTTCAGTCGCGTTTGGAATCGGCGATTCAGCGGGGCCAACGGCGACGCGATCATTCGGCCAGCGAAGCGAAACGTAAGGAGCTGACCGAAGAAGAACTCAAACGGCTGCACACCTCCTACCGCCTGTCGCTGTCCGAACGCATCGAAGCGAAGATGCGCAGCGTTATCGACGCGTTCCCCGGTTTCCGCCAGGAATCACTGTTCGGCGAAATCGGCTGGGGATCGGCCTGTTATCGCGATGACCTGAGGATCAAGAACGGGCGTCGATCCAACACATACAGCCGCTTCGAAATGGTGATCCGCCCCTACAGCGACCTGCGGGTGCTGGATTTGAAAGGCAAGGCGACTGTGGAAAACGGCGAGATTTTTAACCGGTCGCTGTTCCGCGATATCGCCGACGTCGACGTCCAGGAGTTCGAAGAGGTGATCGACGCGTGGACGATTGAATACGCCGAGCAATATGCAGCGAAGTCGGTTTAACAAGTTTCAAGTTTCAAGTTTCAAGTTGAAAGTCCATCAGCTGAATCATGTCGCGTTGCACGTCGCCGATGTTCCGGCCAGTGTCGCGTTCTATCGGGATGTTCTGTGCTTGCCTCCGATGGATCGCCCCGCGTTTGATTTCCCCGGCGCATGGTTTCGCTTGGGGGTCGACCAAGAACTTCACTTGATCGGCGACCGTGACTTGCCGGTGCATTCGGGACACCGAGGCACCCATTTGGCCTTGGTCGTCGACGATCTCGATGCCTGGGAAAAACACCTCGACGCCAACGACGCGAATCGGTTGCCCCGCCGCATCCGCCCCGACGGCGCCCAACAAACCTTCGTCCAAGACCCCGACGGGCACTGGATCGAACTCTGCGTCCCGGCGAACTGAGTTTCAGGTTTCAAGTTTCAGGTTTTTCATCGTTCCCAGGCTCCGCCTGGGGACGCAAATTTCCAGAGGCTCCACCTCTTGCGGCACGCTGCGTGTGTGGCGGGAGCCACGTCTTCAGCGTGTTCCAAGGCCGAGCCCAGGAACGAGACTGACTGCCAACTCGTCACTCACTGTTCCAACCGTTGGGCGATTTTGACGTGGCCGTTTTGGCGTGCGAAATAGGCGGCGGATTCGCCGTCGATGTCCACCATGTCTTTTTTGGCGCCACGTGTTAGCAGGACTTCGACGACTTCGGCTTGTCCTTCGGCGGCGGCCATCATCAATGCGGTCCAGTGTTCGCCGTTGTCGACGGCGTTGATTTCTGCACCGGCGTCCAGCAGGATTTCGACCGTGGTGGGGGCTGGACCACTGGCGGCGTGAATCAGGGGTGTCTTTCCGGTCCGATCACGCGAATCGACCGTTGCGCCATTGGCGATCAGCAACGTGACGACGTCGTCGTGACCGTTGTAGGCGGCCATAGCCAGCGGGGTCAGCCCATTGGCATCGGCCTCGTTGATGTCCATGCCGCTCTCGAGACAAAGCTGGACGACGCGGAGCTTGCCATCGTGTGCCGCCATCCGAAACGCCTCGGGGCTGTAAAGCGCATCCGCCGCGGTTTCCGGCGTTGCATCGGTCCCAGGATCGGAGCTGCTGAGCGACTGAGATTCGGCGGCGTCTGATTCGCCCCCGGCCTCGGCGGCTGCCGCTTCGGCGGTTGCTGGGCCTTGGTCGGTTGAATCTGCGTTTTCCGATCCGCAACCGGATGCCAACAACAGCGTCACAACACAGAGCGGCAGGGCCAGAACACGGGAAATCAGGATCGAACGGATGGGCATGATTGGCTGCTGAAAACGGGCGTGGATGGAGTCGTGACCGGCTGTGTCAACGCTCCCGCGATCCTATTTGCAGGACAGCGGGGGCGAAAACGCCGCGGCCTGCTGGCAGTATCTCACATTTCTTCACGGAGGAGCGATCCGATGGCAAAGTTTTACGTTCAGTGTGGGCAAACGGATTTGGTGCTTTCCAGCGACGCGGCAGAATCGGCGGCGCTGGCGATGATCGATCGGATCCTTGGTCCCCACATGTGGATTTATGATGACCCGGACCTGAGCGAATTGGAATGCCGCCAACACTTGATGCTGGAAGCGTTGATGCATCTGCCGACGGAAATCAGCGTCAGCGAACAAGGTTTTGACCGCATCGACGCCCGCAAGTTTCCGGTGCCGGAAACGATTCACACCTGGCACGCGTTGATGGTCGGCATGCGACGGTTGTTTCGCCAGGCCGGGCTGGACCGCAGCGTCGCGGTACTGGCCGGGGCGTGTGCGATCGATCATGCGGTGTCCACACCTCGACGGCCGCGATAGTAGATTGTCAATCCGTTGGTATTTAGCCTTTAGGCGATACCGAGTCGCTGTTACGCAGCGACAGTGGGCGGCTAAAGCCTGGACACCAACATGTAGGACTGCTCGCACGGCCGGTATCGGCGTGCTACCTTGGCGGATGTCGTGTCGATCGCTTGTTTCCCCCCGAGATCGACGTTGCATCCTTTACACCTAGCGAGACTGCGGAGTCATCACGTGCAGCAGGTCAAAATATTCAAGTCCGTCGACACCGAACTGGATGATTTGGAAAAGCAGATCAACCGGTTCATCCGAAAGAACAACATTCGCGTGTTGTCGATCTCGGGCAATCATTCGGCGGCTCTGGCGACCGGGGCGAGTTCGATGAACACCTTTTCCGGCGGAGACGTGACCGTGATCATGCTGTTCGAAATCGAATCGCCGGGCCGCTAAGGGCGGGGCCGGCGGGTGCGGGGCCGGCGGGTGCGGGGCCGGCGGGTGCGGGGCCGGCGGGTGACAAGGCATTTGCATCCCCACAGCCATCTTCTTGAAATCCGAGTCGGCAAGCCGTGATCGAAGTCGAAGCTTTTGTCAAACGCTATGGTGATTTCGTCGCGGTTGCGGGTGCATCGTTTGCGGTTCCCGCCGGTTCAGTCGCCGCCTTGGTCGGCCCCAACGGTGCCGGCAAAACGACCACGATCCGGACGTTATGTGGCATCCTGCGTCCAACCGCCGGACGATTGAGCGTTGCCGGTGCGGACTTGACCAGCGATCCGCTATTGGTCAAGCAGCGAACCGCTTATGTCCCCGACGACCCGCCCCTTTTCGATACATTGACGGTCTGGGAACACCTGCAGTTCATCGCTTCGGCGTACCGATTGGCCGACTGGCAACGCGACGGCGACGGATTGCTGAGCCGTTTCAGTTTGAGTGACAAAAAAAACACGCTGGCATCGGAATTGTCGCGGGGGATGCGTCAAAAGGTGGCGATCGCGTGTGCGTATTTGCGTTCACCTGACGTTTTGCTGTTGGATGAACCGATGACGGGGCTGGATCCGCCGAGCATCCGTATCCTGAAAGATTCGATTCGTGAACAGTCACGGCGTGGCGCGACGGTGCTGGTCAGTTCGCACTTACTATCGCTGGTCGATGATTTATGCGATTTCCTGGTCTTGATTTGCCAGGGGAGTGTCTTGTTCAGCGGCCCGCTGGATGAGGCCCGCACCCAATTCGGCGGTGCAAGCCGGTCCCTGGAAGAAGTCTTTTTCCGGCTGACCGGACAGGCCGAACCAGAGGCGAACGACGTCACGAACGGTGAACGGGCAAATCGCGATGATTGACCCCGCGTTGACGCGATTGATGCAGATGCTGTCACGAGCGGCGTTTCGTCAAGCTTGGCGGCTGGTCAAACGGCCTTCGGGGGCGTTCTTTGCGGTGTTCATGCTGGGCATGGTTGGGTTCGGAATGATGCCCACCGTGATGATGATATTGACGGCCGATCAACCCACGCCATCGGCGTTTGCCCGTGTGATTGCCGACTCCATCCCGGTGCTGATGTACATTGCCGCAGCAGCGATGGTGACGACGAATTCCGGCGAAGCGTTGCTGGAATTGAAACCGGCCGAATTGCAATTCGTTCTTGCCGGACCGTTCACCAATTCGCACATCCTGTCCTACCGTCTGTTGACGTTGGCTTTCGGTTGGCTGCCGATCAGCGGTTTTTTTGCCGTGTTCATGCTGCCGCACTTGGGCAGTTTTCTGGGCGGGTTCCTGGGCATCAGCTCGGGCGGAATCTTGATCACGATGCTGGCATTTCAATACACGTTGCTCAAACCGCGGCTCTCGCCCGGTGTCTTGCGAGCGATCCGATTGGCGGCGTTGACCAGCGTCGCGGTGATTGTGATCGAAGCCGCCGGTCGGGTGATCGCGGTTGAAGAATCGTATTCGATCACGGTGGTCTCTCGTGCCATCAACGGTGGCCCGGCAGCATGGGGACTGTCGTTGCCGTTTCGCCCGTTTGCCACCGTGATGACAAGTGACCTAGGGATTGAATTGCTGGTCGGGCAATTGATCGGTCTGGGGCTGATCACCGGGGTCACGGTCAGTTGCTATCGAACCAACCGTGGATTTTCGGAGCTTGCCGTTGAAGGCGTCGCGCGACGTCAGAAGAAACTTGAGCGCATCCGCGGTGGCAACGTCTACGGGATTTCGACGCGAAAGGCAGAACGGTCTCAAATGCTGCCGGCATTCGGGTGGTTCGGCGGTGTCGGACCGGTGGCATGGTCGCAGATCACGTCGGCGATCCGGCGCACCGGACGGCTGGTCCCGGGAATCATCGTTTTGGGCATCGTGGCTGCGATTACCGCAGCAGCCGTCTTGCAGATCTTTCCCGACACGATTCCCGACGCAGGGCGAACCTATGCGGTTCCGATCGCCTTGGGCGCGTCGGCCTATGTCGGCTTCCTGCTCTCGATCACCTCCCAAACCGGTTTCGCCGCGAGCGCTCGCCTGTTGACGTGGTATCAAACGTTGCCCATCCGTCCGATGGCGATCGCGGCGGGAATGGTCAGCGGGTCGGCGACGTTGTTGATCGCGATTCAGATCGCGTTTTGTTTGCCCGCTCTGGTGATCAGTACCCAGAGTGTCGTGGCGTCTCTCTCGATCCTGTTTGCCGGAGTCGCCTTCAGCCTGGCATTTGCCACAATGACAAACTTCATCGCAGCGGTCACGGGATTGCGGCCGATGCCAAGCGGGACCCCCGACGTCTTCCAGGGGGCACGTGCGTTGGTCTTCATGATGATCCTAGGTCTGTCTATGACGCCGATCCTGCTGCTGGCGGTCGGATCCGCGGCCGTTGCCGGTGCCTTGTTCGGGTTTTCTTGGACGTACTGTTCGATCGCCGCAGGATTGGCGATGCTGGCGTGGTTGCCGGCCTTGTGGTGGTTTTCGGGAATGAGATTTGTGCACCACGAGCCTGTCGGCGACACCGCATAACGTCGACGGGGCTATGCCCGGAACAATTGCTCTTTCTTGGCAGGTGGTCTTGGTAAACGGCTTGTCAAAAAACAAGAATGGACCGTACAGTTGTCCCAAGTTTTTTCGGGTGGTTTTTGTTGGGGTCTGCCGCCCCGCGGAGTGACCTGGATCCTGCTGTCGTTTCGATTCCCACTGAGCCATCGACATGTCACCACCGGGTGAAAGTAACGCCCCGCAATTGGAACACCCCGAGAGTGATCCCCGCCGATCGTCGTCTGGTCGCGGGAACGAGGCGTGGAGAGCCGAAAGTGCCGCTCGGGCGCCGACCGTCAATGTCGTGGAAAAGACGGTTGCGGCGCTGGTGATCGCGCTGGATGTCCAGCCGAGCAAACAGCCGATCGCATTCACCGTGCTGCCGCATGACCCGGAAGACCCGTTTCGCCCCTTGATTCAAGCGGCCGAAAACGCCGGGATCGTGCTCCGCGAGACCCCGTTTCGCAGTGCCGGCGAAGCGTTTGCGGCGGTCCAGCACGGATACGCGCTGGTGTTCGCCCTGAGAGGCGGAAAGATGTTGGTGTTGGAGGGGCCCGAGGGGCGCCGGGTGACCGCATCGATCATCGGGAACAGCACCGAGCATTACAGCCTGAGCAAGTCGGAACTGATCGAACGACTGGGAGACGTGGAGTCGGTGAGGATGTTGGTCGCCAAGAAGGAATTGGAATGCGAGACGCTCTCGAGAAGCGACACGGCGGCGGAGAGCGATGGGAACGGATCCCCCCCCAGCCCGGTGCAGCGCTTCGTCGCGTTATTGGACATGGACCGGCGCGACCTGGGATTGGTGGTCTTGTTTGCCGGCGTGGCCGGGGTGTTGGGATTGGCCACACCGCTGGTCGTGGAAGGGCTGGTCAACGTCGTCAGTTGGGGAACGTATTTCCAACCCTTGGTGGTCTTGGCGGGCATGTTGCTGACGTGCCTGGGGATCGCAGGCGTTTTAAAAGTGTTGCAGACCTGGGTGGTGGAAATCATCCAGCGCCGCCAGTTCGTGCGGATCGTCAGCGATCTGTCGCACCGATTTCCGCGTGCCAATCAAGCGTCGCTGCGGGGCAAGTATCCGCGAGAGTTTGCCAACCGCGTCTTCGACATCATGACGATCCAGAAGGCGACCGCGGTGCTGTTGCTGGACGGCGTGACGGTGATTTTGACGACGGCACTGGGACTGTTTCTGCTCGCGTTCTACCATCCGTTCCTGCTGGGATTCGACCTGGTCCTGGTCTTTGCCATGGTCTTTTTCACCTGGCTGTTGGGCCGCAACGGCATTCAAACGGCGATCAAGGAATCGAAGACCAAGTATGAAGTCGCGCATTGGCTGCAGGACGTCATCGCCATGCCGTCGGCGTTCAAGACCGGTGGCGGCGAGCGGTTGGCGATCCTGCGCGCCAACCAACTGACGACCGAGTACATCCAAGCCCGCAAGAAACAGTTCGGCGTCGTGATTCGGCAGGTGATCTTCGCCGTCGGGCTGCAAGTTGTCGCCTCCACCGTCTTGCTGGGATTGGGGGGATGGTTGGTGATCAACGGCCAGCTCACGCTGGGACAGTTGGTCGCCAGCGAGTTGGTCGTCACGGTGGTGGTCGGCGCGTTCGCCAAAGCGGGTAAATCGCTGGAGAAGTTCTACGACATGATGGCCGGGATCGATAAAGTCGGAAACCTGTTGGACATTCCGCCGGATCCGCGGACGGAAATCGGCACGATCCCCGACGGACCAGCCCAGGTTAGCTGGAGCGATCTGGCGTTTCACTCGGTGACGCACCGCTCTCGCGTCCCCGAAGCCGATGTGGCGGCGGGATCGCGTTTGGCCGTGATCGGTGATGACCAGGCCGGCAAAGATCGTTTCGCGAGATCGCTTGCCGGATTGATGGATCCCAACGCGGGGGTGATCCAAGTCGCGGGGTTCGACGCCATGGAAGCGGCCATCGCCAACCCGGGCGAATTGGTCGGCTATGCCGGTGAGCCCGAGTTGTTCTACGGTTCGATTGTCGAAAATGTCAGCCTGGGACGACCCAATGTCTCACCCAATCGCGTGCGTCAGGTCCTCACCGCGGTCGACTTGCTCGAATTGGTGCTTTCGCTTCCCGACGGACTGAACACTAAAATACAGACCGGTGGTTACCCGCTGACCCGGGAACAGCAGGTGCGACTGGTGATTGCGCGTGCCATCGCGCCGCGTCCCCGATTGGTCGTTATCAACGGATTGCTGGACGAAGTGAGCCGCCAGTACCGCGATTTGATTTGGAACAACATCACCGGCCCCGAAGCGAATCGGACGCTGATCGTGTTCACCAATCGAGACGAAGTCGCCGACCTTTGTGACGGCCAGATTTCGTTGCACTTGAGCTAACGCTACGCCCTATCGCATCACTGCCATGATTGAAACCGAACCCTCCGTCGACGATTTTCCGGCGCTGCAGATGGTACGCACCGGACGGATCGTTCGCATCGTCGGCCGGATCACGTTTATCACCCTGGTCCTGTCGATCATTTCGATGGTGTTTGTCCCCTGGCGTCAAACCGCGCGGGGCACCGGAACCGTGTTGGCGCTCGACCCCCAGCAACGGCCCCAGCCGATGCTCAGCCAATCCAAAGGGGTCGTCAGCTACGTCAAGCCGGGGCTGCGCGAAGGAAGCTATGTCGAAGAGGGCGAGTTGCTGTTGCAGATGACGCCGTTTGCGGTCGACGGAGTCGCCCAGATCGACACCCAGATCATCGCGCTCGAATCCAAGCTGCAAGCGGAAAACGCAAGTTTGGAGGTGGCGAAAACGAACGCCCAGTTGCAACTTCAATCCGGCGAGTCGCTGGAGAAAGCGCTGCAGCAAGACTACAAGGCGGCCCGGCAAAAGTGGGAACAGGCAAAAAACGAAGTCACCGCGCTGAGAGCCGAACTGCGCGACAAGATCAATCAGTTGCAGGTCGCCGAGGACGTCTTTCCACAAGGCCTGATCTCGCGCGAAGAGCTGTTTTCCAAACGCCAGTCGGTCGATGCCCAAGAAGCCAAGGTGCTTAAGGCCGAAAACGCCGAACAGGAAGTCTATGCGGCGCTGCTAGCGAAAGAAGAAGAAATCGAAGCGAAAAAGCAGGAGATCCGGATCAAGAACCAGGAAGCCAACGACAAGATCAACGCGGCAACCGGCAAGGTCAACACGGTCCAGAAAGAGATCTCGGACTTGAGGAACAAACGCAGCGAGTTGGATCGGCTGGAGATCCGGGCGCCTCGTTCTGGATACATCCAACAGTGGAACGGCGTGACCGGCAGCGACACGATCAAGGAGGGTGACCAACTGTTCGTGATCGTCCCCGATGCAGACGAGTTGGCGGTGGAATTAAAAGTCAGCGGCAACGACATGCCACTGATTCAGGAAGGCGACCGGGTGCGATTGCAGTTTGAGGGCTGGCCGGCCGTCCAATTTGTCGGCTGGCCTTCGGTCGCGGTCGGCACCTTCGGCGGTAAAGTCAACCGAGTTTTCCCAACCGACGACGGGATGGGATACTTTCGCGTGATCGTCACCCCAGACAATCATTTTCCGCGGGAGGACGGTTGGCCGGATGACCGATACCTTCGTCAAGGCGTGCGCGCCAACGGATGGGTTTTGCTGAAACGAGTTCCTCTCGGTTATGAGATATGGCGTCAATTGAACGGATTCCCCCCGGTCGTGGCAGACGACGAGCCCAAAAGCGGGAAAACCGCCAAGGTCAAACTGCCCAAGGCCTGATAGCGGTCGCTCGGACCGGCCGCAGGTTGGGGACGCGATTGACGCTGGGAGCGCTGTTGTGGATCGCTGGCACCGCGGAAACCAATGCCCAGCAGTTGTTCGGCGAACAACTCGGCAGCGAGGACCAACGCTCCTTTGCCGAGTTCCTGGCGATGGTCCAAGACGAATCGCAGCCACCGGCGGTGAATGATGCCCCCGCCACCGATGCCAACGGGCCCCCGGATGCAACCGAGGTTCAACCATCCGATCGCCAAGCTGTCGTCGGCCCCGACGAATCGTTGAAGCTGGCCGATGTGATCGCCAGTCTGTACCGTGCGTACCCGGACATCCAGCGCGCCCGACAACTGCGACCGCTTGCCGGCGGAGAGCTGCTGTCGGCCTACGGGGCTTACGACACCAAGTTCGACGCCCATTCCCTTTCCGAGCCGACGGGTTTTTACGAGAACTATCGCAGCGGTTTGGGGCTGGCGAGACAGACGTGGTGGGGCGGCTATTTGAAGGCGGGCTACCGCATCGGCCGCGGCTTCTATCAACCGTGGTACAAAGAACGTCAAACCGATGATGCCGGCGAGTTCAAGATCGGCGTCGCCCAGCCACTCTTGCAAGGTCGCGCGATCGACCCGCAACGTGTCGCCGTGTTCCAGGCATCGCTGCAACAACAGGCCGCGGGGCCACAATTCCAAGCTGCAATCCTAGAGACGTCCAGTGATGCGATCTCCTTGTATTGGGAGTGGGTCGCCGCCGGAGCGGTGTTGAAAGCTCAGCAAGAACTGCTGGAGCTGGCGGTCAAGCGCGGCAAGCAATTCGAAGCCGGTGTCAAAGCCGGAAAGTTCGCCACGGTCAACTTGGTCCTCAACCAACAACTGATCGCCGAGCGAAGCGCACTTCGGTTGAAAGCAGAACAGAAGTTCCAAGCGGCCTCGCTGAAGTTGGGGCTGTACCTGCGAAACGAAGCGGGACAACCGCTTGTTCCGTCAAAGAATTGGTTGCCGACGCGGTTCCCACGGATTCAGCCGCAACGTGAATTCGACTTCAACGCCGATCTGGCCGCTGCCTTGGGGCGTCGGCCCGAACCACAGATCCTGCAATATGAACTGCGTCAGGTTCAATGGGACCGCCGCTTGGCGTGCAACGAGATGTTGCCCCGATTTGACTTTGTGACCGAAGCGTCGCAAGACATGGGCGAGCCGGCGACCAAGTCGGACGACAAAGGCGAATTCGAACTGATGATCGGATTTCAAAGCGAAGTCCCGATTCAGCGGCGCAAGGCGCGCGGAAAGATCCAATCCACATCGGCAAAAATCATCCAGATCAACGAAAAGCTGCGATTGGTGCGAGACAAGATCGCGACCGACCTGCAGATCGCACAGAACCAATTGATGCTGGCCGAACAGATCGTCCAGCAGAGCGAATTGTCGCTGCGAGCGGCGCTGGACACGTTGGCTCGCTACCAGAAAGGATTTGAAAAAGGCTACATCGACCTGATCTACTTGAACCTGTTGGAAACCAAAGCCAACGAGACCGAGATCAAACTGGTCGAAGCCCAACGCGATTGGTTCACCGCGCTGGGGGCATTACAGATCTCGCTGGGCCTGGACCCGCTCGATCAAGCAGTCGTGGTCTCGTCGCTGCCGGCCAGCGAAATGCCCGGCCCGGGCAACCTGCCCGAGGTGGACGAGATCGACGACCAGCAGATCGACCAGGATTTCCAGCCGGCCGAGTGAGGCGAACTCGGCTCGAAGGAAAAGAACAACGGTAGATACGCTTGCCAGAGTGTGGTTCTGCCGCCGTCTGGCGACGGCAGCTACGTAAAGGCGCCAGGCGGTTGCCAAACGGAATCCCGCCTACAGGTACTCGCGTTTGGTGACCAACCCGGGCATCGGGATGTTGTACTTGCCTTGCGCGTTCAGTTGCAGCGGCGAGTCGGAATCGAGCGTCAGTTGGTCGACGTTGGGAGCGAATTCGTGATCGTGTTTCATGAACTCATCCAACGTGATTTCTTGACCGGTGTGTGCGGCCATGCGTCCCATGCTGGTCACGGCGCTGGCCATCACACCGCGTTCGACTTCGTTGTAGGGCGTGTCGCTGCGAATCGCGGCGACCAGATCGTCCCACTCCAATTGATAGGGGTTCGGTTCGGGCTGGGGGTATTCCCAGGTCAAGTTGTCTTTATCGAACGCTTGGCCGGAATAGATTCGAGCTTTGGCGGGCGTGTGTGATGCGGTGGAGATGACCGCCGATCCTTTGGTGCCATGCGCGAAGCTGGCGAATTCGCGTTTGCAACCCGGCATCGTGCGACCGTCGACCAACAGTTTGGTTCCATCGGCGAAGGTGTATTCGATCGAATAAACGTCAAAGTTTTGGTCGACATCTTCGCCGCGATAGTGGCGTCCGCCGCTGGCGATCGCGCTAACCGGCCAAGCGTTTTTCATCCAGCACGACTCGTCGATGTTGTGAATCAGGAAGTCGCTGACCGCGCCGCCGCTGAGCCACAAGAAGCCGTGGAAGTGTTTGATCTGATACATCAATTCGCTCAGATCGCCCGTGTTGGGCGGCGCGGCGGCTGAACCGGTGGGCCCGGCCATGCGATAGGCACGCAGCATCAACAGGTCGCCGATTTCGCCGCTTTGGATCCGATCGAACAACTCTTGGCGGGCGACGCAGTGGCGGCACATCAAACCGACGGCGACCTTCAAATTCTTGGCGATCGCGGCTTGGTTGATCTCCAGCATTCGCACCGATGTCGGTGCGTCGATGGTGACGGGTTTCTCCATGAACACGTTCAGCCCGCGCTCGATGGCATACTTGTAGTGAACCCAACGGAAAGCGGCCGGGGTGGCCATGATCACGATGTCGCCCGGCTCCAACGTGTCCATGACTTTTTTGTAGGCATCGAAGCCGATGTAGCGACGTTCTTCGGGGACGTCGACCTTGTCGCCGATCTTTCGTTTTTCGGAGAGCGACGTGTAGGAGCTCTTCATCTTGTTTTCCGACACGTCGCCCATCGCGACCAGGGTCATCGGGCCGTTGTCGACGGACAAGGCATTGATCGCGGCACCGGTTCCACGACCACCGCAACCGAGCAGACCGACACGAATCATGTTGTCTTCGGCCGCATGGACGGTTTGCGGACGTGCCGCGGCAAGGGTGGTGGCGGCCGCGGCGGCTTTGGTGGTCGTGGCTAAGAACTGTCGTCGGGTGGGGTTCGTCATCGAAGAGATCTCGGTTGTGAAAGGGATAGGTGGGTTGGGGGCGATACGTTCAATCTCGTTCCCGGGCTCCGCCTTGGGAACGCGGGATATGGGAGGCTCCGCCTCGTAACATGTGGCTTCAATCTCGTTCCCAGGCTCCGGCCTGGGAACGCGTGTTGTGGGAGGCTCCGCCTCGTAACGTGTGGCTTCAATCTCGTTCCCAGGCTCCGGCCTGGGAACGCGTGTTGTGGGAGGCTCCGCCTCCGGGGGTGGTCTGCATGAGGCGGAGCCTCATCGGCCGTGCGTTACGAGGCGGAGCCTCGTAACGAGTGTAGTCCTTCCGTGATCCGCGCCAGTCGGCGACCTATTCCTCCGGATCCTTTTGTTCCGGTTCGGTCTTGTCCCATTTGGCGGCCTTGGCCTCGGGCGTGGGCTCTTCCAAGGGGCGGACGATCCGGAATCCGACCGACAAGGCATCGGTGTGGTACCAAATGCTCTTGGGTTCCTGCGGATCCTGCTCTTTCCATTCGTCGCTGGACGCCTTTCGAGCGGCGCTGCGCAGCATTTCCGGATCGTCGTCCCAACCGCCGCCGCGAACGACGCGGGGGTACAGCGTCTTGGGGATCACCAGGGGATCGACCGATTCGGTGATCGAATCGTACGGCGTGTACTGGTCGAGAACCCATTCGGAAACATTGCCGTGCATGTCATGCAGGCCCCAGGGGTTGGGCTTTTTCTGACCGACGCGTTGGTAGGTGTCGTCGCTGTTGTCAAAGAACCAGCCGTGGTCTTCCAACTGATCGAGATCGTCGCCGAAGGAGTATGCCGATTTGGTCCCGGCGCGGCAGGCGTATTCCCATTCCGCTTCGGTCGGCAATCGGTAATAGCGGCCGGTTTTGGCGGACAACCATTTGCAATAGGTGCGGGCGGCGTGTTGGGTCATGCAGATCGCAGGGTAGTCCTCGCGGCCCATCCCGAAACTCATGTCGGTGTAGGGTTCGGTCGGCTTGGAGACGCCGTCGACGGCCAGATCGCGAGGGGTGGCCTGGATCGCCAGCATCTTTCGCATCCGCTGGTCAACCGACTCGTTCCAGACGTCGTATTGTTCCCAAGTGATTTCGAACTTGCCCATCCAAAAGGGCGAGATTTTGACGGTCCGCTGCGGTCCTTCGTCGTCGCCCCGATCGTCTTCGTCGTCGGGGCTGCCCATCAGAAACTCGCCGCCAGGGATGGGAACCATGTCGATGCTGAACTCGGTGTGCTCGATCGGCTCGGCATAGGGCTTCATCTCCGCTGGGGTCGATGCAACGGCGTCGGCGACGGGCAACGGTTCCACTTTGACGGGGGCCTCGGCAAAAACAGGCCCGATGGCCAACAAACAAACAATCGCGGCAGTGGCCGGACGGACGGAGACGGATATCGTGGGGTGGATCACTGTGGTGGGGCTACCAGAAACTAGGAACAAACGGACTTGGTTTGTAGTTTAATACAATTGTTCAATCGCGACGTCAGCATATCGGATCGGAGGCGTTCGGTGGGCAGGGGCGGACTGCCGGGACTGACGGTAACCCGGGCAGCGGTGTTTGGACGTAGCTACGCTCGCCAGAGCGTGGCAGACGCCCTGGGCCCCACCTTCTGGCGAAGGTAGCTACGTTGAAATCGGTGGCATTTTAGCAGCCGGCCAGTCGCAGTGCGGTCGTTTCGGAGACTTTCCCGATTCGCTACAATTTCAGCCGTCATCGTGCCTTGTCGGCCTCCCGTGGGGCCGGATCGGCGGCCTGATTTCCCCTCCCCCTCCGCACTCGTTTTCTGCAATCACATGTTTAAAGGACTTGGCAATCTCGGCAACATCGCGTCCATGATGGCCGCATTCAGGGATTTGCCGCAAAAGATGCAGGAATTGAACGCCCGCATGCAAACCGAACACGTTCGCGGCGATTCGACCTGCGGCCGGGTGTTCGTGATCGTCAACTGCGTCGGGCAGGTTCAATCGGTGAACATCACGGATGACGGCATCAGCAAAGCGGAAACCGAACAAGCGGTCGTCGAAGCCACCAACGCCGCCGGCGCCGTGGCCAAGCAGACCTACGCCGAAGCGATTCGCGACATGGTCGCCGACATGAATCTGGATATCCCCGGTATCGATGGTTTTTTGACGTCGATGATGGGCCGCTGATCACGAGTGAGAGTGTGACGTGGAAAAGCATGCAGGTGCCGTTTCTGAACTGGTCGACCAGCTCGGCCGACTTCCGGGTGTGGGCAGGAAAAGTGCCGAGCGGCTGGCGTTCCATTTGCTGCGGGTCCCCGAGGCCGAAGCGATCGCATTGGCCGAGGCGATTCGTCGTGTCCGTAGCGATATTCGCTACTGTCAGGCGTGCTTCAACCTCTGTGAAGAAGCATTGTGTTCGATCTGCCGTGACGACCAACGCGACACCACCCGTTTGTGCGTCGTGGAACAGCCCCGCGACCTGATGAGTCTGGAGCAATCCCAGGCCTTCAACGGGTTGTACCACGTGCTGCTGGGTCGGATCGCCCCGCTGGACGGGATCGGTCCGGACCAATTGACCATCGAAGCACTGGTCGACCGGGTCCGTGACGGGAATTTCACCGAGGTGATCATGGCGACCAACCCCAACGTCGAAGGGGACGGCACCTCGTTGTACATCAGCAATCTGCTCGCCGAGTACCCGGTCCAAATCACCCGCTTGGCCAGGGGGATCACCGCCGGCAGCGTGTTGGAATATGCCAATCGGGAAATGATTGCCGATGCGATGATGGGTCGTCAAAAACTTTAATCGCCAAAATCGACGTCTTTGGCACACGATATGCTCGCGCGGGCGGCAAAAATGCGTATGATAATACGCGAGCCGAGGATCGCCGGAGAGCCCGCGCAGGAATGTGGCCCGCGGCGGCGAACGTGCGTCTAAACGTAAAAAGCGGATCTCATGAGCGGAATGCGAATGTCGATGGGCCTGCAGGCCCGAATGGTCCAGACCCAAAAGCTGGCCCCACGGATGATCCAGTCGATGGAGATTCTGCAATTGCCGATGCTGGCGTTGCAGGAACGCATTGAACAGGAGATGAACGAAAACCCCTTGCTGGAGCAGCAGGAAACCGAGCCTGGGTCGCCCGAAGACGGGGACCTAGCACCTTCGGCGGACACCCGCAGCGAGGACGAAAAGGAGTTGGTCGTCGACGACAACGGCGACAATTCGGATGACTTCGAGCGACTGCAAAACATGGTCGCCGAGCTGCCGAGCACCTTTGACGATTCATTCCGCCGTTCCGCCGGCCGGATGCAAGAGGAAGCCGACCGGCGACACGACCTGATGGCCAACGCCCAGTCGCGGCCCGAGTCGCTGAACGATTTCCTGCTTCACCAGCTGGCCGAATTGGACATCGATGACGACGTCGAACGCATCGCCGAGCGGATCATCAGCACGCTGGACGCCCGCGACGGAGGCTACTTGCGGACCCCGTTGGCGGATCTGCTGCCGAGCGACCACACGGCGGAAAACTACGAGGTCGCCGAACGGGCGCTGAAGGTTGTCCAGTCGCTCGAACCGACCGGGATCGCCGCCCGATCGTTGAGCGAGTGTTTGCTGATGCAGCTGCGCCCGGAATTCGAGCACTACGAGGAGATGGAGAAACTGATCAGTTCGCACCTGGAGGACTTGGCCGCCAACCGCTTGCCACAGATCCAAAAGGCGACCGGCTATTCCATCGAACTGATCCAGACCGTTCGTGCCGAACTGCAAATCTTGAATCCCAAACCGGGCGCGGCGTTCATGGAAACGTACGTCCCCAACGTGACCCCGGACATCATTTTGGAGCAGGACGAAAACGGAGAGTACAAGATCACGCTGGATGACGACCGCGTGCCGTCGTTGTACATCAGCGAGTATTACCGCCGCCGGCTTCAAGACCGCTCGTGCACCGAAGAAGAACGCGAGTACATCAAGCGAAAGATCAACAGCGCCCAATGGCTGATCGAATCGATCGAACAGCGCCGCAGCACGCTGACCAAAGTCGCCGAAGCGATCGTGGCACATCAAAAGAAGTTCTTTGACGAAGGCCCCGAAGCCATCGAACCGCTGAAAATGCAGCAGATCGCCGAGAAGGTCGGCGTGCACGTGACGACGGTCAGCCGGGCAGTCAACGACAAATGGATGCAGACGCCGCGCGGGATCATCCCCTTGCACCGGCTGTTCGTCGGCGGCACCCAAACCGATGACGGAGAAGACGTCGCCTGGGACACGATCCGTTTGAAGCTGCAAGAGTTGATCGACGGCGAAGACAAACGCGATCCGCTGAGCGATGAAAGCCTGGTCAAGAAATTGGCCGAAGAAGGCATGACGGTGGCCCGACGTACGGTGACCAAGTATCGAAAACGCATGGGCATCCCCAGCAGCCGCCAACGCAAAGACTGGTCGCTGGCGAAGAAGTGACTGACGAAGCCGTGTGTTTTATCGCTTCTGAGATGCCAGACGTTTACGTCTTCAACCTCCCTTCCAGGCATTCGAGGCGAAACAACATACCATGGCTCCCTTCTCCCCGGCTTTGCGGGGGAGAAGGGCTGGGGATGAGGGGGCCGGCGGCCGGGAATTGGTCGGGTGTACGGCCCCTCAACCCCATCCTGGCCTGATGAAAAGTACGTGGCGTCGAAAACTGGTGAACCGGCAACGATTGAAAATTGCAAAATGAACAGTGCAAATTGCGAAATGATTTGAGCGACGATTCCCGGCAAATTGAACTTTGCAATGACCAGTTTGCAATTTGCAAACGAGGGATCCAGCAGAATCGCTGAACGTCCCCGAACCTACCCAACGTTCCAAGTTCGATTGATTTTCGGCAGGCCACCCCCAGCCCCTCTCCCCAAAACAAATCGCGGTAAACGCCCCTCTGCGATCAAAATCTATTTGCGCGATCTGTCCTAGGGCGAGGGGAGCCATGCTCTGGACTGCAGACTGATGTGTGTTGACACCAATGCCCGCCAAGAGACGTGCTCAGAAAAGCCACGCAACTTCCGGAAGGAAGTCACCCATTCATCCAATGACCGACGCTTCCTCCCCCGACAACACACCGACCGGATTTGACCAGGCCGCCGCCAAGGTCAAAACGTTTCCCCAGTCGCCAGGCGTCTACCTGATGAAGGACGACGCCGGACGGGTGATCTATGTCGGCAAGGCAAAGAATCTGCGCAGCCGCGCCGGCAGCTACTTTTTGAAAGCCGCCGCCGAAGACGCGCGGACGGCGCCCTGGATCGGCGAAATCGCAGACATTGACTACATGGACTGCGATAGCGAAGTCGACGCGCTGTTGATGGAATCGCGGCTGATCAAAGACATCCAGCCGAAACACAACAAGGAACTCAAGGACGACAAGACGTTCCCGTACCTGATGATCACGACCCGCGAGGAGTTTCCGCGGGTGGAGGTGACGCGCGAACCCAAAGCGAAAGGTGTCAAACTGTACGGGCCGTTCGCCAGCGCCGGCGCACTCCGCGGCGCGATCCAGGTGCTGCAACGGATCTTCAAATTCCGCACCTGCTCGCTGGACATCTCTGAATCCGACGAACGCTGGAAATGGTTTCGCCCCTGTTTGCTGGCGAGCATCAACCAGTGCACCGCGCCGTGTAATTTCCGCATCGGCAAAGACGACTATCGCCGCGACATCAAGCGGCTGCAAACGTTTCTCGAAGGCGGCAAACGCAAACTGATCAAAGAGATGCGTGATGAAATGATGGCCGCCAGCAAGGCGATGGATTTTGAACGCGCGGCGATCGTGCGCGATGAAATCCAAATGCTGGAACGGCTCGAAGAACGCGGCGAACTGGACACCCACGCTCAACCGGAAGTGTTTTACATCGACCCCAAAAAAGGCCTCGCGGGTCTGCGCAAGGTCTTGGCGCTCAGCGAAACGCCGCGGGTGATCGAAGGTGTCGATATCGCCCACCTGGGCGGCGGCGAAACGGTCGCCAGCCTGGTCCAGTTCATCGACGGATTGCCCTTCAAACCCGGCTACCGCCGATTCAAAATCAAAGACGTCAACGGGATCGATGATTTCCGCAGCATCTATGAGGTGGTTTCTCGGCGTTTCCGTCGGCTCAGTGACGACAGCGACGCATTCCCGGACATCTTGCTGATCGACGGCGGCAAAGGCCAATTGAATGCCGCGATGGCCGCGTTCCGGGATCAAGACATCACCCCGCCGACGGTCATTTCGCTGGCCAAACGCGACGAAGAGATCTTTCGGCCCGGCGAGAGCGACCCGCTGCGGTTGAGCAAGAATTCGTTCGCGCTGCGATTGCTGCAATACGTCCGCGACGAATCCCATCGATTCGCCCAACACTATCACCACATCCTGCGCAATAAATCGACATTTGATCGGTAGCGGCTCCCCTCGTATTCCGTCTCGCCTCAATCGACGGGTAAACAGTAGTGGACGACGCGAGGAGTCCTCGCGGTTTGCATTCCGAAGGGACTCGTCGCCTCGTCCACTACGCGAGAACTCGTCCACCACGCGAAAACCAACGGCCTGTCCCCATTTCCTCCTCCCCATTTTCTTACCTCCAAAATCTTCCTACCCTAAAACCCCCTGCATCCACCCCGACCGATCGTTCCCCTGCTTTCGTGTGCCCCAGCCCATCCGCACCCTGATCGACGCGCTTGAAAGAAATGCGAAGCGCATTTCCGATGAGCGGGCATTGATGTTGCTGGGACAGCAATTCCTGACACCGACGGACAGCCCCGCGCCGCTGGAATCCGTCACCTGGCGCCAGCTGGCTCGATGGGTCCGGCAGGTTGCCGTCGAGTTTCGCACGCACGACCCGAACGTCGCCCCGATCATGCACGTGGTGCGAAACACGCCGGAGGACGTCATCGTTGCGCTGGCGTGTCTGGCGGCGGGACGGGTGGAGATCCCCGTCGACGTCGACGGCGGACCGGATTATCTGGCCAGCTGTCGTCGCAAGGTGGATTGCCATTGGCTGGACGACTCGGAAAAACACCAGCTTGTCCGCCGCGGTTACCTCGCGGCCATGCGCGGCGGTCGTGACCAGCCGGTCGCCGTGCCGAACACGGTGCAGCCGGGCGACGATGCGTTGGTACTGTGGACCAGCGGCACATCGGGAGAGCCCAAAGGCGTGGCGTTGTCACACGAAGGTCAGTTGCTCAATGCGGCCGCCAAACTGCGTGCCGTGCCGCAATCCCGATCGGACTTGCGATTGACCGTCCTGTCCATCGCCCACGGTTACGCGCGAACATGCGACTTGGGAACCTGGTTGTTGTCCGGATGCAGTTTGGCAATCGCGCGTGGGTTCGAGGGCTGGCAACGAGCTTGCGATCGGTTGTCACCGACACTTTGCAATCTGGTTCCCAGTCTGGCCGGCCGCGTGATGGACTGTGGGCCGATCCCGGCGTCGCTGCGGTTGGTCGGCTGCGGGGGCGCGGCGATGACGACAGACCAGTTTTGGCGCTGGCGGGAGCGTGGAGTGACGGTGATCCAAGGATACGGATTGTCCGAAGCGGGGCCGGTGATCGCCAGTCAAACGCCCGAGGATTCGATCCCGGGACATGCCGGACGCCCTGTCGATGGCTGGCAAATTCGCTTGGATGAAGGCCGGCTGTTTGTTCGCGGAAAGCATCTGATGCGTGGCTATTGGCAGGACCCAGAATCGACCCGCCGTCGGATCGACGCGGCGGGTTGGCTGGACACGGCAGACCGAGTCCGGATCTGTCCGACCTCGGGACAACTGCAGATCTTGGGTCGATGCGACGACCGAATCGTGTTATCCAACGGGCACAAGATCGACCCGTCGGGACTGGAGCATCAGCTGGCGGCGATCGGTGGCGTGCGAACGGCGGTCGTGGCGGCCGACGCGGAAGGTCGCTCGGTGGAGTACTGGATTGAGACGGCCGATGACGCGCTTCCGATGGAAGAAATCGAGGCGATCACGCGCTGCCTGCCGCGTTGGGAACGGCCCAAACAGGTCCGGCGCCTGATCGTGCCCTACGCGGCCCGCGACCGACTGTTCAATCGCAAGGGAGCGATCCGACGATCCGAAATGCTGCGGCACCTCGAGCGGTCGACGGGTTCCTGCTGAGTGGCCCGCGGCGGTATCATGGTGCCCGCTGGTGACACGTTCTCCTTGGGATACAGATCTTCATGGCCGTCGACAACAAGACACTATTCGAAAGCGCATTGTTGCGTCGTCTGCACTCATTGCTCTTGCAGATCGACGACTTGGAGGGCCAACTGGATCGGGGGCCGCGACAGATCAAAGCGGGCGAGAGCATTCTTGATAGCTGCCGCGACGCGGTCGAGGCGGCCAAACAGAACGTCAAGGACGCCACGATCGCCTGCGACGAAAAACAGCTTCAACTGAAGACCCGTGAAGATCGCATCGAGGGTCTGAAAGCCAAACTGAACACGGCGGCCAGCAACAAGGAATTCGATCTGCTGAAAGAACAGATCGCCGCCGACCAACAAGCCAACAGCGTTCAAAGCGACGAGATCCTCGAGGGCCTGGAACGCATCGACGAACTGAACGACGCCGTCACCGCTGCCGAAAAGGATCTCGCGGAGAAAACGACCGAGCACAAAAAGCGGGTCGAATCGGTTGAAAACCGGATGGCCGTCGTCCAAGCAGACTTGGACCATGTCCGCAATGAACTGGTCAAAGCGGAGGCGGAAATCCCTGCCGCGGCTCGATCGGAATACAAGCGATTGATCGAGGGCCGCGGAGACGAGGCGCTGGCACCGATCGAAGACGATTCCTGCGGCGGATGTCATCAAACGCTAACCACACAGATGGTCGATCGCGTCCGTTTGGGATACTTGACCCACTGCCCGGCCTGTTCGGCCTGGCTGTATTCTACGTAGTCGGTTGAATCGGATTGCGATGTTGATTCTGGGAATCGTCGGATCGCCGGCCGGCGGAAAATCCTCGGCCGCCGAATTCCTCGCCTCGCTGGGGGCGGAGTGGATCAATGCCGATCTGATCGCCCGCCAATTCCTGGGCCGACCCGATGTCGTCGCGACGCTTTCAGCCCGATTCGGTGACGGGATTTTGGCCCCGGACGGAGCGATCGACCGATCCGCACTGGCCGATTTGGTGTTTGGTAACGATTCGGTAAAACGGGAAAACCTTGCGTTCCTCGAATCGGTGCTGCACCCGCTCACACGCCAGGAAATTCAGCGGCGGATCGCCGAGGCGGCTGACCATGGAAAGAAGGTCGCGTTGTTGGACGTGCCGCTGCTGTTCGAATCCGGCTGGGATCGCAGCTGCGACCAGATTTGGTGTGTCGACGCGACACGCGACAATCGGTTGCGTCGCAGTAGAAAACGCGGCTGGGACGCCGAAGAATTGGATCGGCGCGAAGCCAATCAGATGCCGATAGAGACGAAATGCCGACTCAGCAATCTCGTTATGCGCAATGACGCCACCTTAGACGCTTTGCATCAAAATCTGCGTTTACAGTGGGCGCATCTCGCTAGAATGATTTCACGTGGCGACGCAAAAACGGCTGCGAATTCGCCGCCTGCAAAGCGTCACTGCACGTCCGACCGCGAGACGAATTCCTGAATCGGTGCCAGGAAAGTGGTCGGCGAGCTTTCGCCGATGCTAACCTTTCCGTTACCCTCCACCGTTGGGCCGGCTCCACCGGACGGTTCGACACCTCCTCCTGCCTCCCTCCTCGTTGCAGTTTGCTGCCAGACTCCCCCACTCTTCTTCTTCCCATGCGTCCTCCCCGGGCGCCAGAACCATGCAATCCAATCGGCCTTCGGGCGACGAACACCGCGGTGACAACCGCGGCTCCAAACGTCATGGCGGATCCCGTGAGTATTCCGGTCAACGCCGCCAACGCCAACAACGACACCCCGACAAAGTCGTCGATCGACGGATCCGGGAGCTCGACGCGGAACGCGATCCGCTGTCGCTGCCCGAAGAAATCGTCAGCGAGGCGACCAAAGTCGGCAAACGCGTGGGGATCCCGTCGGGCGACGACGGCCCCCAATTGAACCTGTCGCAACTGCAAGAGCTCAGCGACACCACGCTGCTGGACATGGCGCGCGAGGAAGGCATCCCGGACTTCGACCAGATGTCCAAGCAGGAGCTGATCTTTGCCATTTTGAAGCACCGCATGAAAGTCGGCGGGCTGATGTATGGCGAAGGCACCTTGGAAATCCTGCCCGACGGGTTCGGATTCTTGCGCAGCAGCAAGCACCACTACGTCTCCTGCCCTGACGACATTTACGTTTCGCCCAGCCAGATCCGCCGCTTCGGGCTGCAAACCGGCAGCCACGTCGCCGGCCAGATTCGCCCGCCCAAAGAAAACGAACGCTACTTCGCGCTGCTGCGAATCGAGGCGATCAACCGTCGCGATCCGTCACAACGCAACGCGTCAATCCCGTTTGAAGAACTGACGCCGCTGCATCCCGATCGCCGCATCATGATGGAACACGAAGGCGGCGAGATGTCGACCCGCGTGGTCGACATGCTGACGCCGATCGGTTTCGGACAACGCGGTTTGATCGTCAGCCCGCCGCGGGCCGGCAAAACCGTCTTGATGCAAAACATGGCGCGAGCCGTGTTGACGAATTACCCCGAAGCCTACGTCTTCATCCTGTTGATCGACGAACGCCCGGAAGAAGTCACCGACATGGAACGCGAAGTCCGCGGGCCACAGTGCGAAGTCATCAGCAGCACCTTTGACGAACCCGCCCAGCGACACATCCAGGTCGCACAGATGGTGATCGAAAAAGCCAAGCGGATGGTCGAAGCCGGAGTCGATGTGGTCGTGTTCCTCGATTCGATCACGCGTCTGGCCCGCGCCCACAATAGCGACGGTGAATCGACCGGCAAACTGCTCAGCGGCGGCTTGGATGCCGGCGCGATGCAGAAACCCAAGTCGATTTTCGGCTCGGCACGAAAGACCGAAGAAGGCGGATCGTTGACGATCATCGCCACGGCCTTGGTCGACACCGGCAGCAAGATGGACGACGTGATCTTTGAAGAATTCAAGGGGACCGGAAACCTGGAAATCGTCTTGGACCGATCATTGGTCGACCGGCGGATCTGGCCGGCGATCGACATCAGCCGCAGCGGAACACGCCGCGAAGAGATGTTGCTGGACAAGGAGGAATTCAAGCGGATTTCCGCACTGCGCCGCGGCCTGGCCGAAGTCTCGCCGGTCGACGCCATGGACGATTTGATCAAACGGTTGCGAAAAACACAAAACAACGCCGAGTTTTTGCTGAGTGTGAAGGATGTTGACTGAGATGACGGGTATCGACGGCAAACTTCCCTCCGGGAAAATTGTCATCATCGCCAGCCGCTATAACGAAGGCATTTGTGATTCGCTGGTCCGCGGAAGTGTCGACACGTTGACCCGCGCCGGGTTTGCCCAAGATGACCTGGAAATCCTCCGCGTCCCCGGCGCCTGGGAACTGGTCATGGTCGCCGCGAACGCCCTGGACCGAAAGGAAGTGCTGGGCGTTGTCACGTTGGGGTGTGTGATCAAAGGCGAAACGACGCACGATGAACACATCAACCGCAGCGTCAGTGATGCGATCATGCAATTGGGCGTTCAGACGCGCAAACCGATCGGCTTCGGCCTATTGACCTGCAACACGCTGGAACAAGCGCTCCAACGCAGCGGCGGAACGGTGGGCAATAAAGGCGACGAAGCGGCCGGCGCGGTCGTGGAGTTGCTGCGACTGGGAGAGAAACTGAAGACTTGAACGCGGCGCGATGCTGTGGTGGCGTCAGACAGTGGGAAGACAGAATAATACGGGGCAGAATGATACGAGACATTCCCCGATCACTTTTCCGCAACTTGATTCCAAACACCCATCATTCTGCCCCTCATCATTCTGCCATCCTTCTCCCCCAAGCCCCTAAACATCCACCTCGGCATCGGCGGCGCGTTCCATGATGAAGCGGAAGCGGGCTGACGCGTCGCGTCCCATCAGGTCGCTGATCACGCGGTCGGTTTCCAATTGGTCATCGACTTCGACGCGCAGTAGCTGACGTTGGGCGGGGTCGAGGGTGGTTTGCCAAAGCACTTTGGGCATCATTTCGCCCAGGCCTTTAAAGCGGGTGATTTCCGGCTTGGCCCGACCGGCATGTTTCTCCAAAATCTCTTCGCGGTGGGCGTCGTCCTTGGCCCAATAGGTTTCTTTACCGAGATCGATCCGGTACAGCGGCGGCACGGCGATGAACAGCCGACCGTCGGAGATCAATTGGGGCATGTGACGGTAAAAGAACGTCAACAACAGCGTCGTGATATGGTGCCCGTCGGAATCGGCATCGGCCAACAGGATGATGCGTCCATACCGCAGTCCGCCGATGTCCATTTTGGGTCCAATGCCGCATCCCAGTGAGGCGACGACGTCCTGGATTTCTTTGTTGTCCAGAATCTTCTTCAGCGTCGCGCTTTCGGTGTTCAGGACTTTGCCGCGGAGCGGCAGGATGGCCTGGTAATTCCGGTCTCGGCCCTGTTTCGCACTGCCGCCGGCGGAGTCCCCTTCGACGATGAACAGTTCGGACTCCATTTTCCCGCCCGACAAACAATCACTCAGCTTGCCCGGCAGCATGGTGCGTTTGGCGCCGCCCTTGCGTGAGACGGCTTCGGAAGCGGCGCGGGAGGCGGCACGGGCGCGGGCGGCGGCGATGATCCGGGCGATGATGGAATCGGCGATGGACCGATTGCTGTTCATCCACTGTTCGATCTCGCCACGCACCGCGGCTTCGACCATGCCCTGAACTTCGGGGTTGTTCAAGCGGTCTTTGGTTTGGCCTTGGAACTGCGGTTCGCTGACAAAGACCGAGACGATCCCGACCATCCCTTCGCGGATGTCTTCGTGGGTGATCTTGACGCCGCGGGGTGTCAGGTTGTGTGTGTCGATGTAGTTCCGCACGGCCTTATTCAGTCCGCTGCGGAAGCCGTTTTCGTGGGTCCCGCCACTGCCGGTCGGGATTCCATTAACGTAGCTGCGGACGTGTTCGTCGGTCGATTCGGTCCACTGCAAGACGACTTCGATTCGCATGTCGTCGTCGACCGAGTGGCTGAACGGTGCCTCATGAATCGGCCGCGCCTTGCGTTCCTTGAGGACTTTTTTCAGGTAGTCGACGATGCCGTGTTCGTGGACGAATGATTCTTTCGTCTTGGCGACTTCATCGACATAGGTCACTTTGACGCCGCGGTGCAGGAAGCTGGCCGTTTCCAAGCGGGCGCGGATGATCGCCGAATCGAAGCTGGTTTTGGGAAAGATTTGCGGATCGGGCGTGAACGTGATCGTGGTCCCGCTGCCGCGAACGGCGCCTTTCAGTTTCTTCAGTCTGGACGTCGGCTTGCCGCGTTCGAATTCCATCTTGTACTGCGCGCCGTCGCGACGGACGACCGCCGTCAATTCTTTGCTGAGCGCGTTGACGACCGACGCGCCCACGCCGTGCAGACCGCCGGCGGTCTTGTAGTTTTGACCTTCGAATTTTCCCCCGGCGTGCAAAATCGTCAGCACCATTTCCAGTGCCGGTTTCTTCGTCTTGGGGTGCTTGTCGACCGGGATGCCGCGGCCGTTGTCGGCAACCGAAATCGTCTGGCCGTCGTTGTGAAGCGTGACCACGATCTCACTGGCGTGGCCGTTCATCGCTTCGTCAACGGAGTTGTCAACGATTTCCCAGATCAGATGGTGCAACCCTGCACTGCCGACGCCACCGATGTACATGCCCGGGCGTTTGCGGACCGGATCCAGGCCTTCGAGTGCGACGATGGCATCGGCGTTGTAATTCGTTTTGGTCGCGATTGCTGACATAAAAACTCATGTTCCACGAACACGGGAACTTGAAACTTGAAACTTGAAACTTGTGAAATTCAATCGTCTTCGAACGGCTCGGGGGCCGCGACCGGCGGCGAAATGATCTTGGCGATCTTGCCGTTCTTTTGCAGTTCGACGCCTTTGCCGCCGCGGCTGGTGACACGGTATTTGGCGGTCGAGACGGTTTTCTGCGCGCCGCGGTTGGTCTCGATCGTCATCAGATCTCGATCGCCCGTGCTGGCTTTGAACCCCAGCAACCGATCGTCACCGGCTAGTCGGATCAGCATCACGCCTTTGCCGGCACCGGACAGGTAATTGATCTCTTCGGATTCACAAATGATCGCACGGCAATTGGCCGAGACGGCCAAGATGATCTCGCTGCCGGTGATGGCGACGACATCGACGATCGCAGCGTCGCCGGCGACGCGGGCGTAGCGGCGACCGCTGCGGGTGGACGGTTCGGCAAAGGGAGCCAGCCCGAATCGCAAGGCGTACCCGTTACTTGACGCGGCAAAACCGTGGATCTCGGGGCAATAGTCAGGGTGTTTGGGGTCTTCGTGGATCTGGCCGATCCGTCGCGGGTCGAACGAAATGGCCGCGATGATGCGTTCGCCGTCCTTCATCTTGAACAGCTTTTGAATCGGTTCGCCGAATCCGGTCGACGCGGGGATGTCGATGAAGCGGGTCGTGTAACAGACGCCGAGTGAGGAGAACAGGCCCAACGTCGCGCGGGTGCTGCCGCCGACGCAGGCGAGCACCGCATCGCCTTGACGAAGCCGGCTTTTGGAGGGATCGACGATCTGTTTTTGCCGTTTGATCCAGCCGTCTTTGGTGACCAGGACGTGACAGTTTTCGGCGACGATAAAGTCTTCGGCGGAGTATTCGACTTCGTCATCGATGGTGTTGATGGCGGTGCGTCGACGGCTTGACGCGTCGCGCCCGTATTGTTCGACCAGCCCCTCGATTTCCTCGCGAACGATTTTCCAGCGTCCCGAGGCGTTGGTGTCTTTGGTGTCTTCGCTCAGCAGTTTGCGGATCTGGCGGGCGCGTTTCTTTTTGTCCTTCAGCTCGTCCAGGATCAGATTGATTTCCAGACGCGCCAGACGATACAGCTTTAATTCCAGAATCGCGTCGGTCTGCTCGGCGTCCAAGCCGCCTTTGCTGGCCGGGAACCGCTTCATGATCTTCTCCGCCGCGTCCGCTTTTCCGTCCGACTGGCGAATGATTTTGATGATCTGATCCAGGGCATCGAAGATCAACGCGAATCCTTCCAGGATATGAATGCGTCGCTCCAGCGATGCCAGTTCGTTTTCCAGGCGGCGGGTGACGACTTCCAAGCGAAAGTGCAGGAAGTGCCACAGCATCTCTTTGAGCGAGAGTCGCTCGGGGGTTCCCAGTTCGGGGTTTTCGGTGGGGACCAGGCAGGTCAGGTTGACGTTGAAATTCTTTTGAAAGTCCGTGTGCTTGTACAGGAACGCCAGCACTTTGTTTTCATCGGCGTCTTTTTTTAGCAACAGATCGATGCGGATTTCGTCGGTCGACAGATCCCGCACTTCGGTGACCAGCGGCAGTTTTCCGTCGAAGACCAGTTCGCTGATCCGTTCGACCAGCAGGGCTTTGTTGACGGTGTAGGGGATCGAGTCGATCTGCATGACCTTTCCCGCACGGCTCTTGGCCCCCGGTTTGATGGTGCCGCGCAGCTTGATCGTGCCTTGGCCGGTCTGATAGATCTCGCGGAGTTCTTCCTTGGTGTTGATGATCTGCCCGCCGGTGGGGAAATCGGGGGCCTGGACGGCGTCGTTGGCGACCAGCTGGTAATCCTTGACCTCCGGATCACGCAACAATTTCAGCAGCGCGTTACAGATCTCGCGCAGGTTGTGCGGCGGGATGTTGGTGGCCATCCCGACGGCGATTCCGGTGGCGCCGTTGAGCAACAGGTTGGGCAGGCGGCTCGGCAGCACGACGGGTTCTTCGCGGCTGCCGTCATAGTTGGCCTTGTAGGCGACGGTGCGGGTGGCCAGATCGGCCAGGACTTCACCGGCGACCGGGGTCATCCGACATTCGGTGTAACGCATCGCCGCGGCATTGTCGCCGTCGACGCTGCCGAAGTTGCCACTGCCGTCGACCAGCGGCATCCGCATGGCAAACGGCTGCGCCATCCGGACCAGGGCTTCGTAGATCGAGCTGTCGCCGTGGGGGTGGTAATTACCCATCACGTCGCCGACGACCTTGGCACACTTGCGGTGCTTGGCCGTGCTGGAGAGTCCCTGCTGGTGCATCGTGTACAAGATGCGGCGCTGGACAGGTTTCAGCCCATCCCGCACGTCCGGCAGCGCGCGACTGGTGATCACCGACAGGGAGTAGTTGAGGTAGCGTTCCTGGGCGGCTTGGCGCAGCGGGACCGCCGTCAAGAGCGAGTCTTCGACGGCGTCAAACAACGACTTTCCGTTCTTTTCCGATTGCTTGCGGGGACGACGTTTTGCCACGCGATAGGGGTCCTTGTACTCAAATGATTGGCCGTGATCTCCACCTTCTCCATCGGCCGCACGGTCACGCCGATTTGCTCAAGTTAGGGTAGATAGGGCGAAAATTCTAGGGCGACAAGCGGGGGCGGCAGGCGACCGCCCCTCGCTGCGACGCTGCGACCAGGAATCGCCTCAAGGCGAAACTCCAACACCAACGGCCGCCGCGACGGGAGGACTTTAACGGTTGGCCGGGTCGAATGGCAATTACGATCGGCAGCGGTGCTAGCGGTGCTGAGCATTGATCCGAAATCGCCAGCGCCAGGCGGCGAGCTATCGCGACGGCGGACGGTGCGCCGAAGAAGAGAACCGAGTGAAGGGTGAATGCCCGCATCCGGCCGGCCGTCCGTGGACGTCCCCGTCCCGGGTGGCCTGCGGTCGCCGACACGGATTGTCAGCGACGAACCGCACTGGGCGGTCGGGCAAGAACGGAATCAATGGCTGAAATACGGGTTCGGAGGAACCACCGGATGAAACTTCGACTGACAAAACACATCATTGCCGCCGCCGCGGTGCTCTGCCTATTCGCTTCGGTCGCAAACGCCCAGGCGCAAACTGAATCGTTTATCGTTTCCAGCCAGATCGTCAGCGACACCGCCCTGCCGGCCGAAGGCGGGTACATCGGCGATTTGGCCTCGGCGTCGATCGGGGACGGCAGCTGCAGCAGTTGCCAAGCCGATGGGGGCGGCGTGTGTGTCGGCGGCGAATGCGGGATCGGCACCGGTGGCGGAGGGCTGCTGGGAAAACTCGCCGGAGGATGCGGCGGATTGGACGGCGCCATTTGCCAAAACCGCCAATACGATCACCAGGACCTGTTCTACAACTTTTACTCCGGCGGCAATTGCAACACGGCCAACGCCCAAATGTACGTCTCGCCGTTGCCCGTGCCGCACTTCGTCGGCCACACGTTCAACACCTACCAGCCGCTGTACCCGCACGAATTCCTGTACAAGCATCACGACCGGTACCACAACATCTACGACAACGGTCGAGGCATCAATCGCACGAAAGTGCATTACGGCTATCCGCCGGTCCGACGCGCGATGAGCAATCTGTACTGGAACAAATTGCGATTGCCGCGTTGATCCGGTTCGGCCGGACACCACTGAACCACATCACTCTCCACCCACCGAGATAAACCCATGCGTAAGCTGCTCGTCCTCGTCGCGTGTCTGGCGACCGTCCAGATTGCCGCGCAATCCAACGCCACCGCCGGCGGGCCGGGGATCTTTCAAAAGAGCCCTCCGGTCAGCCACCCATGGCATGGAAGTTACTATCACCAGAGCTGGGGACAGCCGCTGGCCGTGGTGGTTCCACCGACCGCCAACATGCGTCAGACGTACTCCTGGGGCGTCAGCCAGAACTTGATGTACCCGATCGGGTCGCAGTTCGGTCGCAACGCACCGGGCCATGGAGCCGCTGCCCACGGCGCGTTCCGACCGACGCCGCCTTGGCCCAGTCACACCGACCAGTTCGGGTACTACTACATCCGAGCGCCCTGGTAGTGTCCGGCATGGCCCCCCCGCGACCGCGCTCGCTGGACTGCGATCCACGAACGGAGCTACGCTCGCCAGTGCGTGGAATTTTTCGGGAGGCCACCTTCTGGCGAAGGTAGCGACGTTTTAACGATTCCTGGACGTGTTGAGGTTGAATCGCGACCGGCTGGAAGCCGATCCCGCCGGCCGCGGTTTTTCATTCGGCCGCGGATTTGCATCCAGCCGTGATTGCGTTCAAACTGGAAGGCGGGCGCGGTTGTCCGCCGCGACACGCTTTTCTTTCGCAGCGCGGGGATCCGATGTCCGATTCCGATTCAAAAACCGCTTCCTCTGCGGGGCCCTCATCGGAATCCAAAGAAAGCTTCGTCGAATCAGGCAATCCCAACCTCAGCCCGCTCGACGGCGGACGGTGGCGTCCGGTCAGCCCCGGTGAGCTGTTGCGAAAAAACGTCCCCGGATCGCACGACGACCTGGACGACGAGCAGCGGGAACACCATCGCACCGTCCGGCTGGAGCGCCGCCAAGAGCTGGAACACAAGCTGAAGGCCAATCCGACGGACCTGGATGGCTTTCTGGAACTCGCCGCCATCTATCGCAGCGAGCATCGACCGCTGGAAGCCAAGCGTTTGCTGCAGCAGGCGACCGAGATTTTCCCGGACGAGGAACGGATCACGTTTCAATTAGAAGAGGCGATCCTGGCTCGGTCGCTGCAACAATACCGTGAGGTCAGTGATCTGGCGTCGCGTTTAAAAACGCCCGAAGCCGATCGTGAACTCGAACGCAGCCGTGGCGACTGGGCGATGCGACGGATCGAGGTCTGCCAGGCTCGGCTAGCGCGCGACCCGTCTCAGGTCCAACTGCGGTTGGCAATGGCCGACGCGAAGTTCGACGCAGAAATGTTTGAAGAGGCGTTTGCCGACGCGGGACACCTGTTGGAACTCGACGAATTTTCACCTCAGGCACACTTTCTTCGCGCGCGATGCCTGCTCGCACTCGGCAAAGACTTGCCGGCGATGAAGGAGTTGCGTGCCGTGGCGCTGCGAAGATCCGTCGTCGCCCCCGACACGTTACGTCTGGCCAGTTTAAAACTGCTCTGCGACTTGGCCGACAAACACTCCCTTGATGCCACCGGACATCAATACCACGCACACCTCAAACGCCTCCAAGAGACCGGTTCACAATCCAAGCCCTGAGATCCAAGCCATGAATCAAGCCGTCGTCGACCCCGAACAGCTCCGACAATTCGCATCTCACCTGCATCGCTTTGTTGAAGAACTCAAAGAGCGATCGACGGCACTCGGCACCCAGATGAACCAGCTCGAACAAACCTGGCGCGACGAACAACAACGAAAGTTCGCGGGCGAATTCAGCGAGCAGTTGCGTCAGCTATCGCGGTTGGTCAAAACCACCGAGCAACACATACCGTACCTGCTTCGCAAAGCCGAACAAATCGACGCCTACTTGGGACGGTGACCGGCGTCGAGGCAAGGTGACATTGCGTGACCGTTTCCCCTCAGCGCGGTTGCGACGGGGGCCTGGCCCCCTCTTTGAAGCGTTGTGAGCGGACTGAAACGACGTCTGTGCCGCGTTTTTTTAACGATTTGACCACATCGAACGTGCGCCGGGTGCGGTGGTGGGGCATGGTTCACGCGTTCCCTTTCTTGAGTGCCCGCTTTGCGCGATCGTGTTTCGCGGCGAGCCGGACCAGCAGCATGCCGAATCAGCATGCAGTGCCCCGGCAGGGCGAGTCGATGGGTCTGCGATACATTCGCGGAGTGGAGAGATCGGTGTAGTTTCAATGCAATCAGCGCGTTTTCGATTGATCATTTGCGTCGCTGCGACGGTTCTGAACTTGTTGCTCGTGGGATTGGGGCACTACCTGTTCGGACCGGTGGCCGCGCTCGGTTTTGGAGCGACGTTTGGGATCGCGATTTTTGAAGCCGTCGTCTGGATCTTCCGCCGCGGCAACACGAGACGGAGCGAGCGTCGCATCATGACCGCGGTGATCGTGGTCGCGACGGTGACGGGAATTTTTATCGGTTGGGACTCCTACCGAAACGGACTGCACGACACGCGCGCCCGCGTCCGCGAGGCGAACCGCTTGCGTTCCCAATTGCAAGACCAGCCGCAGTTCGACCTGGTCATTCTCTCGTACCACGCGCCGCCGCTGCAATCCGAGGAACGATTGTCGGTCCACGGCTACGTCTCCAGCCCCCAGGATTTGGACTCATTGCAGCAGATGGTCTACAAAGATCGAGAGTGGAAGGTGGAATGGAATGTCGGGTTGATGTCCGATCGTCCGTCGAAACGATCAACCGCGAACGAACCAGCGGTGCAATAGCCGTCGGCCCACACCCCGCAGCTGCAGTGAAGAGCAATTGTCACAATTGCTCCCCCAACGATTGAATCAATCGTTCCGCTACCTCAAAAATTCCAGTGTGTAGCACTCTTTCACACGGACCTTGTCCGCGTCGACCAGATCCAGCGACTGGAGCTGATCAAACAGCTCCTTCCAACGTTCGGCTGTCATCGTGCCGACGCTTTGGGTGGTCGCACCATCGGGCATCGCCAAGTCGCGCATGACCTGGGAACCGAATAGCAGTGCCTCCTCGGTCATGCCTTCTTGATTCACCTTCAAAATCGCGGCGTTCCCTTGGCTGCCCTCGGTCAAATAGTCGCGCCAGCCCTGGCGTGTGACATCGACGAATTTTCGAACCAAGTCCGGCTGCTCGCGAATCAGTTTTCCGGTCGTCACCAGCACGCTGGAATACGGGTTGAATCCCAAATCGCTGACCATCAAGGTGTTGACCGGTACGCCCTGCTGTTGTGCGAGCAGCGGTTCGGCACAGCTGTAGGCTTGGATCACGATGTTGGGATCACCGACCAGCGACGCGATGCTGCCGTGATACGGCACTTCCTGGACACCGTCCAAAATCCCTTTGGAACGCATGAATTCGACGAACGCCCGACCGGCCTGACGCTGCAGCGTCTTGCCCTTCAGGTCGTCAAAGGATTCAACACCGCTGTCTTTGCGGGCCATGATACAGCGGGGGTGATTCTGCATCGCCGCCATCACGGCGACCACATCGATCCCCTGCTGGCGATAGATGATGACGTCATCCGCGTTGGCGATCGCAAACTGTGCCCGCTCGAGTGCCAATTCGGGACCGATCGGGGTGGCTCGTCCCCCGGGCTGGATGGTGACCGCGAAACCGGCCGTTTCGTAGGATCCATCGGCGAGGGCTTGAAACAACCCGCCGTGTTCCGATTCGGGGTACCAGTTCAATTGGACCTGGACCGGAGTCCCTTCGTCGACCGACGGAGGCGGCGTGGAACCGCAACCGACCAGGATGGCGACGGCCACAAAATAGGAAAGATGCGAAGGCTTCATGGAAGTTGGCAGATAGGGTTGTCCGAATAGGGGCACCTCTGAAGAGGTCCGGCCAGGAATGCGCTCTCAGAATGATCGCAATGTATCAATCCCCACGGGGTCGGTGCAGCATGCCCGTCGATCGCGCGTGAAACCTCTCTTTACGTTCGCCCGGGGGTGCCGTTACCTTGTCATGAAACACGCGCCGAAAATACGTCTGAGCCGTTTCGTATTCGGTATTGTTGGTCTCATTTGGAGCTCAGTTCATTGGGTCTGGCGTGAAACGGATTTGAAGTCCAATCGTTTGTTCAGGGAAGAATGTCATGGGCGAAACCATTCGATGCTTGATGGTCGCCGTTGTCGCACTGATTTCGATGGTGGGAATCGAGCCGACCGGGCTTGTCGCCCAAGGTCCCAGTGGCGGTTTCGAAATTCCGAAATCTCTTTCGGGAGCGTTCGGCGAGACCACTCAGGGACGGGTGGAAAATGATCAGCGGGCCGGCGGATCCGCATCTTCATCCATCGGATTGCCCAATTTCACCAGCGGCGTGGCCCCCCAGCGTGTCGGACCACGGACCGGCGGCCCCACAACCGAACCGATGTCATCGCGCGACCGGGCTTGGCTGAGCGAACTGGCGCGCACCGGCCAAACCCGTCCAACGACCGATCCGGTGGAATCCACCGGCTTCGGTGCCCAAACGTCGTCGGCGATCCGTAACGATCTGCGAACCAATCAAAACCCAAACACGATCGCCACCGTCGGCGCAACGCAGGATCCACAAAGTCGCGAAGCACAGTTGATGGCGGCGGCCCGAGACAACGGTAGTGGATCAAACAACGCCGGGACAAACACCACCGGCGGATCGTCGCGTGGTTTCGGCAGTCTGCCGCCGGGAGTGCAATTGCCCAACCAGAGCGACACGTCAACCAGCACCTCCACCTTCGGCAGCGAATTCGCTCGAGGAGGCGCTTCATCATCGACCATGTCGCAACCATCCAACGTCCCTACCCGCCCCGTCTTCGGCCCCCCGACGGCCCAGGAAGCCAATTTCGATCTGTCGGTTTACAACGCCAACAACAGGGCCGCGCAACATCCCTCGAACACGGTCCCGCGACAGACCTTCGGGCAGAACACCGCCGGGACGACCGCGCAACAGAACCTGACACTTCCCGGACAATTCGGCGGCACTTCAGCGCCGAGCGGCTCCGGTGTCGGCGGATCATCGTTGGGAATGCCCGCGATGAATCTGCCTGCAACCACGACAACCGCCGCCGCGACGCAGACGGCCGATCCCCGCGCCACAGCCCCCTCGCTGCCGACCAGCTGGACCTACGACCAGATCGCACAGCTCGGGCGCTTATTCGGAATCGAACCGACCGATCCGCGCATGCGTGACAAAGCCTTTGTGAACGATCTGTACGTCGGCTACCGCGAGCACCAGGCAAAGCAACAATCGGCCGCACAAACAGCGATCACGTCCAACAACCAAACGCAATTCACGTCCCCGCAGATCCCGTCGCTGGGAACGCCGTCGCAACCGTTTGGCACCGCGGAACAGCCGACCAGCGATCCACGTTTTGCCAACTTGAACGGGGCCACCACGGCAGCAACGGCAACCGATCCCTGGGGCTCGGCGGCAGCCAGTTCCCCGCGCCCGACTGATGTCGATCCGCGGCTCAGCCAAAAGGATATTGATGGCTTGCCGCCGGGAGCCTGGTCCTATGACAAGTACGGTAATCCGATCGACAAGGAACGCTACGTCTTGGATCGCTTCGGACAGCGCGTCGACGAAGAGACGCAGTGGGAGTTGACGATCGGTCGAAAGCGGCGGTTGGAAGAAGAGCGTCTGGCGCGGCTAGACGCCGAGCGAGCTCGGCTGGGCCTGTCGTCCGAATCTCCGTCCTCACGGCCGGGAAGCGCCAGCGATCTGGCGGTATCCGGTGGTCAATCGGCTGCACCAGTCGTCCCCACATCGGGTTCGGCGCCGGCGACACGTCCGCGCGACGGCGCAAACGAAGCCAGCGGCCTGGGCAATCGCGTTCCGCCGGCGGACCAAGCCGGGATCGGCGGAGCCGCCGGTGCGATCGGTCGTTCCAACCCCTATGTCAACGTCTTCCTGCTCTGCTCGTTGGTCGCCAACGCGTTCCTGTTCATCTCCCTGCACCGGTTGTGGTATCACCACCGCGACCTGATCGCGTCCAGCCGAATGGCCGCCAGCGGGATGTCCAGCAACGATTGAAATCGCTTCGGAGTCCCGTGACAGCGGACACTCCCTCGCGGCCTGTTGATGTTGTCGTTTTCGATGAAAATGAACGGGACAGTACCAGGCGTGAATCGCAGGCGAGGGGTCTGACTTGCCCCTTGCTCGCGCTGCGGGCATCTATTGCAACTGGCCGAATCACCTCGGGATGATCCAAGCCAGACGCGATGTCGGCGCAATCCGCTACCACTGGGGGCCCGATCAGGCTACCCTTTTGGCGCTACGCAACCCGACACGCCAAAGACGCTCCGATGACGATCGACCTAAAGAGTTTCATCCGCGATATCTCCGATTTCCCCAAACCCGGGATCGTCTATCGCGACATCGCCCCCTTGCTGCTCGACCCCCAAGCGTTCAAAGCGGCGACCGAGGCGATGGCGGCTCCGTTTGACGGCGAAACGGTCGACATCGTCGCCGCCGCAGAAGCCCGCGGGTTCATCTTTGCTGCGCCCTTGGCATTGCACCTGAACGCGGGGTTCGTTCCGATCCGCAAACCCGGCAAGCTGCCCTTCGACACCCATTCGCACTCCTATGACCTGGAATACGGCAGTGACGAATTGCACGTCCACATTGACGGCGTGTTGCCGGGTCAACGTGTGATCATTGTCGACGACCTGCTGGCCACCGGCGGGACGATGCAGGCGTGCTGCAAACTGCTCGAACGCTGCGAGGCCGAAATCCTGGGCTGTTCCTTCCTGATTCATCTGTCCGACCTGAAGGGTGAATCGAAGCTGCAACCCTATCGGGTCGAATCCGCTGTCATTTATTGAATTTCGTGATCTTTACCGAATGGCGGGGGCAACCGACGTACTCGCCAGGGCGTGAAACGAACGGGTCATCTTCCCGGCATCTTTCTCGTTCCCAGGCTCCGCCTGGACCGTACAAAATCTGGACTTTGCGGTGGTTCAGAATTCAAACGAAATCATTCCGCGATGGATGGTCGACTCACAGCAACCATTGGGCGACGAAACACGAGTGATCTCAGCCGAGTCGCGCAAGCGTTCGGGCCCCCAGCTGCGTTCGGGCCCCAGCCTCGATGGAGGCCCGTAGGCTGGCGCCAAACGGCTGATCCCAAGACGGGTTAGCGGAATCGAAGTCCCCAGCTTTCCTGAAGAGCCGCGTCCGCCAGAGTTTCGTCGCGAAACCGCGGCCAGGAATCGAAACTTTTCGGCCAGTCCCCTATAATGCAGGTTGCGTTTTGCCACACTTCCTGGTGACTTCAGTAACAAGAAAGTAGTTCCATTGACGACGCCCACGCTTCCCACCGTCACCCCTACCCCCTCCCCCCAATCGGCCCACGAGCTGGCGCCCTACAAGACGCGGTCCAATGAAGAGCTGATCGCCAGGATCACCGCGGTGCGCGAAGAGTTGGGTGATTCGCTGTTGATTCTGGGACACCATTACCAGCAGGACGAAGTTGTGGAGCACACCGACCTTCGCGGCGACAGCTATCAGTTGTCCGAGATGGCCGCCCAAAGTGAAACGTGTCGGACGATCGTGTTTTGCGGTGTGCACTTCATGGCCGAAACGGCCGACATTCTGGCCAACCGCCCCGACAAACTTGCCGCCCGCGGCGGGCAGCGCGTCCGGGTCATTTTGCCGGACATGGCCGCGGGCTGCTCGATGGCCGATATGGCGGCGATCTCGCAGGTCGAGGCGGCCTGGGAAGACATGTCGGACGTCATCGACACCGAACGCGTGATCCCCGTCACGTACATCAACAGCGCCGCCAGCTTGAAAGCGTTCTGCGGAAAACACGGCGGCATCGTTTGCACCAGCAGCAACGCCCGTGCGGTGCTCCAGTGGGCGTTCGAGCGCGGGGACCGTGTCTTCTTTTTCCCCGATCAACACCTGGGGCGAAACACGGCCCTGACCATGGGGATCGGCGAAGACCAGATGCCGGTCTGGGATCCGTATGAACTGGAACTCGGCGGCAACGAGGAACAGGCGATCCGAGACAGCCGCGTGATCCTGTGGAAAGGGCATTGCAGCGTCCACCAGATGTTCCGCCCCGAACATGTCGCACAATTTCGCCAGCAACACCCCGGGATCAAGATTTTGGTTCACCCGGAATGCCCACGTGAAGTCAACGATTTGGCCGACGTCTCGGGCAGCACCGGATTGATCATCAAAACGGTCAAGAACAGTCCGCCGGGGACCAAATGGGCGATTGGGACCGAGTTGCACTTGGTAAACCGGCTCAAAGCGGAACACCCCGAACAGGAAATCCATTTCCTCAGCCCCGTCGTCTGCATGTGTGCGACGATGTATCGGATCGACCTGCCGCACCTGTGCTGGTCGCTGGAAAACCTACGGGAGGGGACGCCGGTCAACACGATCGAGGTACCTGAGGAGGTTCGCAAGTGGAGTCTGGTCGCACTGGAGCGGATGTTGGCGGTCAAATAACCGCCCTCCCTACGACCCTTACAGCCCGCTCAGAATTGACGAATGGCAGAATTTCACCATCCCGAACTGGGGCAAACTGGGTGATTGGCGGTTTTCATGCCGAATTCGTTGACACTTGATTTTTGCGGTAACTATACTTCCGGAGGTGCGGAATGGCGGTCGATGCGAGTGCATCCTGTGTTTCCGCAAGGATATTCCACCCTGGGCACCAGGCTTATCGTCGCCCATGAACCCGGCATTTTGTCGCCAATTCCCATCCCGATTCGACAACGTGTTCGGACCGCTCCTGTCAAAGGAAAGCCCCTAAAATGACCTTACTTGGGAAGTCGTTTACCGTCATCATTTTCCTGCTCAGCCTGTCCTTCATGGTCTTGGCCTTGGCGGTCAATGCTTCGCATCGCAATTGGCGCGATGTCGTGTTGGGGCCGAGCGGCTACAAGGAACGAATTGAGGCAATTTCTCGCGAGAATGAACAACTCGAGGACGCCAAACAGCGTGCTCAAGCGGCACTCAGCCGCGAGCAAGTCGCCCGCCGAACCGCCTTGGCAGCCTTGCAAACCCAGTTGGACCAGTTGCAAGAAGAATTGCAATTGCGAATCAGCTCGGTTCAAAAACTCGAAGGCGAACTCTCCAACTTGGCTCAGCTGGACAAGATCCGGGCAACCGAGTTGCAAACACTGACCGACACGACCGCGAAACTGCGTGATCAGGTTCGCAAGGAGCAGGAAGATCGCGACGCACTGTTCGCCCAGACGTTGGTGCTGCAAGACAAGTTGAACGAAGCCCGCGGCGTCCGGTTGGAATTTCAAACCCGCAACCTGGCGTTGCAAAAAGAGCTGACACGTTTCCGTGAAGTCGCCGATCATCTGGGAATCGATCCCAACGAACCGTTGGATGGTGCACCGCCGGAGCGAAACGGCAACGTCTTGGTCATCAATCGAACCAAGGGCCTGGCCGAGGTTTCGATCGGGATGGATGACGGGATCCGTCCCGGACACGAATTGGAAGTGACCCGAAAATCTCGCTACATCGGACGATTGAAGGTTCTAAAAGCGACCCCCAACCGCGCCGTCGGCGAGATCATGAAAGACTACAGCGAAGGATTTATCTTGGAGGGTGACCGTGTCGACACTTCCATCGACTGAGGGTGGCAAACAGCCGCCAAGCGTTTACACCGTGATGCTCATCCTGAGCATGGTGTTCCTGTTGATCGCCGTGATCGCAATGTGGATCGAACTGCGACGCTGGGCGCCGGATTACTTCCGTACCAGTGGCGCCAATCCGATGGTCCAAGTCGTCCACGACGTCGACCACTTCGCCTAGAGATTCCGCAACGGTAGTGGACGACGCGAGGAGTCCTCGTCGCTGGCCATCCGGATGGACTCGTCGCCTCGTCCACTCCCCGAAAGCCTTGGCGGCTTCCGCTACTGGCCGGATCGCTTTTGCAACAGCCAATTCATCAGCGGCGGACAGAGGCGGTCGGCGTACACGAGCAGCTTTCCGCCCACGCTGAGCACGACTTCGGCACGTCGCTTTCGGATCGCCGTCAGCGTCGCCGCGGCGACGCGTTCGGCCGGCCAACTGCCGATACTCTTGGAGGTCGCTCCGGCGTCCGACTCGACCAACGTGTCAAAGAACTCGCTGCGTGTCGTACTGGGGCTGACCAATGTCACCTGGACCGACGCCCCGGCCAGTTCGGCGCGCAACGCATCACTCCATCCGTGCATTGCGAACTTGCTGGCACAGTATTCGGATTTGTCCGGGACCGCCCGATGCCCTAAGACACTGCCGAGATTGCAGATCACGGCATCGCCGCTGGATTTCAAGTACGGCATCAATCGACGCGTCAGCTCGGCAGGGGCGAAGAAGTTGACCTCCATGATCTTCCGCAACCGCGATTCGGTCGCCCGTTCGAAAGGCCCGATTCCGCCGATTCCGGCGTTATTGACCAGCAAGTCCAATCTCCCGCCGCGCGAGCGAACCTGCGATTCAATCTGCCCGCGGGTCTGGGGGTCGGTCACGTCGCCGACGATCGGCAACAACATGCCATCGGCACGATCGCGTCCGATCTGGTCGGCCAACTCCTGCAGCCGATCTCCGCGGCGAGCGACGGCAATCACACAGCAGCGACGCGCGACGAGCTGTTTTGACAAGCAACGTCCGATGCCGCTGCTGGCGCCGGTGACGACCGCCAGTTTTCCGCTCGGATTCCAGTGCGCCACGGCGACCGTCCTGTTGTAGCAGCGCCGAATTAGGCGACGTCAGTGGCCGGAGTATCGACGGACGCCGTGTCGACGGCGGGTTCGACCGCAGCGTCACGGGGCGCAAACGTCCCGGTCCCCGCCGGCCGGATCGAAACGGCGGACTTGCGTGCCGGTCCCATCGCCGCGACGGGCATCTTGACGCGGACCTTGACGACATCGGCACCGTAGTGCTGTGAAACGATCTCGCCTTTGGCCGCCAAATACGCCAGCAACTTTCCGTCCCCCGGTTCGACTTCGATGTCCAGATCCAGAAACTCGCGACCGAGCGCTTCACCGACCGCTTCGGTCAACATCTCGATCCCCTTCGCACTCTTCGCGCTCACCGGAACGGCGTTCGGGTAACGATCCAGCACACGATTCAACATCGCCGGCGACTTGATCGCATCGATCTTGTTGAGCACCAGCAGCGTGTCCTTCTCCTCGATCTCCAACTCGCTGAGCACCTTGTACACGGCGCTAATCTGGTCGAACACGTTCGGGTTACTGGCATCGGCGACGTGTAACAACAAATCCGCCTGCCGCGTCTCTTCCAGCGTCGATTTAAAGCTGGCAACCAACGAGTGCGGCAAATCGCGAATGAATCCGACCGTATCACTCAGCAACACCGTGCCCCAATGCGGCAGGTACCAACGACGGGTGCGGGTATCCAACGTGGCAAACAACTTGTCTTCGGCCTGAACGCCGGCGGCGGTCAAGGCGTTCATCAGCGTGCTCTTGCCGGCGTTGGTGTAGCCGACCAACGAAACCGTCGGCGCCTCTTTGCGCGAAGCGACTTGGCGCTCACGACGGGATTCGACCTTGCCCAGTTCCTGCTTCAAATCATGAATGCGTTTCTGGGCCAATCGACGGTCGACTTCCAATTGCTTTTCGCCGGGGCCCCGCATGCCGACACCCATCGCTTGGCGCGAAAGGTGAGTCCACATCCGCTTCAAGCGTGGAAGCGAGTACTCCAACTGTGCCAACTCGACGGCCAACCGCGATTCATAGGTTCGAGCCCCCGCGGCGAAGATGTCCAAAATCAACTCCGTCCGGTCCAACACCTTGGCACCGATCGCTTTTTCAAGATTTCGGATTTGCCCCGGAGTCAGTTCGTTGTCGAAGATCACCACGTCAGCCTTGGTCTTTTCGACCAGCAGACGTAATTCTTCGACCTTTCCTTTGCCGAGATACGTGCCGTGTTCAGCCGAAGCACGACGCTGAATCAATTCGCCGACCACTTGGGTACCGGCCGTGGTTGCCAATCCGTGCAATTCCTCAAGCGGGTCTGCCGGAGCGGGTGTGTCGGGCAGGATCAAGCGTGCCAAAACACTTCGTTCCGGAGTGTCATCACTGACGTTATGTGGTTCACGCACTTAGGGAATCGTCCTCCTAAAAAAGGTCGGGTCACTGCGGACACCTGTATTATAGCTGAGCAAGTCTGGCACGGTCTGCCGGGTGGTTTCCGAAGGAGCAGATCCCATGCCAACCAATGGTAGATCAGCCCCTTTCGGCCGAATTGTACGGCTTTTGAGGGCAAAACCCAAAGGAGATTCGACCAGATTCGGACATCGCCCGCCCGGACATCGCCCGCCCCTAGGGGGCTCACCACCGGATGCCCCTTCAGACGCCGTTTGCTGCAGCAGGGTTCGCATGTAGCTGGGCTTCGTCGCAATGCAGAACGCCGCGAAGAAAAAGATCGGACGGATCGAGAGCGATACGGTATCAGCGTGGCTTTTTGCGACCGCGTGCTTTGGAGGCAACCAGCGTGACAAAATAGCCCTCTTGGACGACACTGCCGGCTTCATTGACCAGCTGCCGAAGCCATCGCACCTTCACGGCGCGGCGTCCGTGGGGTTCGATTTCAACGATCTCATTGCGCGCTTGAACGCGGTCGCCCAAGAAAACCGGGGCGACAAACCGCCAGTCCTCGACCGAAACGAACGCCAGCGTCGATGCCTTGGGGTGATTGGTCCCCAAACCCGCCAGGATGCTCAGGCCCAACAAACCATGGGCGATCGGCTTGCCGTAAGGGGATTCCGCCCCCTGATCCCCGTGCAGCGCGGTGTGGTCGCCCGTCAAATTTGCGAATTCCTGGACATCGTCAGCGGTCACCTGACGCATCTCGGTGGTCCAGATATCGCCAACCGCCAAGTCTTCTGCGTACAACGTACGGGGGGGCGAAATAAGCGTTTGCGATTCGGGCTCCGCCGGCGACGCGACGTCGCGATTCGATGCAAAGGCATCGCAATCCATCTTGGGGTCCCGTCTGCGTGCCGTTCGAACATTGGGTTCCGCGTCGACATTAACGGCACTTGATTCGATCATCGGATCCACGGCAAACTCTTAGGACAGACGGGGGGCGACGCGTGTCGACATGCGACGCCCAACATCATGCCGCATTCGGCCGTGACTTCCTAGGATTGCGGGGCAACAATCTGCGGTTTTTCCCAGCGTTTTTGGATATTATTGGATTGCGGCGTCCAGGGTGATCAAACCGACTGGGGGGCGAAGGCAGACTTAGTAAACTGAGGCACTCCGTCGCGTGTCGTTCTGGCTTGCGCCTAAGATAGAATAGAGGCGTGATCAACGCCGTACCTGTAATTCTCACCAAACTTCCCACCTGCGAATCCCGCCATGAGCACACGGTTGACCGTCCGTCTCTGTCTCACCCTCCCAATCCTCATCACGCTCGTGTCGGCCACCTGGACCGACGCCGATGCCGGCAAACCGGTGGAATTCACGGTGCGGATGCTCGCCTTGGATGCCAATGAAGGGATCGCCGCTGGCGACGTCGACGGCGATGGAAAGACCGATTTGGTGGCCGGCCGCCAGTGGTACAAGGGCGGCGACTGGGCGGCACGACCGCTGCGTAACATCGACGACTGGAACGGTTACGTCCAAAGCAACGGCGACTACCTGTTTGACGTCAACGGCGACGGCCGGCTGGATGTCATCGCCGGATCGTTCTTGCCGACGGAAGTTTTCTGGTACGAGAATCCCGGCGAAGAGGCGCTCCGGCTGGGCAAGCAATGGCCGGCGCATCTGCTGAAAGACACCAAGAAGTCGCAAAACGAAGGCCAGCTGTTTGAAGACCTGGACGGTGACGGGCGTCCGGAATGGATCGTCAACAGCTGGAAAAAGGACTGTCCGATGATGGTCTATCGCCTGGTCGATCGACCGGCTGGCAATGACGCCGCGGCCGACGACGGCGAGTCGGGTGCAAAGGCAGGCGGGGGCAAAAAGGCGGCTGCCCAAGCCAGCCCGTCCGCCAAATATGCCCTGGCGGGACACATGCTTGGTGAATCCGCCAACGGACACGGGGTCGCCGTCGGCGATCTAAACGGGGACGGGAAAATCGATGTGCTGGTCGGCCAAGGCTGGTATGAGCAACCGCAATCCGACCCCTGGGGCCAACCGTGGATCTTCCACGCCGATTGGGACCTGCACAGCTCGCTGCCGATGATCGTGACCGACTTGGATCAAGACGGCGACAGCGATCTGATCATCGGCAAAGGCCACGATTACGGGCTGTCGTGGTGGGAGCAAACCGATCCGGACAAGGAGACCGGCAAGCTTAGTTTTACGGTTCACGAGATCGATTCCAGTTACAGCCAACCCCACACGCTGGCCTGGGTCGACCTGGACGGCGACGGAAATAAGGACCTGATCACGGGGAAACGTTACTACGCCCACAACAGCCGTGACCCCGGTGGCACCGAACCGCCGTGCCTGTACTACTACACCTGGGACCAAGAATCCAAGTCGTTCGAGCGTCATACGATCGACGAAGGTCACGTCGGATGTGGCCTGCAAATCGTCGCCGAGGATCTAAACGGTGACTCCAAAGTCGACATCGCGGTGGCCGGCAAAAGCGGCACCTATCTGTTGCTGGCTCAATGAATCGATCCCCTGCCCCGTCCGCGCTGACACTGCGTCAAGCGCAAGACGATGTCGACCGCTGGATTCAAACCATCGGCGTCCGTTACTTCAGCGAGCTGACCAATCTGGCCCAACTGGTCGAAGAGGTCGGCGAAGTCGCCAGGATTCTGTCGCGAACCCGCGGCGAACAGTCCTATAAATCGACTGACGAGCCCGGTGAATTGGCCGATGAATTGGCCGACGTGCTGTTCGTCACGATTTGTCTGGCCAATCAGTCCGGCATCGACCTGACCGAAGCGCTGCGGGCGAACCTGGAAAAGAAAACCTCGCGCGACAAAGACCGCCACCGCAACAATGAAAAGCTGCGGGAGTAAATTTCCGGCGCGGAGGATCGCCAACGGCCTGTTGATTGAATCGTATCCAGGGGGACTAGGCCAGACGCGTCGTTTGGCCTTTACCCGCCCTCGTAGAGGTCGTGCGGTTTTTGGGAATTCACCCTCCCTGGCAGGAGGGTCGAGCGCAGCGAGGAGCATTGGCCCCAAGTTAAGGCGGGGAACTATTGAACACGCGAAGTCACCCTCCCCTCCAGTGCATTGGTGTTTATTTAAATCGGTCCGCAATTTAGGGCATGACTCCCCTCTCCCTAAAACAGATCGCGCAAACAGAATTTGATCGCGGAAGGATGATGACCGCGATCTGTTTTGGGGAGAGGGGTTGGGGGTGAGGGGCCGTACACCCGACCAGTTTCCGCGGCGTTGGCCCCCTCATCCCCAGCCCTTCTCCCCCCGCAAAGCCGGGGTAGAAGGGAGCCATTGTATGTTGTGTTGACTGTGCGTTGTGTTGACATCAATGCTTCCAACGTGGGTTTCGTCTTAACTTGATGCCTATGGGGTCGAGCGCAGCGAGGGGAGGTCGAACGGTGAATCATCGGACCAACTTTCGTCCTCGGATCACGTCGAAACGCAGATCAACCCTCCCCGCGTCGTCGCCTACTCCTCCGCGACCCTCCCAGAGGGAGGATGAAGGCGTAAACGCCTGAACTATCAAAGATAAAAACCGCACGACCTCTGGAAGTGAGAGTGCCTACGCGTGCTTGATGGCACCATTGCGCTCGGCCTGGCGTATCGGAAGAATCATCAAGCCGCCAAGAGTTCGCAGTGGAGGGGCGGTCACCCACGGGTCGTCGCAGACCTTGCCGACTTCCGCTACGAGGCGATCTTCCGCAGCACGAACAAGCCTTCCAGCAGCTCCTTGTCGAACGGCAGCGGGTCGTCGATGTCGTAGGCAAAATCGAACGATTCGACCAATTCGAATTGGTCGCTGACCTTCTTGAACAGCCGTTTCAGCTGGGTCGGTGTGTACAGCCGCAGCGGAAACTCGCTTTGAATGCGGATCACTTCGCCGCTGGATTTGACCGCTCGCAATTTGACGCGCAGCGTTTCCAGACGCTTTTTGGCATCGGTGTGTGGCACGCTGATCGTTGTCGTCAGCGTCGTGCCGGCTTGACGCATTTTGAAACGTTCGACGACCGCTTCGTAGTCTTCTTCGGGCACTAAGTGCATGCCCAAAATGTAGATCCCGCCGGTAGCCAAACAGTCGGCCATGCTCCGCAGATGGGCCAGCGCGTCCTTTTCGGTCAACAGATGCCGAAAGGTATTGTACGTGCAAAATGCCGCGTCGAAGGGCTTGTCGAAATCCAAGTGCGTCATGTCGCCCTTGACGCATGTCGCCGCTAAACCGCGACGATTCAACTTGCGGCGCATGTAATTCAACATCGCGTCGCTGAGGTCCAATCCCGTCGCGTCGTAACCCTTGGCGGCCATCGCGACGACCAACCGTCCGCTGCCGCAACCGGGTTCAAAAACGCGCCGCACGCGACGGTCGGCATAGCGTCGGAAGGCTTCTTCAAAGAACGCCACTTCGACCGGCGTTTCTTCCCGAAACAGCATGTCGAAGTATTGGGGATGATCGTACCAGTTTGCCAAGAGTGTGATGCCCAGGTTGTATTTCTCGATCGGCGCAAGAACGCAATTCGATTCAATTCGGATCGCTTTCGTTTTCGTTTTCGCTTTCCGAAGCCGGTTCGGAAGGACTTTCTTCAACCGGGACGATTTTGCCGAACAAATGGCCGCCGTGCTCGCCGTGCTGCCACGTCCCGGCATAGCGTCCCGCGTCGGGGCCGGCCTGGATCAAGACTCTCGCGTCAAAGGTCCCCATGCCGGGAATCCACAGCGAATCCAGCGTGATCACCGGCGTGTTTCCGGACCACAGGATCTTTAAATCCATCGGCAATTCCTGGTCGACGTTCCCGTACTTGATCCGCGCGGTCAGCCGATACAAATCCGCTGCGGGAAGTTTTTCACAGGACTTGATCGTGTAGGCTTCCGTCTTCGGAGTCCCGTCTTTTCCGTCGACGGTGAATTTGCCGATGAACTGAGTCCCACTCAGGTACGCTGCCAATCGGGTCTCGCGCGGGGTCGGTTCATTTCCTCGCGAGGACTCGGGCGTGATCATACCCGAAGCAATCAATCCCAACGCCAGGAACGCCGGCGACAGATGAAATAGACGAGTCGTCATGGTGGCACCTCGGAGAGCAACGGTTCAACGCCACCAGTTTAACGTCGTCCGATCGTCAGATAAGAGCGGCCGGCGAGGATCGGCGCAGAAAAAACGGGATCGGCTTGGACACCGATCCCAAACAAGTCGATCGCAGAGAGCGAAACATTACGTTGACGTAGCTACGTTCGACGCGAGCGTGGAACACACCGTGGATCCACCTTCTGGCGAAGGTAGCTACATTTGCCCACGTCAAACGTCCTACGGATTCACGATCTCGTTGGTCCGCTGGACGTTTTCCTTTTGGTTCTTGTACATCTCCGGCAGATTGACCGGACGGCGTCGAGGGGGCCCCGGAACGCGTTCGGGCTGCCAATCTTCGCCACGCACCGCGGAACCGAGCGGCGTGGTCAACGAATCGTCCAGCGTCTTGAGGTAGGACTGGAGCTTCCATGCGGGGATCACAGTGACGCCGGCTTCGGTCGCACGCTGTTTGGCTTCACCGAGCGCCGCCAGTTCGGCCGCGGCAGCGTCCTCGTCACGGCCTTCGATTTTCGGTGATTCCCCGACGACCAGGAAACGCACGCTGGGATCGATTCGTCCGGTTCGTTCGCCGTTGTCAGCGATCTCCGCACCGGCGGCCTTGATCATCCCCTCCAGAACGTCGTTGTCGGGACGACCGTCGTCATCGATATCGATGCCACCGGCCAGCGCGATTCGCACCGTACGTCCGGGAGCCCAGAAGGGCGAGTAGACGGCGTCGCCTTCGATGATCGGATTGCCGATTTGCGGCATCGCCACCACGCGAGCTTCCGCCAAGTGCGGACCGAGGATCTTGGTGACTTGGATGGACGCTTTGATGTCCGCGTCTTGCAGTCGTGTGGTGTCGTCACGATCGATGACGCCGAACGTGATTCCCGGCCGCAACGCGTCGGCCGAACCGAGATTGATCGAAACGATCTTGCCGCCTCGCAAGACGTAGCGGATTTCGCCTTGAACGGTTTCGAAGCGACCGCCGCGAAGCTTGTTCAGCTCCAATTTCTGGGTTTCGATCGTGCTTTCCAGGATTTCAGTCTGTCGGACCAGTTGGTTTCGTTCATTACCGGCCTTGCGTTGCAGTTCTTGCAAATCCCGTTCGCTTTTGGTCTTGCTGTCCTTGGCACGCTCCATTTTGGTCAGCATGTCGTTGCGATAGGCGGTGAACTGAGTCCGCTCGTCTTCCAATTGTTTTGCCAGATTCTCACGTTCTTCTTCCGCCTTGGCCTGAGCGGCGCGGGCGGTTTCCACATCCGTGGCGGCTTGAGCGCGGATCTTGTTGGCGTCGTCGCGGGCAACCCCGTATTGCTCGTTGCGGTCGCGAATGGCGTTCATGAAATAGTCGACCAACGCGCCATAGTGACGATCCTGGATGCCGACGTCTTGACCGAACACCTGCATGTCGTTGTAAAACTGATTGGTCAGCGTGTCGAACTTTGCGTCACCGCTGCTGCTGTTGGCGAACGAATCGAACTTGTCCTGGGTCATCTGCTCGGCGCCCAGCATTTCCATCATCGTGATGTTCTTTTCCTCGGCCGCACGCAGACCGTTCTGAACATCGGCCAATCGGTTGGCGATGGTCGTCCGCTCCTCGGCCTGTCCGCTCCCCCAACTCCAGAGGATGAAGTTCAGGGCAAGAGAGAGGACCAGCAGAATCAAACAGGTGATTAAGCTGCCGCGAATGACTGAATCGTCGCGTGCCGCCATGGCAAAATTCCGAGCGAAAAGTGGAGAGGACGGGAGAAACCGAGTGGATGGACAAGCCGCTGGCCGACCGGCGCCGTCCGAACGCAGCGACCATCGGCAACAATTCCACCCACAGAATATTCACTTGTCTGCGTCATTCTAGCATTTCTGCGCCAGAAACACCGAGCTTCCCGGTCCGGCTGGACGGGTTTTAGCGCCCCGTGCGACCAATGGGTACGGCCATGACGAGTGTTTCCTACGGTAATCGGCGACAACCGGGTCGGCCAGCGAATTGGCGATTCGGGCTTTTTCTCTCCTTTCCTGCCTGACGGCGCCGCGTCATCTTCCCCCCCCGCAGGACATCCCTTCCGGGTTGTCCTCGTCGTAGCGACGCTCGCCAGCGGGCTGTCGATTGAATCGCAACCGATACATTCGTGAGCCGATGGCGCTAGCCACGGGCCTCGAAGGGCGCTAGCCACGGGCCTCCAAGCGACACTGGCACCGCTAGGCCCGCGGCTAGCGCCGTCGGCTCACAAAATCGACGCGCGCCAGAGCGTCGGAATTACCGGGGCCCACCTTCTGGCGAAGGTGGCCACGGCCGGCCCAGTCATCGCATCACCCGACGAATTGGGCCACAATGGCGGAACCTTTGACCGGGCGAGCGGTTAAGATAAGAAGTGCCGTCAATGGCCACCTCCTCGGGGCTGGTACACGACGGTGCCCCGGCCAGATGACCGGTCACGAGCCCAACCGCTCGTCCCAAGGGCCGCTGACTTGCATCGGCCCGCTGACTCGGGGACATTGACCAGGGGTCCTAGCCCCCCTCGAACGCTCCACGGGTAACACCAACCGGCAGCGATCGCCGTCAAACCATCGACGTTCCCCCGGCGGTCGGCCTTTCCCCTTTCGGAACAATCCCAGACTCTTTCACATGCAAACTCGATCCATGCCACGTCCTTCGTCTCGCCCCGCCACTTCCCATCGTCGCCGCCGCCATCGCCGCGCCGCTCGCCACGCGTTCACGCTGCTCGAACTGTTGCTGGTGCTCGCGATCCTGGTCGTGCTCGGTGGCATCGTCGCGGTCAACGTGGTCGGAACGGGCCAGGCGGCCAATGCCGACGCGACGGAGGCCCAATTGAAGATGCTGAAATCCAACATCGATATGTTTCAGATCCGCATGAACAGCCTGCCGCAATCCCTGGAAGAACTGCGCGACGGACCCTCCGACGCGGCCAAGAAAGCCAAGTGGGTTGCGCCGATCATTACCGAAATCCCCAAAGACGCCTGGGGAAATGAAATCGACTTCAGCGTCAACGGCAACAGCTACGAACTTCGCAGCGCCGGCATCGACGGCCAAAAGAACACCGAAGACGACATCGTCGTCACCCCCTAAGACGACCGCAATTCAATTTGCGTAATTGACGGCACGTTCCGAGGGTCGCCGTGTTCTACGAACTCGGCGCGCACGAAAAAGCGATGCATTGCCCCACGCCGACCTCGGAGAGGACGGCGACTGTTCAGCCCAACCGAAAACGACGCTGCGGTAGACGACTAGGATCACAGCCGCAGCGGTGATGATCCACGACGATCACGATCCGACAGCGCTAGCCGATGATGTTCATTGAAGAGAGTGATCGCACGACAGAACAACGACGCGGCTTTACGCTGCTGGAGTTGTTGTTGGTACTGGCGATCATGTCGGTACTCGCGTCGATCGCGATCCCGCAAGTCGCCTGGCTGTTGGGCGACCGCCGAATCGTTCGCGGCGCAAAATTGATCCGCGAAGAACTGATCCTCGCTCGCGTCGATGCGATGCGGCAAGGCCGGATCCTGATGGTCGATGCGATGCTGGAATCCGGACAGCTCCGCGTGCAACCATACTTCTCGATGGCCGACTCGGTTAACGCGATCGACCAAACGGGAACGCAATCGGCGATGTTGTCCGGAGCCGAGCAGGGACAATTCGTCCCCGTGGTCCAAGACGAATCGGAAATCCGTCAGTTGGAATTGCCCGACGATGTGGTGGTGAAAAGCGTGTCGGTCGTCTCGGCGGCCCGCGCGATGGAAATCCAGCAAGCGACGATCAGTAACCAGGCCGAAGGCTACAGCCAACCGATTCTGTTTTACCCCGACGGAACAACCAGCACCGCCGCCGTCGTGCTGTCCCATCCCGAACACGGCCAGATCACCGTCAAGCTGCGTGGGATCACCGGTGACGTCACGCTCAGCGAAGTGGGGCCGAATCAATGATGCCGTCTAGATTGCTGACTGGCGAACGTCGACCGCGACGATGCCGGCTTGCGTTCTCGTTGCTGGAAATGCTGCTGGCGTTGGCTATTTTGGGCAGCAGTTTGGCGATCTTGGCACAAATCGCCGGAACCGGAGTCAGCGCCGCCCGCGAGGCCCGGGCGCTGGCGACGGCCAGGATGATCTGCCAATCGAAACTCAGCGAATTGTTGTTGAACATGCAGGCCGGCCAAACACCGACGACGATCATCGAGGCTGCGGCCGAGTCGTTCGATAGCGCCTCGACAGAATCCTACGTCTATTCCGTTGAAGTCTTGCCGGGCCAACTGGACGGCCTGCTTTCTCTCCGTGTCAGCGTCATCGCACGCGCCGGCGACGGCAGTGAACAACTCGCCGCGTTCGCGCTCGACCGTTGGGTGATCGATCCCGCGCTGGGGCTGGAAGAGGCAGAGGCGGAAGAAGAGGCGTTGCGTGAGGAAATCGCCAGCGGCGGCGAGGAACCGATCACATGATATTCAATCACATCGCACTCACGGCGGCTGATCCGTCACAATTGACGAAACATCGCCGACGCCGACGCGGTTTTACCTTGCTGGAACTGTTTCTGACGCTCTCGTTGGCCGTCGTGCTGATGACCCTGGTCAATGCCGCGTTTCGGTTCTATGCCGTCGAAATGGATTCTAGCGATCAAGACATGCGGCGAACGATGTTGGCATCGGCGGTGATGCAAATGATCGAAGACGACCTGCGGGCATCGCTTCATCCGGTCCCGTTGGACACCAGCGCGCTGGAAACCCTGTTGGCCAGCACCGCGTCATCCGCCACCGGCGGCGGCAACACCGGCGGTGACCCCGGTGCCGCCGAAGCAGCCGGCATGGATGATCCGGCACTGGAGGAAGAAGTCGCCACGTCGGTCTCTGGCGTCGCAGTGCTGCAAACCCCCGGTTTGATCGGAGACCAGTATCAGCTGCAAATCGATACGAGCCGGCTGCCGCGTCTGGAAGAGTACACGGTGTTGATGGACGTGGACCCAGGCAACTTGGCCGATTTGCCCAGCGATCTGAAAACCGTGACCTATTACGTCCAAGCGTCCGATGCCGTTGGGGTCGATGACCCACTGGCCAAGTTGGACGCCTCCGCGTCGACCGGCGGCGGCTTGGTCCGTCGCGTGTTGGATCGCTCGGCAACCACCTTCGCATCGACCTCGGGCAACCTCTCGGCACTCGGGCAAACCGGCGAATTGCTCGCCCCGGAAGTCACCGGCATCGAGTTTTCTTACTGGGACGGCGTGACCTGGCAAATCGAATGGAACAGCGATGAACTCGGTGAGCTTCCCTTGGCGGTGAAAATCCAAATGTCGATGTTGGATCCATTGGTCCCCGAGGGCGAACAAGAGCCGCGACTGTTTTCGCACGTCGTCCGACTGCCGATGGCCAAACCAATCGAAGAAGAAGAGGAAGACGATCTCTCGGGGGCCGGTCTGTGACGTCAACCTTTGATTCACTGGCGAAGCGGGATTCACTGGCGAAACGAGCGCCGCGAGCGCGGCGTGGTTTTTTCTTGGTGTTGGTCTTGTTGGTCGTCGTCGTCGCCACGCTGTCGGTTTACTCCTTTACCGGCGTGATGGTGGCCTACGACGACGCAGCGTATCTGTCCGGCGATCTGGTCCGGGCACGGGTGGCAGCCGACTCGGGCGCCGAGGCGATTCGTTTGATCTTGGCCCAGCCAAAATTGATGCGCGACGAAATGGGTGGCGTGTACAACAATCCCAACTTGTTTCAGGCGGTGGCGGTTTCCAACCAAGACCCGGCCAACGTCTGTGACTTCGCTGTCCCCGCGCCGGATCTGAACGAAAACGGCATGCTCAGCGGAATCCGGTTCGGGCTGCAAGACGAATCGGCGCGGTTGAACTTGAACACGCTGACGGTTCTGGACGAGAACTCCGACGGCTTGATGGCGGCGCTCAGTTTGATGTCCGAGGAGGACGCCGCCGGGGAGTTGCCCGACAGCATCGCCACCGCACTGCTGTTGGCGTTGCCGGGGATGACCGAGGAGATCGCCGACTCAATCCTGGACTGGTTGGATGAGGACGACGAGGCCCGGCCGTACGGTGCGGAACTGGAGTATTACAGCGGTCTGCCCACCCCGTATGAACCGACCAATGGTCCGATCAACAGCGTCGAAGAATTGCTGTTGGTCGCCGGCATGACCCCGACACTGCTGTTCGGCGCCGACACCAACCGAAACGGGATGCTGGACCCGGACGAACAACAACGCTTTAACGTCAGCGTCGACACACCCGGCGCGCTCGGGCTGGCAGCGTACTTCACCATCCACGGCCAGGAAGCCAACCGGCAGCGCGACGGATCATTCCGCGTGAACATCAACTCGGACGATCTGGAAATCCTGTATGAGGATTTGAACGAGGTGCTCGGTGACGAGGTCTACGCCAGTTTCATTTGTGCCTACCGAATGTCCGGCGCGCCGTCGGCTTCGGTGGCTGCTGCCCCTGGCGGGGGCGCTGCTCCCGGTGGCGACACGCAAACACAGACGGGATCCGACGGCGGTGTTTGGACGGCAGACCTGATGGAAAGTTTTGACTTGTCGGCCGGCGGAAGCATCCAGTTCAACCAGGTGTTGGATCTGATCGACGCCACGGTCACGGTCGGAGGAGGCGACAACGCGGTCACCTATCGCAGCCCGTTTGATCTGTTGACCGCGGGCGTCTATCTGCCGTTGATCATGGACAAACTGGTCACCAGCGATACGCCGGCGATGCCCGGCCGGATCAACGTCAATGAATGTCCCGCCGAACTGCTGTATGGCATACCGTTTTTGACCGAAGAGCAAGTCGGTGCGATCCTGGAAGCCCGCGGATCCGAATCGGACGACGAAAACCGGCTTTATGAAACGTGGTTGATGGTCGAAGGCATCGTGACGCTGTCGGAAATGAGAAACCTGGTGCCGCTGTTGACCGGCGGCGGCGACGTCTACCGGGCTCAAATCGTCGGCTACTTCGAATCGACCGGACTGGCCCACCGCCAAGAAGTGATCATCGACGCAACCACCGTGAATCCCAAAATCGTCTCCTACCGCGACCTCAGCCATCTCGGTCGGGCGTTTGACGTCTCCGTCCTGGGCATCCGAAACGTTGCCGCGGTCAGCGGCGATCAACCGGCCTCCCCACAATAAGGCCGCCCCACAAACATGCTACCGACAACCGCCCCAATGCATTGCGTGCCTTCCGACACTCTCCGACTAGACTATCACCATGCCTAAACGAATAGCCCTCGACTATGACAGCCGCGAATTGCGGATTGTCGTCGCCAACTGCAGCGGTTCCAAAGTGCAGGTGACCGATGCCCAGGTCATTCCGATCCCCGAAAACGGTTCGGTGTCGGAAAAGCTGCGCGGCTACATCTCCGGCCAGGGGCTGCAAAAAACGGAAACCCTGGTGGCGATCGGCCGCGGCAAGGCGGAGTTGCGAGAATTGCAACTGCCGCCGGTGCCGGAGGACGAGCTTCCGGACATGGTGCGATTCCAGGCCATCCGCAGTTTTGCCTCGGCCAGCGAGCGTGCGATCGTCGACTTCTTGGTGACGCGTCGCACCAACGAAAACAACACGTTGATCGCCGCGGCCGTCGCACCGGCGGAAATGGACAAGGTTCGCGAGCTTTGTAACACGTCGGAATTGTTGCCCAAACGGATCGCGCTGCGTCCGTTGACGGCCGCATCGCTGTACCTGCGAACTCAGAAACAGCCTCCGATCTGTGTGATGATCGACTTGCTGACCGACGATGCCGAAATCGTGATCGCCCGCGACGGCAAAGTGATCTTCGTCCGAACGGTACGGCTGCCATCGGAGGAACGACATCGCAGCGGCGCGATCGCCAGCGAATTGCACCGCACGATGGTGGCCTGTGGCGAAACCTCCACTCCGGATCGCATCGTGGTCTGGGGGACGGGCACCGTTCATGCCGGCGACATCGCGGCGATCAAAAACACGATCAATTGCGACGACGTTCAGGCGGTCAATCCGTTTGATCTGGTCGGATTGCAGATCGATCGCGAGGCGCTGCCCGAACACGTCGGGCGGCTCGCGCCGCTGGTCGGATTACTCGCCAGTGACGAAACGGCTCCGGAAACCCTGATCGATTTCCTGAACCCACGCAAAAAACCGGAAGTCGAACCGGATCGCGTGCGACGTATCCTGGTGATCGCCGGCCCGATCGCCGCGGTCTTCCTGGTCGGTTTCTTCATCTACCGTCAGTTCGCCGAGTGGGATCGCAAGATCGCAGGTGCGACCAACGAAGTCAATTTGTTGCTGCCTTCGTCCGAAGCGGCCGATGAGAGCATCGCACGAACCGAGGCCATCGACCAATTCCTCGACGCAGACGTCAACTGGCTCGATGAGATCCGGCGTTTGGCCGAAAAGGCGCCGCCGAGCGACAAGATGATCGTCCGTAACATCTCGGGGACCGCCAACATTCGTGGCGGTGGCGGCACCCTGCGTGTCGTCGGCGCGGTGACCGAGCCGGGGGTCATCGACGAATTGGAAGCATCACTCCGCGATGAAACGCACGGTGTCGTCGGCAAGGGATCACAGGAACAGAAGGACCAAGACGCTTATGCATGGACCTTTACCGAATCCATAGCCGTCGCCGGGGAAACCATCCGCAACACACGGTACTCGCGGATGGCAGAACAAATGCAGCAAGCCGAATCTGCAGCCGATGCCGCCGAAACAGAACCGTCTACCGATTCGGCTCCGGCAGACGAAATGCCCGAAGAAGAATCTTCTGAACAGGATTCACCTGAAAACGCCACCGAATCGGCGGAGGTCGAAGCATGAACCAACGTGAACGAGTACTAGCGATTCTGGTCGGCGGGCTTTTCGTCCTCGGTCTCGGCCAATGGGGATTCACCAAGTACAAGACCGCGATCAAGCAGCGACGATCGCAATACGAATCGCTGCAGGAACGTCAGGTTCAACTTGCCGAAAAACGCAACCAAGGGGCACTGGCCGATCGCCAGATGGGCGAGTACCTGGTGCGATCGGTCTCCAGTGATGTCGAGCGTGCCCGCAGTGATTACCAGAGCTGGTTGTTCGATGTGGTGGAAAATCACAACATCCAAGACGCCAAAATTGAAAGTGGACGAACGGAACCCGGCGACCTCTATCAAAAGATGACGTTTTTGCTGACCGGACGTGCCGAGGCACCGAAGATTTTCGACTTCGTACACGAGATTCAGTCCAAGGATTACCTTCACCGAATCCGCGAATTCGACCTCAAACCGTCGAAGACCGAATCGGGGTTCACGATCAGCATGACCATCGAAGTCGCCTCATTGAGGAATGCGCCGGTCGACGCCAAGACCCCCGAGACCAAAGCCTGGCGTGTCGATCCCGATTCGTTGGCCTACAGCGACCCGATCTTAAACCGCAACCTATTCGAACCGCCCAACCGCGCGCCGACCTACGACGGCAGCAAGACGATCGAAGTGACCAAGGGCCGCAGCGAATCCGTCTCGCTGGTCTTCAAAGACGCCGAACAGCATCGATTGTCGTATGAGTTGGTCGATCCGCCGGAAAACATCTCGATCGACCAACGAAGCGGAACGCTGCGCGTCAGTTCCGAAGAGTTGACGGAGTTTGACGTCACCGTTCGCGCCACCGATAGCGGCTATCCCAAGCGAACGGTGGAAGAGACGTTGCTGGTCAAGGTGGTCGATCCTCCACCGCCGCCGCCACCGGAAAAGCCGCCGCTGGAGTTTGACGATGCAAAACAGACGTACCTGACCGGATTGGTGCAGGGGGCCGACGACTGGACGGCCTGGATGAACGTCCGCACCCGCGGCACGACACTCAAGCTGCGCGTCGGCGACGAGTTCGAAATCGGCAGCGTGCGTGGCGTCGTCGATTCGATCGACGCCGACAGCGTCAAAATCAAGATCGGCGACAAGACCATCACCCTGACCAGCGGCGGAACCCTCAAATCCGCCGTCGATTCGGTCGAGTGACCCATTGGATGATATTTGGTCAAAAGATTTGATGGTCAAAAATCAAATGCCCTAGAAAAGCGGGTTCCAACAAACACGGCACCCCATTTTTTGACCACCCCATTTTTTGACCAATCGCTCCAGCTCCCAATGCCCCAATTGGTGCCACCCATCACCTGGTTTGCTAGCAGAGAAGCTCAGTGCGGTCCAGAGTTGGATTTGCTAGCAGTCTCTCTGTTGGTGCTGGAGTGGAATAGATGGGTGGCACCAATTTGGCGAATCGACAGGAGAAGGCAGGCAGAATGATGCGGGGCAGAATGATGAGGACGGACCAGCATTTATCACATCATTCTGCCCCGTATCATTCTGCCTTCACTCTGAGACGCACGGCTCTTGGAGATGACAGGCGAGAAACCTATCCCACCGGCGCTACGAGTATCGGTTGAATTTCTTGAGCTTTCGATCCAACGTGCTTCGTTCGATGCCAAGGATCGAGGCGGCTCGGCTCTTGTTGCCGTCGGTGTGGCGGAGCACGCGTTCGATGTGAGAACGCTCCAGGTCCGCCAATGAGATTTCCACGGGTGAACTCGCCACCGCCGAATCCGCTCCGCCATTGCCGGCCGACATCGCCGGTGTCAGCAACAAATGCTCGGCGTCGATCGTCGATCCCGCATTCAGCACGACCGCGCGTTCGATCACGTTCCGCAATTCACGGATGTTCCCGGGCCAACGATAATCCAACAGCATGCGTCGCGCCGGCTCGGTAATCGTCGTGATCCGCCGTCCCATCTGTTCGTTGAACTGCGCCAAAAAATGTTCGGCCAACAGCAGGATATCGCTGCCCCGGCTGCGTAGCGGTGGCACCAGGATTTCAACCACGTGCAAGCGATAGAACAGGTCTTGGCGGAACTTGCCGTCGGCCACCATCGCTTGCAAATCACGATTGGTCGCCGCGACCACCCGCACGTCGACTTTGATCGGACTTTGCCCACCGACGCGTTCAAACGGATGGCCTTCCAGCACCCGCAAGAACTTGGCTTGGATTTCCGCATCCATCTCTCCGATTTCGTCCAACATCAACGTGCCACCGTCGGCCGCTTCGAATTTACCCTGCTTGCGGTCGGTCGCGCCGGTGAAGGCACCTTTCTCGTGCCCGAACAATTCGCTTTCCAGCAAGGAGGGCGATAACGCCGCACAGTTCATGCAAACCAGCGGCGCCGACGCGCGCCCGCTGGCATGGTGGATCGCCGAGGCCACCAATTCCTTACCGACCCCGGATTCGCCTCGCACCAACACCGTCGCGTTGGTGGGAGCGACCAGGGAGATCTTTTCGATGATGTCGCGGACGGCATCGCTTTGACCGACGATCTGGACTTTGCCGCCGATCTGTTTTTGCAACGTCTGGATTTGGCGTTGGGATCGACGGAGCGAACGATCCAGTTTTCCGCGGACACGCAAATTGCGCAGCGACTCGGCCAAGATCTCGGCGACCGCCAACACAAATTCCAGATCACGTGGCGAAAACACGGTCTCTTTGTCGGTCGTCAGCAGGTGCAACATGCCCAGCACGTTTCCTTCGCGATCTTTGACCGGAGCCAAGATCATGCTGACCGCATCGATTTCACCGCGACTGTTTTCGGTCGCTAACGTTCGGTCGCCGGCGACGTTCCGGGCCAAAATCGCTTGCCCGTCCGGCCCGATCACGCTGGCGATCGCCGTGTCCGCCGGACGCCGGTAGCTGCTCGATCCCAACGCCGATTGGTTCGAATGACGCGTGGCCACCAAAACTAGGTTCGAGGAATCGGCAGCCGCAACATGGCCGGCCTGTTTCTGCGATTGTGATTTGACGACGAAGGCACCGGCGCTGCGAAAGGGGATCGAGGCGGCAAGGCGATCCAGGACCAATTCGATCGCTTGGGCGGCCGACTCGGCACCGGCCAGTTCGAACGCCAACTGCAACAGCGTCGCCCGCGCCGTTTCGGTCTGTGCCAAACCGTCCTTCAGCCCGGCGCGAAACGGCTTGGTTTCAAACAGATCGCTGTGCAGGTATTCACTTTTGGCACGACGATCGGTGATCGACGCCGCCTCCATCGCCAACGTCAAGTGGTCCTCGGTCGCGCCGGCCGGCAGCGGCGAGGCGACGGGCCCCTCGGCCGATTGGATTTGGTGCACGAACTGGAGGGAGTATCCGGCGATTTCGATCTTGTCGCCGTCAGCCAGCTTGGTCGGCGAATCGATCCGACGCCCGGAAACGGACGTGCCGTTGCGGCTGCCCAAGTCCTCGATCATCCAGCCATCGGGGGACGACCAGACGCGCGCGTGTTGACGGCTCGCCCGTTCGCTGCGGATCGCGATGTCGTTGGTGCTGGAGCGTCCCAGGATGACTTGTCCGGGCGCGGAAAGCCGAAAAACATCACTCCAGCGGCCGGCGGATTGAGTCACCAGGTACCCGCCATCAATGCCACCGACGGGGCTTTCCAGATCGTGGTTTCGTGCCGCCCCCCCGTTCATCGACAGGCTGCCGGAGGCGGAATCGTCGCCGTGCGGCGGCAAGGTCGTGCTGCTGTCACTCAAAACGCTCGAATTCCCTGGAAATTGCTGAAAGTCCCTGGAGAAGGATGCCAGGCGATTAGTTTACCAGATCGGCGGGTCGAACTTGCGACCAGAATCGGCGGCAACTATTCTCTAGATCAGTCTAGGCCGCCTCCCAACCGACTTTTCCGCCGCACGATGACGCGTCTTTGCGAATCCCCGGCGCCTCAAATCCAATTCCATTCGGAGTAACTTTTCGATGAAACTGAGCCAAGCTCGATTCATGATCGCGATTGCGATGAGCTGTCTCGTTGCGGTCGCCTCGCTGACGACGGCGGGATTCAACAACGGTGGCGGCAATAACGTTGGTGGTGTTTCGATTGATCCGGCTGGCGTGGTTCGCTCGGCAACGGTTCAAGAAAACCAGGAACTCGTCAACCTGCTTCGGAACGAAGTGACGGCACCGGCGGGCGACTTGGCCGCCGCCACCGAACTGCGAATGGTCTCCTTGTCCGGACTCCAAGATGCGATCATCGAAGTCCGCAAGTCGGGCGCCAGACTGCCGGCGGAGATCCGCTACCTGGCCGGTCTGACCGGGGTCGATTACGTCCTGGTCGACCACGAAAATAACGACTTGATTCTGGCCGGGCCGGCCGAACCGTGGACGTTGTCCGAAACCGGCAGCGTCGTCGGTACCGAAACCGGCGCCGCGATCCTGCAATTGGAAGACCTGGTCGTGGCGCTTCGCAACGTCGAAAATTCGCGGGCCCAAGGCATCAGCTGCTCGATCGAACCGACCGCCGAAGGACGCCAACGGTTGAACGCATTTCTTAGCCGAATGAAGCTGCGTCCGGGACAAAACCCGGCCGCGCTGGAAGCCGGCATGAAACAGGCATTCGGCCCGCAAATGATCAAGCTGACCGGCATCCCCGCAACCAGCCGTTACGCCTGCACCCTGGTCGCGGCCGACTATCAAATGAAACGGCTTGCAATGGCCATTGAGGACTCCCCGGTCAAAGGCCTGCCCAGCTACCTGCAACTGGCACGCAACACCTCTCACGCCGGCAGCATGAACCCGCGTTGGTGGATGGAGTGCGAGTACGACAGCCTGACCCGCAACGAAGAAGGCACGGTTTGGAAGCTGACCGGTCAAGGCATCAAGACGATGACCGAACAAGACGCGATCGCCGCCGACGGCAGCGCATCGAGCACCCAAAAGGCGGACAAGCTGGCACAGAAATGGGCCACGTCGATGACCGAACGGTTCGAACAGCTGGCCAAAGAAATGCCGGTCTTCGGTGATCTGCAAAACCTGATGGACCTGACCGTTGCGTCGACCTTGATCGTTCAAGAACAACTGGAGAACCGCTCCGGGTTGGAATTGACCGTGCTTCGCGACCAAGAAACCCTCGCGCCGCCGGCGTTCGATGCCCCACAAACGATCTCTCCGGAGTGCAGCTTCATCAAAGGGCGAAGCGGCTGGGTCGTGACCGCCTCCGGCGGCGTTTCGATCAACGCCTTTCAGATCGTTCATGACCAGCAAGTCGACGCCTCGCTGACCAACAAGATCGCTTCGGCGCGAACCGACGCCTGGTGGTGGAATAAGTAGGGCGGGACGATTGCAAATTGCAACATGAACATTGCAACTTGCAAATTTCCGATTCGACCGCCCGTTGAGTTTTTTTCCTCGACGCGAGCCCGTGTTCGCGTCCGCGGTTTGGGTGATCGCGGAACACGGAACGGAAGAAACCCCACGGATGGCAAAGCGTCCCCACGGATCTCAGGCAGCACTCCATCCGTGGGCACGCTTTGCCATCCGTGGTTTGACTCCGCTCAGTCTCTTAGGTCGCCCCCGCCGTTGAACAAAACAAAGCTCGGGGCGCACGACGGTCGCCGCTACGCGACGTCGCCCAGGTCCAGGCGTTTGCCATAGCGCCGCATCAGCTGCTTCTTAAGAGGCTGCCACTTGGGATCGGACAACTCGGGGTCTTCGTCGATCGTCGCCTGTGCGATCTCGCGAGCGACCTGCAGGACATCGATATCGTTCATCACGTCAGCGATCCGCATCGGCGGCAAACCGCTTTGACGTGCCCCGAACACGTCACCGGGGCCGCGCATTCTAAAATCGGCTTCGGCCAGTTCGAATCCGTCGCTGGTGTCTTCAAACACTTTCAACCGCTCGAACTCCTCCGGTGATTGTTCCCCGTCGGTGAACACACACACGTGACCGGCGTGGGTGCCGCGGGAGACACGTCCGCGGAGCTGGTGAAGCTGTGCCAGTCCGAATCGCTGGGCCCCCAGAATCGTCATCACGGTCGCATTGGGCACATCGATGCCGACTTCGATCACCGTCGTGCTGACCAAGACGTCGGTCTCACCGTCGGCAAACGCCTCCATCACCGCACGTTTTTCGTCACTGGAAAGCCGGCCGTGAAGCAGCCCGACCTGGTAATCGGCCAGAACATCGTTGCAAAGGTCACGGTAAACCGATTCGACCGACGAAACGTCTTCGTCGGTCGTGGCATCGGACGCGACGTCGTCGACATCCTCTTGCGTCGCAGTCTGGGACTCTCCGGTCGCGACCTGGGCACTCACCCGGGGCGCGACGACGAACGCTTGCCGGCCTTCGTCGAGTTGTTTTTTCACGAACGTCCACCAACGCTGACGCCACTGGTCGCGGCCCAAGTACGTGTTCACACTGCCGCGACCCGGCGGCTTTTCACGCAGCGTCGTCAGATCCACGTCGCCGAAAATGGTCATCGCCACCGAACGCGGGATCGGCGTTGCACTCATCACCAAATAATGCGGGTCCACGCCGCCGCTGCGGAGTTGAACGCGCTGGCGGACGCCGAATTTGTGCTGTTCGTCGATCACGCACAGCCCCAGACTCTTGAATTCGATGCCATACAGAAGCGATTGCGTGCCGACCAGCAGATCGATTTCCCCCGACGCCGTCTTTTCGAGCGTCTCACGCCGCTCGGCCGCCCCCTGCGAACCGCACAGCAACCCGATTCGGACTCGGCTGTCGGCCAACATCCGCGACAGGGTTTGGAAATGCTGTCTGGCCAGGACCTCCGTCGGTGCCATCAATACCGCTTGGTGAGAATTGCCGACGGCCAGCATCATCGCGTAGATCGCCACCACAGTTTTTCCGCTACCCACGTCGCCTTGCAACAACCGGTTCATCGGAAATTGCCGGCCCATGTCGCGTCCGATCGCCAGCATCGCCGCCTTTTGGTCGCCGGTCAATTCGAACGGGAATCGATTCGTGATCCGCGCATCCAACATCGCCGATGTCGGCAGCGGCGTGGACCGCAAGTCGGTCGTCAGCTTTCGACGACGCATCGCCAGGGCAAGTTGCATGACCAGCAACTCCTGAAAGACGAACCGCGTTCGCGCCGCCTTCAGATCACACTCGTCGGCCGGCCAGTGGACACTGCGGATCGCGTGATGAATGTCCGGCAGTGGAAGCCGCAGATCGATTTCCGCCGCCCGGAGCGCTTCTGTCACCTTGTCGCGCAGATCGGTCGGCAAGACTTCGGTGAGCGATTCGCACAGCGCCTCGATCGCCGTGCTGACATAACGCCGCATTTCATTTTGCTTGACGCCTTCGGTCAGCGGATAAATCGGCAGAATCTTCGGCTTGGCGATCCCCTCGTCTTCTTCCAACAGCGTCACCTTGGGGTGCACAAATTCCCAGCGCAGCCCGTTCAGCTTGGGTTCGCCGCTGATCATGACACGGCGATCAAAGGTGATTTGTTCGGCGCGAAAGGACTGGTTGAAGAACACGATTCGGACCGCGCCGGACTCGTTCTGCACGACGGCGCCGAAGATCGATTTCCCCGGTGTTCGAGAAACGATTTCGGCGTCCACGATCGTGCCCACCAGCGACGCGGATTGCCCCTCGCGCAATTGGTCGACCTTGCTCGGTGGCGCCGGGAACTCGTAATTCCGGGGGAAACAGAACAACAGGTCGCCGGCCGTCCGCAGCCCGATCTTGGCCAGTTTGCCGGCGCGCATCGATCCGATGCCCGCCAGGAATTGCGCCGGCGTTGCAAGCGTCGTCGGGGTCGAGTTCTCCGTCATCTCAATCCAGTGATTTGCGAAACGAGATCCAGCAACCGTTGGTGTCTAGCCTTTAGGCGATTCCCCGTCGCTGCTCGCAGCGACAAGGGGCGGCTAAAGCCTGAACACCAACGTTGCTCAATCGTCCAACGGCTCAGCCCGCAAGGTAAAGAACCCGAAGTGGATCCCGTCGGGTTCGTCATAGCCGAAAAATCCGGTCGGGGCGAAGTACTTTTCGAACTCGGAAAACGGAGGCAACTCGTTTTGATCCAGCAGTTCGGAGAACTTTCGCGCGACGATGTTGTTTTCACCCGCGCGGCGGATCATGTTTCGCGAGTTCTCGTCCTTGGCCAGATCATAGATCACGCGAATCCCCTGGGCACCGTCGATGAACGAAAGCAAAAACGGTGCCTCGCCGTCAAGCTTGCCACCCAATTCACTGGCCACCAGATCATACTCGGGCAATTGGACCAGACGTGGCAAGTTGCCCGCGTCGGCCAGTGCCGCCTTCTCCATGAACTGGGTGCTGTCGGCATAGATCAACCATTTCCCCAGCACCATAAAACTCGGTTCGGGCCGTCGCATATTTTTGGGAAAGTTATCGCCCGGGCCGCGGAGGCGATAAACGACGTGCCCGCTGATCGAATCGACCTTCATCTGGTTCGGAATGCGGTCACGGATTTGGGCAAGATTCGATTTCGTTTTGATCGGGTCTTTCATTTCGATCGCCAACGCGTTGACTCCGCTGTTGAATCGAATGGGCTGTTCCATCCAAGTCACCCGCACCAACCGACCGGTCATGTTCTGCAGCAAATCCTCGCGCAACTTCACGCCCAGTCGTTTTTCGACCGGAGCTTCAACCAGTTCTTGCAGCGCATCGGTGCGTTGTTGCAGCTTGTCGATGACCTTGCCGACGTTTTCGTAGGCCTTTTCAAAGTCCCAGTTGATCGAGGTGTATCCGGCAACGGAATCCGGCACCCAGTTCGGCGGCGTCGTGTCACCGGTTTCCGGTCGCAACACGCCCAGCACGCCGTCGCGTGGCGGATCGATTTTGATGTGGTAATGGGCGATGCCTTCGAACACGTCGCCGCCGGAAAACGAGCTGCCGCCGATCCCGCCGATGCGATTGGCCCCCAGGTCCTGAATGACCGGCCAGATGAATCCGGCTGTCAGCGACCCGCTGCGTTTGATCACCCGATCGATGATGGCGTGCGGATCAACAAAAAACGTCAGTTGGGGTCGCGTCTCTTCGGCACCGATGCAACGTGACATGATGGTTCCGAATTTTGCGCTGTCCGCCAGCGTCGGTTCGTCGCTCTTGTCGAGCCAGTGATTGAGTACGTCTTGCGCCGTCGAGTTGCCGACCCCGATCACCAGCGTGCCGTCTCTTTCAAAGAACTCGATCGGCTGCTGACCGCCCCTCCCGGGCAGCAGACGTGTCACCTCGGTCGAATCGATCTCTCGGATACGGCGGACGTAGCCACCTTGCAAGACCTGTTCTTCGAACCGCTGGATGATGGACATCAACTGATCGATATTGTCGTCCGCGTCGATGATCAATGTACCACCGAACGAGTACAACTCGCGTCGTTTCTGACGTTCGCGGCGTTGCTCCAATGCCGTTTGATCTTCGTTTTCTCTCGCTTGCAGCTCCGGTTTTTCGTCCTCATCCAGGGGTTTGACCGGGTGAATCGCAAAGGCGACTTGGCCGTGCGGGATGGCCAACAGCTCGTCCAGGTTCACCCCGACCCGATCGCTGATTTCATCAAATAGATCGCGGGCGGTCGCGTAAAACTGATCCGCAAACGGCCGCATCTTGGGATCGTCGATCATCTTGCCGATCGAGGTCTTGTCCAGCTGCTCCCGCAGGTCGTCGGCACTGTCCAACCGGACGTAGACGAGTGTATCACTTGGTAACAAACGCGGTGCGCCGGGGGCAGCATCGTCGTCCGATTTGCTGTCCGCGGCGGTTGCCAGCGGGGCGGAGGCCACCATCAAGCACACCAGCACCGACAAGACGGCGGAACGCCGGGTGTGACAAAAGAAATCCGGGGAAGAGAGTGACATCGATTTCGTCGTCGCAAAAAGGGGAGGAAAATGCTGGGAAGATCAGACGGGATTTGAGGGCTGATTCGATTTTTCGGGTTCGATCTTGGTTGCGACCGCCCGAAGTCTGTTCGGCTAAATCCGAAACGTTTCAGGGCGCCGGATGTTAAACTAACGTATCAGATCTTGAAATCTGGTTGCCCGTCTATTGTCCAAGGTCCACTCATGGTCTCGCCGAATCAAATCACTCGCTTCTGCCGCTGGTTCTCGATCGTCGTCTTGGCGAGCGTTTTTGTCGCCGGCGGTGACTTCGCAAGAGCTCAGGATGAGGCGGAAGGCACCGGCGGGACTCAATTCGAAGGCGTCGAGCCGGATATGAGTGCGTTTGAAGGCATCGAGCGCGGTGATTCGGTCGGCACGGCATCCACGCAGGGCTTCGGACTCGCCGCCGAAAGCGGCACGGGCAATGCTGGGGGTACGACCGGTGGATTCGGCGGCGGTGGCGGATTCGGTGGCGGCCTGGGAGGCTTGTTCGGTGCACTTGGCGGCGCCTTCGGAGGCCAGGGCGCCTCGAGCGAAAAACCGATCATCCGCGTTCGACTGCGATCGGCGATTGACGTCCCACCGCGACCGGTTGCCCAGGTCCAACAATCCGCACGACGGACGCTCGATCGCCTGCCGTACAGCAGTCGCATTCCTGGCGTCAACGTCACCATGAACGGACAAACCGCCATCCTTAGCGGCACCGTCGCCAGCGAGAAAGACCGCCGCATGAGCGAATTGCTGATGCGACTCGAGCCCGGAGTCCGCAACGTCGACAACCAAGTCGTCGTGAATTCGACCGTGAACTAATCTCATTCTTCATCATTCTGCCATTCCAACGTCCTCCGGCGAGCCCAGACGTTCCACATGGCCAACCAGCCGGCCTGAATCCCGAACGCAAACACGATCGTCGCTCTTCCGATCGGAATCTGTGCTTCGGCCGGACTCCACTCCATCAAAACGATCGTCAAAAAGCATCCGATCGACATCGCGATCATCGAATAGCTGATGATCCATAATGCGCGGAGATCCGATCGCCACGCAAAAATCGCCAGCACGATGGCGATCAACGACAACACCGGTCCACTAATGACGATCGTTTCGATGTCGGACATCGCCAATGCCGAGGCGATCGGTGAACCGATCAAAATCAGCGAGGCGATCACGACGGCGATCTTCAATCGTCGCCGCCCGGGGAGAGTCTCGACCGGAAGTGGCGGTCGAGCGGGAACGGTTCGAGGAGCCGCATAGGGGTTGATTTCCGGTCCCATCGGTTTCGCTACTCATGACGCAAGGCTTCGATCGGGCTCATGTAGGCCGCACGCCGTGCCGGATAGACTCCAAAGATCAATCCGACGCCGAGTGAAATAAACAGCGACAACAGCACCGACCACAACGCAATCCGAGGCTCCAAAGTATAAACGATCTCCGGAGATACCGCTGACACAAACGTCCGCAAGAAGCGAAAGATCGGGCCACACATCAATCCGCACAACACGCCCAACAGCCCGCCGCTTCCGGTCAACACCAACGTCTCGGTCAAAAACTGCTGAATGATGTCGCTGCGTCTGGCCCCCAGAGCGCGGCGGATCCCGATTTCACGCGTCCGTTCGGTCACCGTTGCCAACATGATGTTCATGATCCCGATCCCGCCGACCAGCAGCGAAATCCCTGCGATGACGACCAGCAAGACATTGAACATCGTCGTGATCGGCCAGCACGACGTCGACGATGGCACTCATGCCCGGCCTCAGCCCTTTGTGCTGTTGCAGTTTGATGATGGTGTCGTACTTCACCAGATTTCCCGTCCACCAACCGGTCGGCTTGGTCACTTCGGCGATCTCGCTGACCTCGCCGATCAATCGGACGTCTGTTTTAGCTCGAGCGCCTTCCGCGCCGATTCCACCGCGAATTTCTCTCCCTGCAGTCGCAGCGGCTTGATCAATCCCTTGGCGGCCATCCTCAGATTGGACTCATAGCTCAATTCGGCTTGCTTGAGTGCTTGTTCGGCATCAAAGATTTCCTTTTCGATCGTGCCGCGTTCTTCGACGAAGGTGCCTTCGAGGTATTCCGTGATGCTTTTTTCGGCGACCGCAACGTCACTTTCGGCGGTGATCGTGTTGGCCATCGGACAGTTGCAAAAGCGGACAGTGGCAGAAGTTGCGGCGGGTTATCCGGCACAGAAGGCGTGCAGCAATCGAACCGCTCATTCTACCCTCTGATTTCATTCTTTTGAGCTCCAAACTGAATCCGGACGATTGCCAAAACAGCCCACCACACACGTACGGGCGGCCAATGCGTTACAAATTGATACTCCACACTCCCCCGAATTGCCTGCCCCAGGACCATTCATGAACACTCCACGCGACGTCGCGCATTCCATACTTCTGTCGATCGGAATCGCGATCTGTTTGCTGCAACCGGCGCATTGGGCCGCCGGGCAAGACGACCTGGCGATCGTACATCGCGTGCCGAAGCAGCCGCTGCTGGCCGCGACGACGCGATTGGTCGAAGCGATGCAGTTTGCCGGTTCCCCCATGGATGACGCAACCCTTGCCGCGATCCAGTCCGCCGGCAAGCTCGACACGCCCGCGGACGTGTCGCGCGCGATCCAATCCGCCCTGGACCCGTTGTGTTTGGCTGCGGTGCACATCAATGCCGAGAGCCGAGTCAAGGTCGTCGAGGGTCCGGTGAAAAAGCAACTGATGCAACAGGGTTGGCGAGCATTCCTGGTGAAAGTCCATAACGAAGCCGGCATCACACCCGAATTGGTCGTCGACAGTCCCAATGCGGCGCCGGTTTATCAGAAAGGCCGCGGCGCCCGTCAACGTCCCCGCAGCGACGAAGATCTGGTCGACGGAAGTGAAACCGAAGACCGTTGGCTGGACCTGTCGATGCTCAACCGGTCACCGCTGAAAAAGCAACTCAGCGGTCTGAACCTGGAATACCGAGTCGTCATGCTGGGCAGCCGCGATGCCGGCAAACGCGAAGCCAACATCGCCTTCAACGTCGGCCAGGGGACTCAGGACATCGGGTTTCGAAACAGCGTCGCGATCCTGTTCGATTGCCAGAGTGCGGTGGACGTCCAACTGGGAATCATCGACGTCGACGGAAAGCCGACGACCGCCTCGCTGTTGATCACCGACGATCAAGCACGCGTGTACCCGAACCCGGCGAAACGTTTGGCCCCTGATTTCTTCTTTCACCACCAAGTCTATCGGGCCGACGGCGAGTCGGTGCTGCTGCCGCCCGGCGAATACAACGTGACGGTGACGCGTGGGCCGGAATACGTGCCGATCCGACGTCGCATCCAAGTCCCCGAAATCGAGCGGCATCAAGAGTCCTTTCAACTGCAACGTTGGATCCACTTGGCCAAACGCCGTTGGTATTCCGGCGACCACCATGTCCACGCGGCGGGTTGTGCTCACTATGACAGTCCGACCGAAGGCGTCGGCCCGGAAGACATGATGCGGCACCTGTTGGGCGAAGATGTCAACGTCGGCTGCGTGCTCAGCTGGGGCCCCTGCTGGTACACCCAAAAAGAATTCTTCAATGGTCAAACGTCCGCACTGTCGACCGAAGACAACTTGATGCGATACGACGTCGAAGTCAGCGGATTCCCCAGTTCCCACGCCGGTCACCTGTGTCTGCTGAATCTGAGCGAAGATGACTATCCGGGCACGAAAGCGATTGAGGACTGGCCGAGCTGGACGCTGCCGGTCTTGGAATGGGGCAAACAGCAAGGCGGAGTCGTCGGGTACAGCCACAGCGGATGGGGTTTGGCCCTTCCCGACACGATGCCCGACGGATCACGCAAGTTTGTCGGACGCCCCTGGGGTGGTGCCAAGGGAGATTGGCGTGGGAAGGCCGCCGACACGTTGCCGGACTTTGCGATGCCGAAGTTTGACGGGATCGGGGCCAACGAATACATCGTCACCGTCGCCGAAGACGTCTGCGATTTTATCTCGGCCGTCGACACGCCGGCGATCTGGGAACTCAACATCTGGTACCACACGCTCAATTGCGGCATGACCGCACGGATCAGCGGCGAGACCGATTTCCCCTGCATCTACGGTGACCGCGTCGGCCTGGGACGAATCTATGTCCAATTAGACGACGATCAACCACTGGACTACGAAAACTGGATTGCGGGATTAAAGGACGGGCGCAGCTACTGCGGGGACGGACTCAGCCACATCATCGATTTCGCCGTCGACGGTCTGGGCGTCGGGCAAAAGCAATCCGCCGACAGCCCTGCCAGTCGTCTGGATCTTGATCGTCCCGGAACGGTGAACGCGACCTTCGATGTCGCCGCGTTGTTGAAGGAAACGCCGACCGAGGAAACCGAGCGGATTCGCAAGCTGCGATTGGACGAAAAACCGTACTGGCATCTCGAACGCTGTCGACTCGGTGATTCTCGACGCGTTCCGGTGGAAGTGATCGTCAATGGCGAAGTGGCTGCAACACGCGAAATCACCGCCGACGGATCCGTCACGTCGCATTCGATCCCGGTACAAATCGATCAGTCCTCGTGGGTCGCCGTTCGAATCCTGCCCTCGGTCCACACCAATCCCGTCTTTGTCCACGTCGCAGACAAACCGATCCGGGCCAACCGAAAAAGCGCGCGGTGGTGCATCGACGCCGTTGCGGCGTGCTGGAATTCCAAGCAAGGTCAGATCCGCGAGTCTGAACGAGCCGAAGCCAAAGCCGCCTACGACCAAGCAGCCGAGCGCTATCGAACCATCCTCGCCGAATCCAGCAATTAGGCTTCCCGCCCGTGTTGGTGTTTAGCCTTTAGGCGATTCTCGGTCGCCGCATCGCAGCGACCGTGGGCTGCTCTTTTCAGAGTACGATGGCCCTTCCGGGCCGTCGTCGTAAACGACTCGGTGCGACGACCTAGAAAGGACGTCGTACAGTTCATCAGTTCCCCACTGTGTTCTTTGCGCACAGGCGTTCGACGAACGTTTCCGCTTCCGGCGTCAACTTGGCGATCCGGATCGTTGTCAGCTGTTTTAATTCTGCCAGTGGTTGAACATCATCAAGCGTCACCTGGTTGCGATTTCGAACGACCAGAAACGACAATCGCTCCAACTTGGCGATCTCGCGAAACGTCGCCTTGGTCGGATAGACCCGACCCTGCAGATCCAACGAACGCAGTGAAAGACCGTCGGTAAACCGTATCGGTGTCGGCACTTTGTTATACAGCGTTAACTCCTGTAGCCGATTCATCCGTGCGATGTACTGCCAAACGAACAGATGATTCCGAACCAGCAACTCGATCGGCGGGTTCATCGATGCGACAACTTCTAAGTCGTGTTCAAGATGCTCCTGGACATTAAGATCCAGTTCTCTCATTCCCAAACTCACCCAGGAACGTAGCAGACCTGCGTTTAACCGTGGCGACGCAATCGACAATCGGTACCGCCAAAACGCGTCCCCCCAATAGACAAACTCGACGCGTGTGTCGAACAGCCCCACCTTCCTCAGCCCCGGCCGTAACCAACCGGTGATTCCTGCCAGCGTGACGTCGGGGGTGCTTGTTTCGTTTCGGTTGAAGATGTCGATCCGGCCGAAGTTTCGGTAGTCGATCAGATGCAACCGACGGTCATCGATCGTGCAGCTTTGAAGATCAAGTTCTCGCGCCCGAACCGTATTGATCGCACGGCACGCGTCATCGGTCAGTTCACAATCACGCAACAGCAATTTGTCGACGCGAGACGTGTCCGTGCGACAAAACAGTTGAATCTCCTCGGCGTCGAAATCCCACAGAAAACACGACCCGACCGGTTGAAGGTGTTCGATCGACGCGAGTTGACGCATCACGTCGCCGGTCATGCGAGATGACTTTTGGTTGTAATATTCAGGCGAAAACACCAGTCGCTGCAGCTGCGGCAACTCTCCCAGCCGGCCGACCTTTGCCGGGGCGATTCGTGTGTCGTGGATGTCCAACGCCTCGAGTGATTGACAGTCCAACAAATGGTCGATCGCGCCGCTTGTCAGGTGGTGATTGCCCCACAACGACATTCGTTTCAGCTGCTTGCACTTAGCCAATTCGGCGATGTCGTCGGCTGCGATCGAGGTGCGATCGAGGTAGAGTCGCTGCAGTGATTTCAGGTGTTCGATGCCGTCAAGGCCACCACGCCTGAGTCGACTGTGAGAAAGATTGACCTGCGTCGGCGTCGCAAAAAAATGATCTGTCCGCCGATGAAAAGTGTCCAGGACAGATGAGTGATAATGCACCTTCCCGCCGAGCGATTCAAAACGTTGGACGATCTCGCGAATCCGCGTCTGTCGCTGGTAACCAAGGATCCCGATCGCGGTCACGGCCGCCAGCAGCAAAAGCGTTCGAATCGAAAATCGAAGACGTTTCATGGCATCATCGTACCAACAAACGTAGCTACCGTCGTCAGACGGTGGTCCCCAGCACATCCACGCTCCGGCAAGCGTAGCTACTGTCGCCAGACGGTGGTCCCCAGCACATCCACGCTCCGGCAAACGTAGTTACCGTCGCCAGACGATGCGGCTACGATTCCCGCACAACCTCATTCGCTGCCCGGAACAATCCATGCTTTTGAAGAAAAGAGTATGCCCGCCAAAATCGACTCCAATAATCGTCTTCCCAGATCGTCAACTCAGGATACCCAGGCACCAAGCACCCTGTGTATTTGTAATCGCGAAAACAATCTACAGGTACCAATCCGGCGCGCTCTGGGTTTCGAGCGATCTAATTGACTAAATCCCACAACGCAAACTCCTTTCGCTCGTCGTCTCGGAGCACACGGTCATGTGGTTGGTGTTGCAGTTGAAATCCGATTTTGCCAAGCGCTGAATTCATGTGCTTTCGGAAGTACTTCATCGCCTTCAACTGGTCTGACGCCGCATCGATGCCAATCCACAAAGCATGTAAGTGGTCTGACATCAGGCAGTAGATCGGGCAGACAAGTCCGTATCGAAACATGGCGTGTGTTAAAAGCTCCCGAAATTTGTAGAGGAAGATGGGACGCAGCCAGCCAGTCGCGCGGTCCTGGATCGTCATCGTCCAATGCACAGAGGCGTCGCCCTGATAGCACTCAGGCGAGAGACGGGGCAGGTGCTTGTTGTTGCGGGCATCCACCTTCTGGCGAAGGTAGCTACGTTAAGCGGCCCCCGCTACGCCGGGACCGGCACGGCCGGCTCGTCGCTTTGATACTCTCCGATCTCGTCTTCCGATTCGGCAACCAAGCGGCCGCCGGCACTCCAGTACAACGAATAGGTGACCGGAACCAGGTACAACACAACAACGGTTGCAAACAACTCGCCAAAAGCGATGCTGGTCGCCATCGGGATCAAAATCTGGGCCTGAATCGACGACTCCAACAGGATCGGCACCAACCCACCGATCGTCGTGATCGTGGTCAACAAGACCGGCCGGAACCGCCTGGCCCCCGATTCCGTGAGCGCTTGTCCGATCGGCATCCCGCCGCGAACCCGGGAATTGATAAAGTCGATCAACACGATCGAGTCATTCACGACGATCCCGGTCAGCGCGATGATCCCGTAAAAACTGAACAAGGTCAGCGGCAACCCCATCATCAAGTGCCCGACCACCGCACCGAGCGCCCCGAACGGGATGATCAACATCACCAACAACGGCTGAACGGACGACTTAAATTCGATCGCCAACAGGATGTACATGGCAAACAAAGCGACGCCGAACCCGCTGAATAAACTGCCCATCGACTCGGCGCGACGTTCCTGCTGCCCCTCCCAACGCACTCTCAGCTCCGGATACTTCGCCAACAATCCCGGCAAGAACTCCGCTTGCAGATCCGCAACGATCTCTTCAGCGTTCCCGGTTTCTTCGTCCAGATTGCTCGACACCGTGATCGATCGGGCTTGATCGATGCGATTGATTTCCGAGTAGGCGCGGACGACATCGATTTCGGCCAGTTCGGTGATCGGCCGTTCGATCCCGTCACTCAATCGGACCCGGACTTCATCAAAATTGGCCAGCAACCGCCGGTCGTCACGCGGGTAGGTGACCATGATCTTCACTTCGTGGCGTCCGCGTTGCACCCGCATGACTTCTTCACCGTAGTACGCCGCCCGCACGGTTTCGGCCAGGTCGGCCGTCCGCACGCCCATCGCGAACGCTTCGGGTTTGATCCGGAAACGATACTCCCATTTCCCGGGCACCGAGTCGTCCTTGATGTCATAAACACCGGGGTACTTGGCCAAACGTTCCTTGCACTCTTCGACGGCGGTTTCCAGTTTGTCCACGCTGCGGGCCGGACCGAGCAACTTGAATTCGATCGGTGTCCCTCCGGGGCCGAAGGACCGCGTGCCCAACGTCAATTCCTCCGTGCCGACGATCGTCCCGACCTCTTCACGCCACTGGGCGACGATGGCCCGGCTGTGCACGCCGCGACTTTCCGCATTGACCAATTCGACTTCGACACTGCCCTTGTGCCCTCCGCCGCCGGAGGGCATCGGGGATCCACCGGGGCCGCCGCCTGAAACCGCAGCGCCGACGACGCGGTAGGACGTCTTGGCAATCGGCTGACCACGTTTATCGTAGCGATCGGCGATCCGCCAAAACGCGTCTTCCACCTGCTTGGTTGCCGCGACCGTCACGCTTTCCGGCGTCCCGTCGGGAAACACCACGGTCGCGCTCAGCGTATTGCCATCGACCCGAGGAAAGAAATTGAACTGAATGATTCCGCTGCGGTACAGACCGCCGGTCAAGATCAACGCGGCGAAACAGAGGGCGACGGCGATCGAACGGTTGCCGAGCGACCAGCGCAGCGTCGGACCATAGACACGATCGATGTAACGATCCAACAGCCACGTCGCGCCCCGATTCAACTTTTGGGCGACCAGCAGCAATGGCCGAAACACGTACAGCACGACGTTAAAAAATCGAAACACGATGCTGTCTTCGTGTGCCAAGTGACAGGGCAAGATCGTGATGCACTCGAACAGCGAGACCATCAGGATGGCGATGATCGCGGCCGGCATCACCGCAGTGAACTTGCCCATGGTTCCACTGACAAACAACAGCGGCGCGAACGCGACCACGGTCGTCAAAACAGCCGTCGTCACCGACGGAATCACCTCCACCGTCCCGTCGATCGCAGCTCGCAAATGGGGCTTTCCCATCTGCCGATGCGCGAACACGTTCTCTCCGACGACGATCGCGTCGTCGACCACGATGCCCAGCGCCATGACAAACGCAAACATCGAAATCAGGTTCAACGTCTGGCCGGTCAAATACAAAAAGATGCCCGCGGCGAGGATGGAGAACGGGATTCCCAACGCGACCCAAAACGCCAATTTCGGATCCAGGAACAACAGCAACAGTGTGAACACGATCACCAGCCCCTGAGCGCCATTGTTGAGCAACAGGTCCAAGCGCCCCCGGACCTCGACCGATTCGTCGCTCCAGGTCATCAGCTGGTAACCCGGCGGCAATTCGGCATTCGCGACGTAGTCTTTGACCGCGTCGATCATCACGAACAAGTCTTCCGACGTGCTGCGCTCGACCGAAAGTGCCAGCGCGGGTTTACCGTTGATCACATTGATCGCCGTGGCGTCGGTGAACTCATCGCGGACCGTGCCGAGGTCGGCGACCGTCAGAACCGCGCCGCTGGGCTCGGTGACCAAAGGCAATTCGGCCAACTCGTCGCCGTTGGTCCGTCGATTATTTCCCCGCAACAACACCTCTTGGGATTGGCTGCGGATCGATCCGGCAGGCAATTCGCGGTTTTCTCGGCGAATGATCTCGGCGGCCTGCCGTAGCGTCAGCCCGTGGGCCCGCAGCGTTTCCTCGGGAATCTCGATGTCGATCTGGTAATCACGCGCGGCCAGAAAGTCGACTTGCGACACCGAATCGATCGCCAGCAAGTCGTCGCGGATGCGTTCGGCGACCTCGCGCAGGTCCAATTGTGCTTGCGAGGACAGTGTGTCGTCGGCGTTCCGCGGGGCCGTTTCGGGGGCCAGCACGCCGACACGGATCGAAGGGCGTCGGTTGGTGACCAACGTGACCACGGGGTCTTCGGCTTCGAGCGGAAAGCTGGGGATTCGATCTACGCCCGAACGAACTTCGTCCAAGACGCGATCGGGCGAACGAGCCCCGGGGATCAATTCCATCAAAACGGTGCAAGAACCCTCCATCGCCACCGTCGTGACCTTCTTGATACCTTCGATCGAGCGGACCGCTTCCTCGACCTTCTGACCGATCCCCTGTTCAGCCTCCTGAGGGGCCGCACCGGGATAGGGCACGGTGACCGTGATCCGGTCGAGATCGAATTCGGGGAATGATTCCCGGTGCATCGCCCTCAGACAGAACCAACCGACGATCATGATCGCAACCATGCACAGGTTCAGTGCGGCGCGATTGTGGATCGATGTGTTGACGATCGCCTTCATCATTGCGGCCGCCCTCCTTGGCCGGAGTCGCCGCGGCGTTCGCCGTCGGCGCCGGGTGTGCCGCCTGGCGGTCCCGATCGTTTTTTAGACGACGGGTCCGCCGACGCGCTGACCGCCATCCCTTCGACCGGTGTCGCCAGGGGTGATGTCACGATCAGGTCTCCGGCGCGCAAACCGCCCGACCGCTGATAGGCGACGACATAGTCGGCGGTCGAATTGGCGACCGCAATCGTTTTTTTGTGCAGCTTGCCCGACTGAACCGTCCAAACCGTGTTGCCCGGCTGGATCGCTTCGTGTGGCAATCGGACCAGCGGGATCGGTGGAGTCGCGTGAATCCGCACCTTCACAAACATCCCCGTCATCAACGTGGGCGGTTGCTGAGTGGTGCCGCGGCCGGTGATTTCCGCACCAAGACTCGCTTGTTGTTCACCCGAACCGTTCCCAGAGTTGTCCTGCGTCGCGACCAACGCATCGCCACGCCCCATCGATTCCAATTCGGCCAGCTGCGTCACCGCGGTCGGATCATCGACGTGCACCCGGCAAGGCACCATGCGGGTTTGAGCGTCCACGCCGGCGCCGTCGTAGCGATCCGCGACCGCCCGCCAGGCAAACTGTTCATCACCCAGCGAGTAGATCACGGTGGCCGGTGTTTCGGGGAAATCGTAGCCGCGTTGGTAGTCATCGTCGCTCCCCGCAGGCGAACCGCTTTGCCAAAGCCAATGCATTTGCTGCATGTACAACTTGCAGCTGACGTCCAGCCGCGACGTGTCTTGCAGCACCACGATTGAACCGCCGGCTTGCACGTACCCGTCTTGCTCGACGCTTTCGCTGACGACCACCCCGTCGATCGGCGACTTGATGTCGGTTCGCGCCAAATTCAGTTCGGCCTTGTCCAGATTCGCCTGCACCAGCGCCTTGGCACTTTCCATTCTCAGCCGACGCTGCGTCAGCAGGTTTCGTTGATCGATCTGGGATTGCAGGGTGTTACGGGTTGCCAGCTCGGCCTTCCGCGCGCTATCGACTTCGGAATCGGACGCGGCGCTACGCAGCATCAGATCTTCGTTGCGTTTCAACTGTCGCACGTCGATGGCGAGTTGCTGACGGGACGATTCGATCTGGTTGTCCGCCGCGGTGATTTCGGCATCCAGTTCGCGAATCATCGCCTCGGCCTGTGCCAGTTCCTCGGCCAGTCGACGCACTTCCAATTGATAGTCGTCCGGTTCGATCCGCAACAACAAATCGCCTTTTTTGACCGTCCGCCCGCTGCGACAGGCATCGGATTTGTACTGGACCTTTCCCGAAATCTGGGCGGTGAGATCGATCTCGCGGTAGGGAACGACCACACCGTCGACGTCAAAGGCGATGCCGTCGGTGTGCGCGAGCGCCGGCTTGGCCACCACCAGCGGGGGCGGAGCGGGCTTTGGCGGCTGGACCGGGACTTCCGGCGTTCCCATCAAAAAGAAGCCGCCCACACCGGCGGCCAAAATGCCGATCGACACAAACGCTCGTCCCAGAGCCGGAATCCAATTTTTCATCAACGACACCCGTAGGTTAAGCGAGCTGTAAACGCGGTGGTGCAATCCTGCTCTCTTTCAACACGCCATCATAGCTGAAGTCTCGCATGTCCACCGTTCCGACCGCACCAGCCCTCCGCCCCATCGTTCTGCCCCGTCCACATGCAACGCTCCCCGACATGCGCCGCTCGCTTACCGGTCTGTTGATTTAATCCGATTACACGTGGGATCAGCCGTTTCGCGCGAGCGTACGGGCTCCCAATACCAAGAAAACGCAGTGGCGCCCGTTGGCTCGCGCCAAACGGCTGATTAAATCGACAGGCCGTCACGCTTCCCGCTGGCATTTGGCCCAATTGTTTCGCCCCCCATCTCCATCATTCTGCCCCGAATCATTCTGCCTCCCCGTGTTCAAATCTCCCCGACACGTGCCGCTCGCTAACGCTTCCCGCCGGCATTTCGGCCCCATCGTTTTTCCTCCACACGCCCCTTTACCCAGGCGATCTACTACAATCAGTCTCCCCTCGAATCGACGCCTCTCTTCCAACTCCCTCCCCATTGGACCGCTTTGCTTCATGCCTTCCCCAGATCTCCTCATGCGCAGCAAATGGTTCGCGATACTCGGCATGCTTCTATGGATCGCCCGTCCGACCGCGGCGCTGGCCCTGGACGAAGCCGCCACACTTGCCCTGTTGGTACGAACGATTCAGCAGTCCGAAAGCGACGGCGTTCGATCGTCGTTGATGAAGGGCATGTTGCGAGGGCTGGAGGGTCGACGCGACGTCCAGCCGCCGGACGAGTGGAATTCGCTGGCGACCGAACTGGCCCGTAGCGATGATCCCTCGATCCGTGACGCCGCCAACCGTTTGTCCCAGATCTTTGGCGACACCGCCGCGACCGAGCGTGCCCTGGCGACACTCCGTGATCCACTCGCGCCCGACAGCCAGCGTCAAGCCGCGCTCGCTTCACTGGTCTCGCAGCGCGATACAGGTCTGGCGGAGGAGTTGGAATCACTTTTAGACGTCGACGCCCTACGTCTGGACGCCATTCGCGCCTACGCGGTGATCGCCACCCAGGACGCCCCGAGAATCCTGCTCTCCCGCTACGCCACCAGCCCGCGGGAAGCCCAATCGGCGACGATCGAAACATTGGCCACGCGAAAAGCCTATGCAAAAGAACTCGTGCGGGCGATCAAGGACCAAACGGTACCGCGCGAGCACATCCCCTCCTACATCGCCCGAACGCTACGTGAGCTGCTGGGACAGGAATTCACGGCGGTCTATGGCGAGATCCCCGAGCTGGAAAAGAACGTCAGCGAGCGGATCGCCAAGTTCAAACGCTTGATCACCGACGAAGCGCTCGCAACGGCTGACGCTCGTCGCGGCCGAGTGGTTTTTCAAAAGACCTGCGGCGCGTGCCATCTGATGTACGGAGCCGGCGGCAAGGTCGGACCCGATTTAACCGGATCCAACCGCGCCAACCTGGACTACTTTCTGCTCAACAGCGTCGACCCCAGTGGCGACGTTCCCGAAGGCTATCGGACGCAGTTGGTCCAAACCGTCGATGGCAGGGTGCTGACCGGTGTGCTGGCCGAAGAAGACAGCCGGCGGATCGTGCTGAAGACCGTCGACCAACCGAGACTGGTGATCGCCAAAGACGAGATCGAAGCGCGGAAGGTCTCCGAGAAATCGATGATGCCCGAGGGGCAACTGGAACAACTCCCCCGTGAGGACCTGTTCGACCTGGTGAAATACATGCAAACCAAATCGCAAGTGGAGGCGGCGGAATGAAGATCGCAATGGAAGATGTCAATCAACACTTCAACGCCCATCAGCCGTCTGGCGCTAGCTTACGGGCCCGCCACCCACACCACGCTGAACGCCCGGACGCTGGCACGAACCAGCTGATGTCGGTCGAGGATCAGCCGTCTGGCGCCAGCCTACGGGCCCACAGCCCATTATCTCTGGTGTGCCTGGGGCTCGCACTCGCTTTCGGTTTCCCGGCGGTCGCGACGGCACAACAACGGTTGCCCAAACAACAACACCGCACCAGCGACGCACCGTTTCTGACGCCCGCTGAAGCCGTCAAGACGATGTCGATCCCGGACGGCTTTGAGGTTTCGGTCTTCGCCGCCGAGCCGGACCTGGCCGAACCGATCGCGTTCTGCTTCGACGACCGCGGCCGAATGTGGGTGGTCGAAAACTTGAACTACCGCACCCGTCGCGAACACACCGATGACAAGGTCAGCCGGATTCAAATTCTGGAGGACACCGACAGCGACGGCGTGTTCGACAAAAAGACGACCTTTGCCGACGATTTGACCTTCACCTCGGGGATCGCCGTCGGCTTCGGAGGCGTCTATGTCGGATCGCCGCCGAACTTCAGTTTCATCCCCGATGCGGATGGTGACGACCGCCCCGACGGTCCGCCGCAAGTGCTTCTGGACGGCTGGGGAATCAACGATCGTCACGAAACGCTGAACAGTTTCATCTGGGGCCCCGACGGATGGCTGTATGGATGCCACGGGGTGTTCACGCAATCACGAGTCGGCAAACCCGGCGAAGACGACGCGCGGCGACAGTTCATTGACGGCGGGATCTGGCGGTTCCATCCGGTGACGAAGAAGTACGAGGTGTTCGCGAGGGGACTTTCGAACCCGTGGGGTTTTGATTTTGACAATCACGGCCAAGGCTTCGCCACCTGCTGCGTCATCCCGCACCTGTTTCACGTCGTCCAAGGCGGTGTGTACACCAAGCAAAGCCGCCCGCATATCAATCCGCACATCTACGACGACATCACAACGATCCGCGACCACACGCACTTGTCCGCCCACGGCGGCGCGCGGTTCTATCTGGCCGACGCGTTTCCGCAGCAGTATCACGACCGGTTGTTCATGTGCAACATCCACGAGCACTGTGTGCTGACCGACGTGATGGTTCCCAACGGTTCCAGCTTCATCGGCAAACACGGGGACGACTTCCTGCCGACGAACGATTTGGCCTGGGTCGGGTTCAGCGTGGAAATCGGCCCTGAAGGCGGTGTCTATCTCCTGGATTGGCACGACACCGACATCTGCGGCAACGCGATCAATTTTCCCCAAAGCGGTCGGATCTATCGGATCATGCCCGAAGGCAGCCAGCCGATCGCGCGGCCCAACCTGCGTTCGCTGTCCGACAGCGAATTGATCGCGATGCAGTGGCACACCAATGACTGGTACGTCCGCCAGGCGCGTGTGCTGTTGCACGCACGCGCAGCTGACCGAACACTCGATCCATCCGCGACCAAGACTCAGCTGAAGCAGATGTTTCGCACCGCCGGCTCATCCCCGAGACGATTGCGCGCCTTATGGGCAGCCCACGTCACAGGGGTGATCACATCGCAGGAACTGACGGACTTACTGGACCATGACGACCACTACGTACGAGCCTGGGCGATCCAGTTGTTGAGCGAGAAGACGACGGTGGACGCCTTCTTTTTGGCCGATATCGAATCGTCAGAATCCGGATTAACCCCGACGGTCCTGAACAAGTTTTCCGCGATGGCCAAACACGACGACTCGCCCGTCGTCCGGTTGTACTTGGCCTCGGCGGTCCAGCGACTTCCCTTTGCCGATCGCTGGCCGATTTTGGAGCAGTTGGCGATGCACGCCGACGATGTCCATGACAACAACTTGGCCCGGATGTACTGGTTCGCTTTGGAACCGATGGTGCCGGAATTCCCCGAGCGATCGCTGGCTTTGGCCGTCAAAGGCAAACTGTCGAACCTGCAAGAATTCGTGGCCCGACGGTTGGCGACGGGAGACATTGCCGAAGATTCCGATCCCAACTGGCGGCGTGTGGTGGCGCAGGTCGCGCCCGGGTTTGGCGTCCGTGACGTCGGCGAGGGAGGCATCGTGCACCACAAGGTGTTCCGAAACCGATCGGCCGTGCAGACGCATCCCAAGGACCGCCACCAGCCGTGCCGAATGTTCCGTGATGTCAAGGTCCCCGCCGGCAAGGCGACCGAATTGCAGCTGCGTGTCAGCCATCACCCCCACGGTGACTGGCAATTGCGAGTGCTGGTCGGAAAAGACGTCCTCGCCGATCAAACGGTCAGCTCCAGCACCGTTGCAAACGATGAATGGTTGGACGTCACTGTCGACCTGTCAAAGTACGCCGGCCAGCAGATTCGCTTGACGCTAGAAAACCGAGCCAACGATTGGCACAACGAATGGGCCTATTGGAACGAAGTCAAGTTGGTCGTCCACTAGCAGATCGATCTGCTCGACGTAGCTACCGTCGCCAGACGGTGGGCGATCACGCAATGGGACCAATAGGACACATACGACGTATAGGTCCCATGCGTCCTATCGGTCCCATTCCCCACCAGTACTCCCTGACCCGACGGTCACAACCGCAGTTCCCCCATCATTCTGCCTCCCCATCGTTTTGCCCCCATCGTCTTGCCCCCATCATCACGCCCCTACGACTCCCGCCCGGCTCCTTCGCCGACCTGGATCAGCACGTTGCTCGAATCGGGCAGCAAGTCGACTTCGGCGTTGGATTCGATCAGCGTGTCGACTTCCATCACCGACAACACGGTGTTCAAGATTTCCGGGTCGGCAGCCGCGATCTCATTGAGTGCCTTGCCGACGATCTTGGGACGCGATGCGGAGGCCTCGGCCATCTTTTGTGAAACGCGGTAGGCCGTTTCACTTTTGATCAAACCGACGCGGTTCTCTCCGTCCTGCTTCATCGCACTGGTCACCTGCACCAAGCGTTTGACGACTTTTTCGGTGATGTTGTCGACCATCAACCGATCAGTAAACGCGACCTTTCGGATGTAGACCGATCCGAGAGTGTAGCCCCACTTCTCGGACAGCGGCGAGACGGTTTTGCGAACCGTTCGGCTGAGCGAGTGACGGTCTTCGAGCATCTTTTCCATCTCCAGATTGCTCAGCGTGGAAATCGTCGAACTGGTCACGTTGGCTTGCAGCGAACCGTCCGGGTTGGCGTTGGTGAACAGGTACGAAACCGGATCGGTCACCCGCATTTCGTACCAGATCCCCACGCCCATCGGCGTGCCCTCTTCCGAGTTGACCATTTGGCTCCGCAAATAATGCTGCCGAAGCGAGGTGTCAACAACATACGACTTTCCAAAGAACGGCACCAGCAACGCCCGTGGGCCGAATTTGAACACCGGGATTTGCAGCCCCGGTTGATCCAGCGTCCCGATCACCTTGCCGAACAGGGTGAAGACATGTGCCTTGCACTCGCCGACGCAGGCGTAGAGTCCAAAAAAGCGTGCGAATCCGAGCAGAATCGGAATCAACATCAAACCGAAAATAAATCCACCGCCGAACCATGCCATCGTATCACCTTCTTCGTTTTCGTTGTCTTTGTTCAGTTTTGATTGTCACTCGTTACCGGCGTGTCTCAACCGGCCGCGTCGGTCTTGGTGGTCTGGATCACGCGACGAGCAACGTTATAGAGTGGGATCCGGGCGTTCCGCAGATAGGCCTGCAAGCATGACGAACCGCCTTCCTTTTTGATCTCGGTCAGCGTTTGGGCCAGTTCGCGCAGCGGTGCGACCTCTGCCTGGGCGTTGTTGGTCGCGATTTCGACGGCGCGGGCACTCATCGTGATTTGTTGCTCGCTATCGGCCCGTGCCGTGCTCAGGTCCGCGGCGACTTGGTTGCGGGTGCTATTGATCGCCGACAGGGCTCGGTCGACTTCGGCGGGTGGGTCGATCTCGGTGATCAAGGCTGCGTCCAGTTCGATGCCGTAGCGACCGGTCGTCGAACGGCACTGCTCTTCCATGTACTGGTTCAACAGCGGCAAGTTCTTTCGCAAGTCGTTGATCGAAACGCCTTCGCTTAAATCGATGGACGACTCCTCTTGGTCGCCGTCGGCTTCGTCGACTTCCGCATCGACCAACAGCGTTTGCCCTTTCGGGTCGACAAAATTGGCGACGCGTTCGCGAAGCACGCTGACAAAGTAGCCCATCACGTGCTCGAGCGGACTGGCAACGCCGAACAGATAGGGGTACAGGTTGCTCTCGCTGATCCGATAACGAAGCTGGCCGTTGATCCCGGTCGTCAAGTTGTCTTTGGTGACCGCTTCGATCGTGTCTTGGGCTTTGGAAGGGTCCCACGACAGGTCGACCGCCTGGGTCGCGACGGAAACCTTGTGGACGTCTTGCCAAGGCATTTTGAAGTACGGTCCGCCGGGGCCGACGACGCGCACCTGAGGGTATTCATACCGCTGGTGTTCCTCGTCGCTCAATCCGTCAGAATCCGCGTCACCGTCGGCGACCTGCATCCCTTCGAGTCGCTGCGCTTTTCCGAAACTCGTCACGATCGCCCGCTGGTCGGGGCTGACCGTGTAGAAACCGCCGACAATACAGCGGAAAAAGCTGTAGATGATGATGCCCATCATCAGTCCGAGAAAGAATGTCATGGCCGTGCTTGGTGTGTTTGGGCGAGTAGTGGGGGACCGAATCTAGAATCCAAGAATACCCCATGGTTAGGTCCTCGCGGGCGGTTCATCCCCGCATCACCCCAATTGGGCCCCAAACCCGATCATCCAGGGCGAAGCATTTCAATCGATTCGCCAGTTTCTCTTCGCATCAACCGGGTAGACTGGCTGGGCGGAGAGGTAGGAAGATTTTGGAGGTAAGAAGATTGTGAAAGGCGAGGGGAGAACGCACACCGTCATTTTCTTACCCCCGAAATCTTCTTACCAAGCTCCGCCAGTCGATCTCCGAGGAAGAAGGACGATTGGCGACCGCCCAACGGGATGTCCCGCGTTGGCGTCCACTCACTCGCCGGTGTGCGGAGAACAGCAGAACCACCTTCTGGCGAAGGTAGCTACGTTATCCAACGCGCCTCCCCCATCGTTTTGCCCCCATCGTTTTGCCCCCATCGTTTTGCCCCCATCGTTTTGCCCCCATCGTTTCGCCCCCATCGTTTCGCCCCCATCGTTTTGCCCCCATCATTCTGCCCCGTATTATTCTGCCATCCTTCTCCGCATCTCCGCCTCTTCAATTCTGACGTCGTCCGCTGCTGATCAGGGTGTCTTCCAGGTTTTCGTTGTGAGACAGAACTTCTTCGGTCGTCTGTGGATCGGCATTGCGGCAGCTTTCGGTCAGGATGTCGGCCAGATCGTCGAGCGTGTCCTCCCAGGTTTCGACCGTCGTGTTCTCCGGCGGGACGTTGGCCATTTCGTCAAGAAACAGGATCATCCGCAGGCAATGACGCAGTAAGATGCCTTCTTCCTTTTGCAACTTTTTGGTGGTGACATACTTGTTGAAGTCCCCGTCATAGTTGAGCAACTCGCCGACGATCCAGACCGGCCGGACACGCACGCCCTGCACGGTCGGATAATCGTTTTGGAACAAGCGATGAATCTTCTCGCCGATCGTCAGCGGCCAGACGCGAGGTTCTTCGAACATCACGCGACCGAAGCCTCGATCCTTGACTTCCTCGTCATCTTCTCCACCTTGGGCGCCGAGCTCTTCCGGGGTCGCCAACCCCAGTTTCAATAGCTGCGGGTCCAACCGTGTCGTCGCCAACGTTCCCGGTGGCATGTCTTCGATCCGCGGCATGCGGGTGAATCGTGCCACCGTTCCGGGCACTTCCAACACACTTTCGAATGCGGCGATCCGTTCCTCGGGATCCGCGGTCGCCAACAAGTCGGCCATGTAGACACCGAACAGCGGGTTGATGCTGCGCAGATGCACCAGACGCTCCAACCGCGGTGTGGGCGTGGCGGTCAGCGGGCGATAGGCGTCCAAGTCGTACTGTTTGATCCGCGGCTGGTCCTCTTCATCGGACTCCGGTTGCTCGACCGCGTCGGGCTGCGCCGCCGGTTCATCCTCACGCATCTGATCAAGGATCTCGCCGAACAGTCCACCGGTCGCGGGCGGCGGTTCGGCTTGGCTTGCTTCGGTCTTTTTCCCCGAATCCGTTTTTGTTTTTCCAGGATCGGCCGCCGGCGTCGGTTTAGGATCCAGCGACAGATAGTTCGCCTGCCACATGGTGATCAACATGCGGTTCAGCTCGCGCTGCCCCTCTTCGATCTTCTTTGGCGTCAGCAATCGCTTGGAAACCAGTTCCCGCAGTGGAGCGACGCTGGCGTCTTTCCCCAGCATGTAGGCGAGCAATCTCCAGGGGAGTTGTCCGCGGCTGGAAAGGTCCGCCGAAGCGGCTTCTTGCAACTGAAGGAATTGCTGCTCGGTCCAGTACGTTTCGCCGGAACGCCGCTTAGGCATCTTCTTCTTGAGCTGTTTCTTGGCCTTCAGCAGTCCCGGATCCTTGGTGTCCTCGGGGATCGAATCGTACTTTTCACGCCATTTGTTCAGTTTGACGTCGTCTTCGTGGGCGAGCGCGTAGACAAAGCCACGGTCGTCGTACTGCGGTCGCCCGGCACGGCCGAAGATCTGTTGTGCCGACGCCGTGTCGACCAGCTTGCGTTTGTCTTTGGGCCCCTTCAACAAGCTCGGAAGCACGACGCTTCGCGCCGGCAAATTGATTCCCGCGGCCAACGTTTCGGTACAGACACACATCGCCAACAGTTTGCGTTGGAACAGTTCTTCGACCATGCGGCGATAGCGGGGCATGACACCGGCATGGTGTACGCCGACGCCGCGCATCAGAATCTGTTTCAGTTTCGGTCCGGCTCCGGCGGCCATGTCGGCCGCGTTCAGGTAGTCGGCTAATTCGGCTTGCCGATCCTTGTCGATCAGACTTTTCCCCTTGAGCATCTCCGCAACCGTCCAGCACTGCGATCGAGAAAAGCAAAACACCAGCGAGGGGGTGCGGCGGAGTTCATCGTCACCGGCTGCGATTTTCTCGGCAAAGTCATTCAAGATCTCATCGCCGATCCACTCGTATTGCAGCGGCACCTTGCGTTCATCGCCGCTGACCAGTTGCAGCCGACGGTTGTGGGCACGTGAAAGCCAGGAGGTGAATTCCAGCGAGTTGCCGACGGTCGCGCTCAGCAACATCGTGCGGATGTGGGGCGGCAGCAAGGCCAACGTCAATTCCCAAACGATGCCGCGTTCGGGATCGTTGAAGGAATGGAACTCGTCCATGACGACCGAGGTGACGTCGGAAAAGTCGAAGGCTTCGGGGTTGAGCAGTCGGTTCAGCAGGATTTCGGCGACGACGACCAGCACGGGGGCGTCGCCGTTGACACGTCGGTTGCCCGTGACCAGTCCGACGCTATCGGCCGGAAAACCCCAGCGGACCGCGCTTTCGCGCAATTCGTCTAGTTTTTGATCGGTCAGGGCGATCAGCGGGGTGGTGTAGTACATCCGCCGCCCGGTCCGCAGAGCTTCGTAGACCGCGGCTTCGGCGATCATCGTTTTGCCAGTTCCGGTCGGCGCGCAGATCAACACGCCCTGGTCCCCGAGCCCCGGGTCGCCGGCAAAGTAGGCCAGCATCGCTTCCTCTTGGACCGGATAGGGGTCGTAGGGAAGCAACGAAAAATACTCGGTGGCTAGCGAATCTCGATCCAGGTCGGGATCAACGGCGGTGTGTTTGGCGGCGGTTTCTTGGTGATTCATGCCCATGTTGTAGCATGACCGGGGTGGGCACTGACACGGGGATGCGGCGCCAAAGCGTAAGCTGCCCAGACGTCTTGTAATGTCCGAGTCCAAGATCCCTATGCCAGCCCGACGCGTGAGCGAGGGTCTCACGGCGCCCCTCGCTCACGCGTCGGGCTGGCATGACCGCGTCAATTTCGAAACATCGATCGACTCCCCAAGCCACAAAGGCTTGCGGCGACTCATTCAGCGAAACTCTTGGCGAGTTCGGCTACGGTTGGGCGTCATTGTCGATCGGCCGGGCGTCGGGGGCCGGCCACAGCAACACGTTGCCGTCGCGGGCGGCGGTGATGACGAGGTTTCCGTCGGCGCTGCGATCGATCGCGGTGACGCCCTGGGTGTGACGCCGCAGGGCCAGGACTTCGCGACCGAAAATCACGTCCGATGCCGCCGACAAATCATCCTGTTGAACCGACAGCCGGGGATCCCAGACGCGCGCCGATTTGTCGCGGGATGCTGTCAGCACACGGATCGGGCTGGAACCATCGCTGACGACACTGATCGATTCGATGCGATCGGCATGCCCTCGCATCACACGCGGTTTGACACTCTCCCCGGCAGACATATCGATCAACCAGGCGGTTTTGTCCGAAGCGCCGACGGCGATGTAGCGACCGTCGTTCGAACAAGCGATGCAAGTCGGAGCGAGCCCGGCGGGCAATCGCCACCCGAACGTCGCGGCGGCACCATCGAGAGGCTGAGCGCGGATCGATCCATCCGCCCCGGCCAACAGCAACGTTTCTCCGTCGGGAGCGAACCGGACGTGCGCGACCTCCGTTCCCTCGATTCCAAACACACGCTCCAAATCGAACCCGGTTTCCGGATCCTTCCATCGCCACAGCCGTGCCTCCGCGCCGGCACCCGAAGTAATGATCCGATAGCCGCGCTCGTCCATGCGGCTGGCAATGTCCATCCCCGTGATCGCACCGGGGTGTGGGTTTTCCAGTTTGTCGATCGCGGCGCCGGTGTCGGTCTTCCACAACCGCACGCTTCGGCTGGCCGTCGCGGCGAACTTGCCGTCGGGGGTGAAGCAGGCATCGACGACCGACGCGTGGGGGCGATAACTCTTTTGATGCTCCATCGCGCGGATCGACCAACGAAACGCCGCTTCGCCGTTGAGCGTGATCAAGTGATCGTCTCCCGACAGCAGTCCCGACTCGGGGGCGCCGATCGCGGCCGGCAGGTCGAAGGACTTGGTTTGCTCGCCGGCCAGATCGACCATCGTCACCCGCCCGCCCCGTCCACCGCCCGCCTGGCGGCAGATCACCACGTCGCTGCCCCGGTCGCCGAATCGGGCCGAGGTCAGGTGGGGATGGTCGCCGGAGGTTTGTCCGTTCTCGTCGAGTTCCGCTTGCACTTGATCCAGCCGGCGGCTCTGCTCGGTCGCTAAATCCCACCAGGTCGCCGTCGTCACGAAACGATCGCGAGTCGTCTGGGCGGAGAGCGTGACGGCCTGATCACCACGAGGCGATAAGGAAACCGAGGTCACGAATCCGTCGTGATCGAGCCGACGACGCGGTTGCCGCGACGAAAGATCGATCTCCACCAGTTGACCGTTGTCACTGGCCACCCAAAGTGACGAATCGTCGGGAGAAATCGCCAATTCGTTGATCCGGTGCCCGCGCAAAAGATCGACCGGTTGGCCGAGTGGTTGTCCCGTCGTCGTGTCCCAAACGATCAAGCGGCCGCCGCGATCCCCCGTGATGGCAATTTCGCCGGTGGCCGAGATCGCAAACGCGGTGACGGCCTGCTCCCCGGCAGGCAAACGGTGCAGGATCTTTGGAACGCCGCTCGATGGATCCACGTCCCACAACAACGCTTTGGCATCGGGGCGACTGGAACCGGACAGCAATCGTCGGCCGTCACGCGAGAGCGCGAAGGCATTGTTGATTCCCGTGCCCGCCAGTGAACCGAGTTGGGTGCCGGATCCGACGTCCCAAATCCGGATCGTCGCATCGGCGCTACCGACAAATAAACGCTTTCCCGCTGTATCCAGCCGCGCCGACATCGCCAAGAACTCGGTGCCTTCGTTGAGTTCCCCCGGTAGCCGTTCTTTGATGTTGAACCGCGAGATCTCACGAAACGTCATCGTCGTGCGATCGACCCCAAGGATTCTGGCGGTGTGATCGCGACTGGCCGAAATCAAACGTGATCCGGAAGGATCCAGCCGCGCGGCGAGGATTTCATCTTGGTGCAATCGTGTCTCGTACTTCGCTGTACCGTCGGCAGATTCGTCTTGTTCCTGCGCAAGCGACTCGCGTGCCGGACGATCCCACAACCGGACCGTCTGGTCGACCGATCCGGACACGATGGCCCCGCCCCCGCTTTCGTCCAACGTGATGTCCAGTCCGCGCACCCAGCCGCCGTGGCCGCGGAGCGTGTATCGCAGCGATTGATCGGCAAGGTTCCAGGCCCGGATCGTGTAGTCGTCGGACCCGGTCAACAATGTTTCATCGGCGTCATCAAATCGAATCACTCCGACGGCATCGGGATGGGCCGTCCAGTTTGCGACGAAGGCATCCGACTCATTTCGGACTTCGTTGGACTGTGACGGTGAATCCGACGCATCGCCGATCGATGTGATTGCCTTTTTGATCGCGGCGTCGAAATCTGTCGGACGCAATTGTTGCGGTCGCCATAAGTAAACATTCCCGCGGGTGTCGCCGGAAGCGGCCAGTTGACCGTCGGCCGACAGGGCCAAAGAGGCGACCGGGAAGGGATGCTCGGAAAACTCTCCGATCCGACCGAAGCGATCCGTTTCGATACGCCACGCGACCACGCGGCTGATTTTTCCGTCGCTGACTGCGGCGACGATCGTCGGCGGATCGCCGGCGTTGGATTGATGGGCCGCCAAGGCAACGACCGGAGCGAGATGCCATCCCTGGGCCAAGCGTTGCGGTCGGTTCAAATCCCACAGCGAGATCGTTCGATCCGAGGATGCGGTTACCAGCCGTCCGTCGGGAAGAAACGTTACATCCGTCACTGTTGCATCGTGTCCGTCCAGCCGTCGAAGGGTTTGCCCGGTCAGCGGATTGATGACCAGGACGGCGCCCGATTTGGTTCCGACGGCGATCCAACGTTCGTCATCGGCGATGTCGGTGCAGGTGGCGTCCAAGTCCTTGCGGATCCAGGTCGGCCCGTAGCCAGGGTCTAAATTCGACCGATGCACCGAGGCGTCGTTGCAGACCACGACGGCGGATCGACGGTTGGAGGTGACCGCCAAATCGACGACACCGGCGCCAAAGCGAACTTCATCGCGCGATTGGTTGGCCAGTTGCCACAGATAACGCCACTCCCAAGTCGGCGGATCGTCCGGGGCAGCCTGGCGAATCGCTTTCAAGATCAAGCGTGCGTCGTCGAATTCGTTCCCATCGATGCGTGCTTTCGCCAACCCGATCTGCGACAGATAGGATTCGTAGCGTGCCCGCTGAAGCGATACCAGCGCGGCCTGTTCGCTCGTTTCGGCCCGCTGCTGCTGGCGGAGTGCATCGGCGGCGTTTTGGTCCGCAATCTTCTTTTGGTCCTTCGCCTTTTGCTCATTGGTTTCCGCATCAGCGCGAGCCTTGATTGCCAGCCGCTCGTTTTCTTCGGCGATTCCTTTCTGCCGTTCGACCTCGGCCTTCTTCTTTTCAACTTCGGTCAACCGGTCGGCAGCCAACTCTTCCGATGCGATTGCTCGGTCCCGCTGTGCCTTCGCGATCTGCGTTTGCTCTTTCGCAACCTTCAATGCGGTCTCGGCGATTTCGCGTTGCTCGTTGGCTTCATTGCGTTTGTCGTTGATCACGTACAGAGCGATGCTGCCGCCGACCAGAATGAACAGCACGCTGGCGGCGACCAGACGTCGGAACAAATGCAATCGAACCGAACGAAGCTCGCGTTGCCGCAGGCCTTCGTTCAGTTTTTCGATCAAATCCAAGTGATCGGAGTTGCTCGCATCGAGCAGCGACAACCCCAAGTCATAGTCGCCGTTGTCATAGGCCGCCGTCGCATGATCGATGCGACAACGGGCAAGTCCCTCGGCAGCGGCTTGATTGCCGTCCCAAAGTTCAAGCGCCTGTTCGAAACCGTGGGCAGAACGTGAAAAGGACTCGTAGCGAGATGTCTCGACCGCACGCTGATGCTCCCTTTCGGCCGCGGTGGAGATGGCGATGCTTTCGGAGTGTGATCGGTAAGAACGGATAGCTTGTTGGAATTCCTGGACCGATGGATAGCGATCCTTCGGTTCGGTCGCCATCGCACGAAGGGCGATGTCCATCAGTTCGCCGCGGTGCTGTGGCGACACCTCTTGGATTTCGTTCACCGCGACCTTGCGAATGCACTGGGTGACGTTTTCCGCCTGGTGCGGCGCGTGACCGGTGACGATGTAATACAACGTCGCGCCCAACAGATAGATGTCGCTGTGCGGGCCGATCGCGTCGACCGGGCCGAGGGCCATTTCGGGGGACATGAAAGCGGGTGTCCCGCCAAGGCCGGCCGAGAAAGTGATCGTCTGCTTCTTTTCGAATTCCGGTTGGGCGATCGCGAGTCCCCAATCCATCACCAGGACTTCGCCGAAATCCCCCAGCATGATGTTTTCGGGTTTGATGTCGCGATGAATCACACCGCGGGTGTGCGCAAACGCGATGGCGTCGCAGACCTTCAGCAGGATCTCCAGATTCTCGTCGCGTGTTTTCTCGTGGATCGTCTTCAGCCACGGTTTTCCGACCACGCGTTTCATGGCGTAAAACAACGTGTTGTCGGCCGCCACGGCGATGTCGTGGATGGGGACGATGTTGGGGTGATCCAGGTCGCCCGTGACAACCGCTTCGGAGAGAAACTGTTGTCGTCGCTCCCGTTCAACCGCTTCCAAACGGCCAGACTGGCGCAACGATTGTCGTTTGTCTTTGGGGAGCGGCTTGATGACTTTGACGGCGATCATCCGATCCAGTGACGATTGGCGGGCGACATAAACGTTGCCCATCCCGCCGCGTCCGAGCAATCGAATCAGACGGTAGTCCGATGGCGCGTCAGGGTCGCGGGTCGGAATCGCAAGGTCGCGCTCGCGGATGTGCAGCTTCGATTCGTGGATCGACCTCTCTACCGCCGGACGAAGCTTTGTCGGCTGCGAACGATTCGCCTTACTGGCATCGATCGCCGCGGATCCCCAAAACGCCGCGTCCTCTTTGCTCAGTTCGCGCGGATTGATCGTCTGAGAAATGTCTCGGCTTTGCATCACCGAGGGAGGTGCCGGGTCGGGGGCGTCCGCAGGATCCAGCGTGTCCTGGTCATCACGCTCATCGGGTGGCAGCCGGATGTCCGGCGCGTCCATCGGCACGGTGACATCGATCGCATCAATTGTGGCGTCGATGGGGCGTGAATCGCTGCCGGAGTCATGGTTGTCCACTCGCGTCGCATGAATCGATTCGGCATCGAGAGTGTCGGTCGTCGCATCGCTGTCGGCCGATCGACCGCGTTGTCCGCCGGCAAAGATGCGTGTGGACTGACCAGGGGTCGGGGGAATATCCACCGTCGATTGACCCGGCGACTCGGACCACTGGACGGTCTCTTCGTTGGGGTCTGGACCGCCGCCGTGATCGGAATCCGGCCGAGTATCCTCGGGGCCGTTTTCCTCATCCGGTTCGTTTTCGTCGTCGTTCTCGAAGTGGTCGGTCACTGGATGGCCCCCCGTTCGGTCAACGAGCTAGTCGGCGCGCCGGACGGTTGCAGACGAGCTCGGAAACGACCTGCCACGGAAAATCGGTCATGCCGATTGATGTCTGACGGGGGCGGAACATCAACGCGATCGGCGTGATCCGTTCGCGTTCGAGAGGGAACCCAGCTGGAGGATTGGTTCGGATCCGGACGGGACTCGGTCGGTTGCTCGGCATCTTGATCCTGTTGTACGTCCAGGTCTTCCAGGTCTTCCAGATCGGCGTCGGGATCGACCGGCACGAGTCGTAAAGCGCCTCCGTCGGGGGCATCGCCGGGCAGGATCGGTTTTCCGTTGCGGAGATCCACGCTCAAAATCGAACGCACGTTTCCGTCGCCCAGCACATATTGAATCTCGTAGCGGCCATCGGGCAGCGATTCAAACAACTTTTTTAGCTGATCGCCACTGATGATGTCGTCCGGCAAACGCGTCGGCGGCACCAGATCGGCGGCCTGTGGATCAGGCGAACGGACGCGAAGCTGAAAGTACTCCTCGCGGACGATCGTGGTCGACGCGATGACTTCGGTGGTTTCCATTGTGCCACCTAAGACGACGAAGGTTTGTTCGGCGCTGACGACGACTGGGGCTTGCTCGATGACCGGAATCACATCTCTCACCGGAAAGAAGGCGACCGGGATCGACAACGAGGGGATAATGAATTGCGCCGTGCCGTTTTCCAGGATCGGCGTTTGCGGATTCACTGCGGTCAGCGGGTTGTCGGTCGACGAAATCAATTCGCCCTCGACCACTTGAACATCGCTGTCGGCTTGTTGGATCGACTGACCGGTCACCAGAATGGACTCATGATGCCGCACCGAAAACCGCACCTGCAGCGGGTCGGTTGCTGAGGTTCGACCGTTCAGCCGTGATTCCAAAATGTCCGGCTCCAAATACAGATGCTCCACTTGCAACGGGGGCGCATCACCGCTCAACAAATCGATCTGCTGGAATCGTTGGGTTGCCGCGCCCCAGTCGATGTTGATTGTAAGCCCACGTTCGCCTTCGTTACCGATTTTCACCGTCAATACGCCGGTCGCATCGTTGACCGCCGCCTGTTCCAATCGATTCGTCGTGACCGTCGTCGCATCGTAGAACGCGGTATCGCCGAGTCCGTCCCGCGGTCGTGTGGCAAAGATCCTCGCCACACCGACGCCGCCGCCGGTTTCGATTTGAAAGTCTCGCCCCAGCACGATCTCCGGCGCATCGATCATCACCGCTCCGGCGCTGCTTTGACCAGCATCGATCTGCACCAGGTCGCCCAAGTGAATCAGCCGCTCGGCTTGCAACCGAATTCGACCATTCGCACCGCCCGCGATAATCTCTTCGTCTCCTTGCAGTGAGTCCAGGTCCGCAACGGACATTGAGTCGGTCACCCGAATCGAATCGCCCGCGTGAATTCGGATTTCCCCGTTGGTCGTCGAGATGACTTCGCGGTCATCGTTTCGATCCGACGACGCCAACCGGATCGAATCGAGTTCTTGGATCTGTGCGTCACCACGTGCGGTGCCGGAAACACGAAACGTCAACTCATTGACGTTGGTGACCAACCGAATCGCATCACTCCCGTCGCCGGTCCCGTTGCCGCTGGTGACGCTCAAATCGTCGGCGATCACCAACGAGTCAACGCCGAAGGACAGCACGTCATCGCTGGCAACGAGATGGACGTCGGTCACGTTGTCTTGTTGCAGCGAGCCGCCGTGGGTCGCCCCCACGATGGACCGGACCAAGATGTCGCTGTCGGCGGCCGTTGTGACCAGTCGCACATCACGGTGCTCGTTGCCATCCAGGCCGCTGGCGTTTTCGGAACGTACTTGATGCGCCACGATGTCCCCCACCGCAACGATCTCGATGCGTCCGTCGCTGGTCCGCACGTCGACCAACTCGATGCCTGACCCTTCGGCAATCTCCAACACGCCCGTTTGTTGAACCGACGCGACCAGCTCTTTGATCTCGGTTTCGATCGCGTTGCCGTCGCCGATGCCACCGGCGACCTCGATTTGCACTCGCCCCGATTCTGCGATCAGGTCGACGTGTTGATCACCGGCATCGGCGAGCGATCCGAACGCGGATTCGATCTGGATCGCCAACCCGTCGGCCGCCGACCGGATCGACGAGACGAAGAGGTTTCCGGGGGCCTGCAAGAATGCCGTGCCGCGGCCCGCATCGATCAAGGAACCGTCTTGCAGCGCAATGGTGCTGCCTTGCAAGCTCGCGGCGTTTCCGGCCGTCAGGCGGACGCTGCCATCGGTCGATGTCAAATTTCCCGATGGCGTGAACACGATGTTCCTGCGAGCGGCGATGGTCACGTCGCCCTGTTCACTGGCGATACCGCCGCGGACCGTGATGTCGGATTGCCCACCGAAGTTCTGCAACAGGATGTCACCGGTCCCGCCGGCCGACAGCGCGGCGCCGGCGGCTTGCGACAAGACATCGATCGACGCGGTCTCGGTCAACACGCTGACCTCGCCGCCTTGATTGACGACTTGTCCGATACTTATCCGATCATCGCCGGCGTGCCGGATCAAGATCTCACTGTCACTCCCGCCGCCGCTGAAAACATGCGACAAAGTGACGGTGCGGTCGGCGAGGATGTCCAATCGAATCGTTCCCTGGTCCGTGACCGCCTGCAAATCCGACACACCGGTCACCTTCAGCGTGTCGGCCGCGCCGATGCCGAATCGCGAGCCCAATTGAATCTCACGGCCGACCAAATCGATTCCGTCATCGGCATCCGCATCGTCGATCGTGACCGCGTCGATCTGGATACGTCCGTCGCCGGCATCCACCAATCCAATCGGAAGTGCTCCGGTGGCGGATGGGGTTCCCGAGGAGTCGTCGCTGACGATAAAGATTGATCCCCCGGTCCCAGACGTGGTAGCGGAAAAGGATTGTCGCGCCACGACGTTAATGGGAACGGCGACCGAACCGATCGAGGCGACGGAGCCGGGCATGTTTGATTGTCCTGGATATGCTCCTCCGGCTACGATCATCACCGCATCGCCGGCGACGTTGACACTCCCTTGCCCGGGATCGGCGACGACGTTTCCTGCGGCGACCAACGTCACCGGCCCGCCGGTGGTTACCGCCGACCCCAAAATCAGATCCCCAGCGACTTGAACGTCGATCGAGTCACCTGCAGAAACGAACACACGCAAGTCGCCCACCCCATCGCGAACGACGACCGCCTGGGCCGCCGACAAATCCACTTCACCGATGGCGTTGGTGATCGATCCCATGTCCAGATTACCGCTGGAGACCGCGGCGACTCGCGCCGCGTCGATCTTGGAACCCGACGTCTGCGTCACCGATCCGATCTGTCCAAGTCCATCGCTGCGACCGAGGACGACGGTGCCCACGGGAGCCGAGATCCGACCGAGTTGATAGTCACCTCCGTGCAAGGACACGGCGTCATCAGTCGCGACGCTGCGGAGTTCTGCGAGTGACAAATCGCTGATCGGGGCATCCGAATCGATCACCACGTGTCCGTCGGATGCGTCGACGATCGAACGGATGATCAGCTGATCATCGGCAACGATTTCAACATCGCCGCCGCCGATGAGTGTCAGATCACCATCGATCGTCACCGATTCGGCCTCCAGCAGCAGTCCCCGGACGACGCCGGGCGAACCGAGCTGGACCTCGGCGTCCCAGATCAGTTGGTCGTCTCCCGAACCGCCGACCACCAGGGGCACGGCACGAAAATCCTGGCTGAATCCCGAAAACTGCAACCGGTCGTCCCCGCCGCCGCCATCGATCGACAGGCTGTCCGCGGGGGCTTCGAACTTCAATTCGCCGGTACGACCACCGCTGGTCAGCTGCCATCGGGTCTGCGACGGATCCGCATCGGGATGGACGGCCAGTTGATCGTCCCCGGCAGTCAGTTGTGCCGACAGAACGGCTGTCGGCAGCTGTAAATCGATCTGGGAGACGCCGACCAACGTGACGTCGTAGTCGGGCGCGATGGACGGAGCATGCCGGGCGGTCAGACGCAGCTGATCGGTGCTTTGATAGACGATGTCAAACTGTTCGGGTGAATCGTTGCTGCTGCGATCACTGTCCATCATCCAAACCGCACCGTCGCCCATCACTTGGGAGGTGTCAAACACGATGTCGGCATCAAAGTGCAGTGGCGTCGCGCCGGTTCCGACGAAACCGTCGACGTCAATGTACAGCTGTGATTGGTCGACGGTGGCATCGAGGATTAAGTTGCCGCCGTTCAATCCGGCGATCGGTCGGACGGTCGGGTCGGACATCTGTGCATCGGCAAACGAATCGCCACTGCGGATTTCCAGGTTGACCCCGTTTCGGTTGACCAGAGTCACCTTGTCGACCATCTGAACGTGATCGCCTGCGGTTACGATCGCGACGTCATTTCCGTCGCCGCCGAAGTAGGTGATGAAAGCCGGCACCGCGTCCGCCCCGGGACCGAACTGGGTAAAGACGCGTGCCCCATCGAACAGTTCACGCGGGTTCGCCAAGCGATTTCCGTCCTCGTCGAACTCGCTGTAGAACCGCCCCACCACCGGTTGCGACGAATCGTTCTGCAGGATCAGTAATTCGGTGTCGCCGGGCAAGGCGGTGGAAATGTCCAACCGCAACAATGCGCCGCCCAGATCAATCGGCTGACCGGTGACGCCGACCGAGTCGTACGCATCACCCGCGGTCGCCCCGTCAACGTCGGCCGCAAACACGGCATCGCCATCGAGGATCAGCGAACCGAATTGCGGCTGACCGGTTGCCGCGCCGCTCGCGAACTGGTCGGGTGCCAAGGTGCCACCGTTGATCGTGACGGCACCCGAGATCGTTCCGCTGCCGGAGAGCACACCGTCGGGCTGGACGTTGACACGTGCGTCGCCGCTGATGCTGCCATCGACACGCAAGGTCCCGCCGATGACAACGAGGTCCGTGTCGGACGTGGTGTCTTTCACGACAACCAATGTACCGTCACCGTGTTTTTCGACCCCAACCTGACCCTGGGAAACGATGGTCATGGCATCAAGCTGGACGACGCGATCCGGCTGGACCGAAATCAATTGATCGAATCGAACGTCGGCCGATCGCAGCAGCGTGTCCGTTTCAAACTCGACCGCGTTTTGAAAGGTCACCGAGCCGTTCGTCAGAATCTGCCGCATCGACATCGCCGCGGCAACGACCTGAATTCCTCCGCCGGCAGCCAGCGTGATGTCCTGCCAATCGGTCAAGTCGGCGTCCAATTGAATCGCAGCCTGAGCGTCCATCGACAATCGATCCCCACCGGCAAACGTGCCCCGCAGCGTGAGGGAGTCGCCTGCCGACAGCGTTACCTGATCGTCGGGACTGAGCGTGCGATGATTGCCATCGAGCATCAAGTCCTGGGCCGCAGTCAGCTGCGACAACGTTCGCTGAAAAACAACGTCGCCGGTCAGTTGAATGTTGCCGCCGATCGTGGGCGACGCTTCGACTGAACGAATCGTCGCGCCGAACAGTCGCAGCTGATCGGCGGACAGCACCACATCGCCGCCATCGACGGAGATGTCGCGCACATCCAACTCATCCGCCGCGACGACCAGCGCGGCCAAGTCCGCGGCGCTGCCTGGTGATGCTCCGCCGACGTTGCCCCGAATGTCGACGTAGCCGCCGTCAGAAGCTCCGGTTGCATCGATCGTCAGTCGCCCCGCCGCCATGGATGCATCCGAGACGATCGGTCCGAACCAAGTCACGTCGCCGGCGACCATCGCCCCCGCACCGGTCTGAATCACCACCTCACCGACAAGACGAGCATCTCCGTTCAATAGCACGTTGCCGCCGCCCGATGCGATCGACGCGTCGCTGAGGAACAAGTTTGGCGCGTTCACACTGACGCTGCCGTCAGCGCCGGCGGCCGAGGTTTCCAGCTTGCCGGCGATCGACAGTTGATCCGTCGCCACCATCACCAAGGGTCCGGCATCAGCAACGACCTCGCCCGTCGCTGTGATTTGGCCCGAATGAAGGTTGATGGTCCCGGCCGAAACGTCACCCTGCAACACGGTTGCATCCATCGCGTGAATCGACAACGTGCCTTGGATCTCAACGTCCCCCGCAAGATCGACTTCGGTCGCACTGGCAACACGCACGTCTTCGACTCGGCTGCCGTCGGAGGCATCCAATTGCCCGATGCGAATCAAAGCGTCGGCACCCGAATCAAAATCAAAGAACAAACTGTTGTTGTCGGACGACGCGCTGATGATCGCGTCCCGCCAATCCACATCGCCCGATCCGCCGATCACACGCACGCTGCCGTCCAGGGTGACCGTTCCATCAACGTTGAAGGCCCCCGAACCGACATCGACCTGCGTCAGTCCGCTCGGAAGGGCGGATCCGATCCGCACGCCGCCGGTCAGGTTCACGTCACGGTCGGCAAATTGAATCGACGTCCCGCTCGGTGACAATTCGATCGTTTCGGCAGCGATGTCGAGTTCGGTTGCCGGTGAAGGCGACGTGACCGGTTGGAACTCCAACATGACACGATCATTGCCGTCCCCTTCGATCACGTCCAAGTTGATTCCGTCTGGCAATTCAATTCGCAGCAAATCGTCACCGCCGCCCAGATCAATCGTGACCTGACCGCCCGCAATCTCAGTCACGGAAAGCGGATCGCTCGGATCCCCCGTCGCACCACCGGTGTGGCCGCTGATCGGAATCACCGTCCCGTTGCCGTCGGTCAGCTGGATCTCATCGCCGGCCCCAACGGTCTGGAGATGGACTTCGTCATTCGCGATGTCGCCAAAAATCAACAGCCCGCTGGCCGCCGAAAGTTCCGCCGTCGCGTTCAGGACGATCCGTGGCTCCAGCAGGGTCAGTCGTGGCACGAATCGGTTGTGCCCGTTAGCGCGGGCTTGTTTGCGGACCGAGTTTTCCGAGTCCAAGGTCTCCATGACAGCCCGACGCGTAAGCGAGGGTTCGTACGGCGCCCCTCGCTTACGCGTCGCCCTGGCATCATGCTGTTGCCGCTGCCGCGTCGAGAACAAGCCCTCAAGGCATGCGGCGATTCGCCCCCAAATCCGCGCCCCCACCCTTTGGCGGCCCAACCGCCTACCGACCCAGTCGTCGGCACACACCGTCATCGCCTGACCCTGCGCAGCAGCCAGCGACGGACGTGAGGAACGATCCAGGGATGTCGGCGAGTCGTTGAAGGGGGTCACGAACAGCCCTTTACACTGCGCAAATCAGACAATCTCGGTACACCAGACAGACCACAATCACGCTCGCGCCCGATGGGGCACGCCCCCAGCTTGTTAATCACGCGAAAATCTTCCCGAGGAACCGATTTTAATAGCCGGCGCTGGCGACCGTAGTCGAAAAACCGAAGGCATGGGCTTTCCGCCTGTCATCCATGCGAGCGTGGCAGATCGTCACGGTCCGCAAGTTCGCGTTTTCAACACGTCGCCGTCGAAAATCCGCTGCCGAATCGCCTCGCTATCCACGTTTCGCCATGAAATCGCAGACGCTCGCACTGATCGTCACGTTGGCCGTCGGCTCCAGCCTGGTGGGCCAGGAAGCCGGCGATCCGTTGCGACTTTCCCCGGTCCAGGTCGATGACGTCAGCCAGCCATCGGCCACGGAGCGGTCGCACGCCGACAGCGTGCCCGACACGTCCGCCTCGACCGGCAACCGCCCCGATGCCGCCGACAACGCCCGCGGACTTGTTCGATTGGACAAACCGATGTCACAGATCGAGCTCTCGGGATTGTCGGCGTCGGCCGAAGTTTCACGCCCTGGTTCCACACCGGCTGAAGTTCGCTGGATGACCGCGGCTGGAATCAGCACCCACAACGAACTCGAATCGGTGACCACCTATGCGCGGCGGCGGCTGTACTTCGAAGACGCCGCATTGGAACGCTGCGGAAAATCCGACCACGTGCTTTCCAGTGGCATCCTGACCAATTTGCATTCCGGAGCCAAGTTTCTGGTCGATACGGCATTGCTGCCCTTTCGCATGATCCGACAGCGGCCGGACGAATTGGTGGGCGCGCTGGCCGAGTGAATTCGGAAGTGGTCTTGGCGAGCCCGCCTTGACTTTGATAAGTCCCAAGGTTCGATGATCCGCCGCGCCGTACGACGCCGGCCGCAACGATGGCCTGACCATCACCGGGCGTTCCTGTTGAAGGTCCCGGTGTCGGAAACGGCATGCCCTCTCACCAACCCTGCAGACTGACATGACGCAACATCATCGCTTACGCAACCTCACCTGTGGCGGCATCGCCGCAGTCTTCTGCGTGCTGGCGTGCGGGTGTCACGACGGACCGCTGTATGGCCTGAAACGCATCAACCCCTACTATTCGATGCGGGAATGGAAACGCGACCGCGAATTGGGGGTCACCGATCACCAGCGACGTGAAGAGCTGGCATCGTTGGCCGGGCAGATCGGCGACATGAGTGCCAAAGAACAGGCGAAGTGGGCGCCCCACCTGGATCGCATCCTGGGAAACGATCCCAGCCCCGAAATGCGGCGATTGTCGATTTTGGCGGCTGCCGAATTAAAAACACCCGGTGCCATCGAAATGATCGAACGCGGACTGGATGACGAAAGTTTGAAAGTCCAGATGGAAGCCTGTCGTTCACTCGGCAAGCGACGTGAACCGGAAGCCGCCCAGTTGCTCGCTTCCACCCTGGGAACGACCCCCGAATTGGATGTGAAGAACTCGGCGATCGCGGCACTGGGGAATCACAAAGGAACGATTCCCGTCGAATCCCTGCGGCTGGCGCTGGAGGACCGTGATCCGGCGACCATCGATCTGGCGATGAAAAGCTTGAAAGGCGTCATCGGCAAGGACTACGGCAGCGATCCCAAGCAATGGATCGCGGCGATCGACGGACAGGCCGCGCCCACCGACGCCACGGCAGAATCCGAAGACGACGTCCGCGTCGCCGCCGAAGACGACGGAGCGACTTTGCGGTAGCGTTTCCGCCCGCCAGGAATCCTCGTAGCGGAACTCAGCAACGGCTTGTCGATTTCACCAAGTTTCCAAACGCGATGTAATCATGCCGGCCCGACGCGTTAGCGAGGGGCCGAACATTGCCCCTCGCTTACCGGGCTGTCGATTTAATCGCAACCGAAACAAGAGTGAGCCGATGGCGCTAGCCACGGGCCTCGAAGGGCGATGCTGGCACCGCTAGGCCCGCGGCTAGCGCCGTCGGCTCACTAAATCGACAGGCCGTTACGCGTCGGGCTGGCATAGGGAGCAAGGCGCCGGAAAAACCGAAAGCCTCCGCGGCTTCCGCTACCAACCGCATGCTCGCACCCGAAGTGTTTTAGTCGACGAACATGAATTCGTTGGACAACAACAGCGTCTGAGCAAGTTGCGCCAAACGCCCCAACGGTTCTTGATTGACTTGTTCCAAGGGCCCAGAAAAATCGCGCTTCGAATCGCCTTCGAAGTACTCGCCGCCGTCGCTTCGCAGCGAGATCTGACAGCGCAGGAAAAACGAATCAAAGCTATCGGAATCGCGCGGAGAAACCACGAAATCGACGGTTTCTCCCGCAGTGACGTCGGCACTGAGATGACGGAACGGTCGATTGTTACTCTTTTGGTCTTCGCGCCAGATCCGTTTGTCGCCCACCCAAATCGCCAGCTGGACGCCATCGCCTTTGTCATTGCGATGGCCGACCATGCCGCTGATCGACACGCGTCCACCCGCCGGTGCCGTCCAGCGCCGGACGACGGCGTGTTTGGGACCCGGATGCCCGTTCTCCTCACCGATCGAAGCGTAACCGTACTCCGATGACGCGGGCAGTTTCTCTTGATCCTGCCACGACGATCCGCTGAAAACCGGCAACGGGCGGAACTCGGTCACACGGCTTTCGGTGTCCACGGGCGTCGTTCCGTATTGCCATGCCGATCGCGGATCAAATTGTTGCGGTCGCTCGCCGGCCGGTTCCTGTAGGAACGCGATGCAGGTGTCGCGCTCGATCGGCGTGGGAGACCGCGAAAGCAGGCGAACGAACATCTGATCGACCTGTCCGTCGAGGCCTTGTCGGCCGTGTCTGATCTGCCGGGCGACGGAGCGGGCGAACACGCCAATTTGAGGGTGGTTCATCAAGAACAACGCTTGCTGCGGCACGGTGGTAAAGAACCGTTTCGGCGTGTGCGCGTCGGGGCTGGCGACGTCAAAGGTGCGAAACAGCGCCGGCAGGTTTTGTCGGTCGATCATCGCGTACAACGTGCGTCTGGGGCTGGGCGATGCCAAATGGATCTCCACCGGCGGTCCGCCGACGGTTCGATCCAACTGGCCGCACACCGCCAGGACCGAATCACGCAACGATTCGAAATCACGTCGGCGACGATTGCCCCGGGCCGCCAATCTGTTTTCCGGATCCGCTTGCAACGAACGGTCGTCAGCAGGCTGTGCCGATTGGGCGTAGATCCGCGAGGTCACGATTCGTCGGACCAGTCGTTTGACGCTCCAGTGCTCGGAAAATTCCGCGGCCAATTCGTCCAGCACGTCGACCAACGGCGGCGCCTCGGTGCGAACTCCAAAGTCGCTGGTCGAATCGACGAATGGCCGCCCGATCAGATGCAACCAGATCCGATTGACCAGTACACGCGCGACCAGCGGGTTTTCCGGCGACGCAAGCCGGTCGGCCAGTTCACGTCGACCGCTGCCGTCATTGAACCGGGGTTCATCGGGTTTTCGCAGCGCGGTCAGGTACTGGCGCGGTGCCGTTTCACCGCGGTTGCCGGGTTGGCCACGCAAGAACACGTGGCTGTCGGCGGGTTTGGGTTTATCCACCAACGCTAGCGGGCTGGCGCCGTCTTCGGGCGTCTCACTGCTTTGCAGGATCCCCAACAAAGAGTAATAGTCTTTCGTCGGGATCGGGTCGAACTTGTGATCATGGCATCGTGCGCAAGCGACCGTCATCCCCATCAATCCGCGGGTGATGACATCGATCCGGTCGTCGATAGTGTCATAGCGATTGAGAAACCGGCGGCCGACGGTCAGGAACCCCATCGCGTCCAAGTCACCGTGTTCGTTGTTCGGATCGATCCGATCGGCGGCCAATTGCAATCGGACCATCTGGTCAAACGGAACGTCCCTCGCGAAGGCCCGAATCAACCAATCGCGATACCGCTCGCTGCCCTCCAGGCGGCGTTCTTTGCCGGCCAGCGCGTATCCGATCGTGTCGGCGTAGCGTGCGACGTCCATCCAGTGCCTGGCAAACCGCTCGGCGTACTCCGCCGAAGCGAGCAAGCGATCGACCAGCCGCTCCACTTTGTCGACCTGGGTCGAAGACGCAAACGCGGAGATCTGGTCGATGTTCGGTGGCAATCCGGTCAAGTCATGGTAAAGCCGCCGAATCAAGGTTTCGTCGTCACAGCGGGGCGATCGTGACACGCCCGCCTGATCGGCAGCCCGCCCGGCGATCGCATCAATCAAGTCACGGTCCTCGGGAGCCGGCGAAACCGAGTCGCGAAAACGTTGCGGGGGATTGAACGCCCAATGCGATCGCGGATCGATCTCCATCGGCGACATCTTTTTCGGCTGGGGCGAGCTGGACTGCCGGGGGTCGGGTGCCCCCATCCGCACCCAGTCCTCCAACAGTTTGATCTCCGCGTCATCCAGCTTTCCGGTCGGCGGCATTTCGTAATCCGCGTCGTCATAGCGGACGGCGCGGATCATCAAACTGGCTTCGGGGTCGCCCGGTACCAATGCCGGGCCGGACGTGCCGCCGCTGCGCAGTGACGCCGCGTCATCGACGAACAATTCGCCGGAGGATTCGCCGGCGGAGCGTGAATGGCATTCGTAGCAATGTTGGATCAGCAGGGGGCGAATCTTGGATTCGAAAAACGCTTCCTGGTCCGGATGGATCGCCGGCGTTTCGGTTACGGGCGTTTTGGTCGCAGGGGTATCAGCGCGAATCGAAGTCGGCGTGACGCAGCAAGCGACCGCAGCGATCACTGCGGCAAGAGCGGACGGGTGTTTCATTTCGGACGGTGGGCGAGGTGGTATGGAGGGGCGGACAGGATAACCACATCGGCCCGGAAACGCCAAACCGAACGCGAACTCCCCGACAGTCTTTCCACATGTCAAACTTTACCCAAGCGGCGCGTGTGGATCCGAAAATCGTCGACTCGCGCGTTCTGGAGTGCGGAACCGTTTTCCACCGGCAACTTCTTTCGTTAGCGTGTGCGACCGCTGTGACTGGGTCACGAAATCATCTCCACACGACATTTTTACCACTCGGACGCTGATGCCTCAGGACGAACTCTCTTCCGCCAACGAAACGGAATCACAAGTTACCGACACGATCGAAGAATCTGCGGAGGCAACCGACGCTGCCGCCGCCCCCCCGAGCGAAACACCGGACGCTGCACCGGAGGAGGCGATCAACGACGCCGATTTGGATGCCGCCAAGGCGGCCTGGGAGGGGCAGACGGATCCTGGGCAAACCGATCCGGATGCGGCGGGCGTCAGCGATGAAGACCTGCAGCGGGCGAGTGAATTGGCCGAGCCGTTCGTCGGGCAATGGAACCAGTTGATCAGCACCACGAACTGGGAAAAGGGCCGGATCATCAGCCAATGGCGCAACGAACTGATCCAGTCGGGCGTCGACGCGACCCAATACTCCGATGACGCTTGGTCCCGACGCGTCGGTGGTGTGACCGCGCCCCACGTCGGCCGGCTGCGCCGCGTCTATGAACGGTTCCATGATTCGTACCAGAGCTACCAGGGGTTGTACTGGAGCCATTTCCTGGCCGCCCTGGACTGGGAGGACGCCGCGATGTGGCTCGAGGGCGCCGCGAACGAAAAGTGGAGCATTTCGGTGATGCGTGAAAAACGCTGGCAAGCCGAAGGAGCCGTCGACAGCAAACGTCCGACGGAAAGCCAAATCGTGGAAGTGGACACCGACGAAGACGTCACGTTGCCCGCCCAAGGCGACGGCAAGAGCCGCGAGTACGACAACGACAGCGGCGGTGTCGAATCCGGCCCGACCTACGAAGGCCCCGACTTCGGCGACGAAGAAGAACTTCAAACGCTGGCCGGACAGAATCAGGACGGCGAAGCAGGCATTCGTCCGGATGAAAATGAAAAGGAGACCGAGGCGCCGGCCGCTCCGGTCCAACCGTTCATCGGATTGCCATCGCTGCCGAACGATTTGAACGAAGCCGTCGAATCGCTGAAGCTGGCCATCCTGCGACACAAAGCGGCCGAATGGCGCGACGTCGAAGTCGATGTGGTCGAACGCTACGTGCAAGCGGTCGGAGTGCTGATCCGCAGCTAGCGGCGCGCTCCGATTCGATGTTCAGGTTCATCGTCGGTTCGCAAAACGGGGTGTACGACGTCCTTTCGAGGTCGTCGCGCGGAGCGTGGGCTGCGCGAAACCTCGATGCTGCGGTGGTTCAGCATTGACGTGAAATCATTCGGCGATGGATGGTCGATTCACATCAGCCATCGGGCGACGAAACACCAGTGACATCAGCCGATTCGCGCGAGCGTTCGGGCCCCAAAGCCTTCGGGCTCCAGCGTTTATGGAGGCCGTAGGCTGGCGCCAAACGGCTGATCCCACGAGGGTTTCGCGGAATCGAAAACGGCAAAATCCTACGAACGAAAACGCGAACCAATCGAACGATTTTTTTTCCCGAATCTGACGATTTTTGCTCAAGTCCGCCCTTCCTCTGGGGTGCCTTTTCCTGCGACGCTTGACGCTCCAAGGATCGCGCCGCATGAGGCGGCCGATTTACGATGCCTTCCCTCCGCATCCTTTTCCTTTTCTCGACCACGTGGGACGACGGATCGTCATGCCAGAACTGACCGAACTTTTTGCCGTTGTGGACGCGCTCGCCCTGCCGATCCTCGGACTTTGGGCACTGCTGTCGACCAAGTTGTCCGTCGGCGAAGCGCTGCGCCGCGCCGAACGCCGTTTCATGATCGCGTTGGTGATCATCAGCCTGGTGACGTTGCGGACGGTGATGCGTTTGGATGACGTCTGGATAATCCACACGTTGACGCTGGCGTCGATGGTCTTGGGAGTCTTCACGGTGCCCAGCCGCGAAGGTGCCTTGGCGGTCTAGGCCTCCACTTTGCCAATTGGCGGCGGAACGCGATACTGGGCGGCTCCTTCTTGTCGCCTGCCCCGATATTGCCATGCCCGAGCATCCCGAGAGCCCCCCAACTGCCGAATCGACCAGCGTTTCCGTCCAACCGGGCGGGCCGACACGCGGGAAAATCCGTCCCCCGGGAAGTAAAAGTCTGACCAACCGGGCACTGATTTGTGCGGCGATGGCCAGCGGGCAATCCGTGCTTTCGGGAACGCTCCGCAGCGAAGACACGGCGGTGATGATTGACAGCCTGCGGATCTGCGGCGTGTCGATCAACGTTTCTCAGGCCGGGCGTATGATCCAGGTCGATGCGTCGACCCGGGATGTCAATTCAGACGCGCCCCACGAGCTGTTCATCGCCAACAGCGGCACTTCGATCCGGTTCCTGACGGCCGCCTTGTCGGCGGCCGGCGGGAATCACCATCTGTCGGGCGTCGAGCGGATGCACCAGCGGCCGATCGCCGATCTGGTCGACGCGCTGGCAGGCGTGCAAATCGGATCGATCCAAACACAATCGCCCGGTGGATGCCCGCCGGTCGCGATCTCCTCGCGCGGTTGGAGCGACCAACCGGTTTCGGTCGGCGGCAGCGTCAGCAGCCAATACCTGAGCGGGTTGATGATGGCCGCGCCGGTCGCCCTTCAAACCCGACGGGCGCAGTCCGGTCGTGACGCTTCGTCTGACAGCATCCGAATCGATGTGATCGGCGAACTGGTCTCGCGGCCTTATGTCGAAATGACCGCTTCAGTCATGCGTTCCTTCGGCGCAAACGTCGCGATCGAAGACGTCGACCCCGACGCGGTCGATTCGGTTTCTCTGCGAGTCATTGTGTCCGGCGACGGTTACCGCGGAACCGAATACGCCATCGAACCCGACGCTTCGGCGGCCAGTTACTTTTGGGCCGCCGCGGCGATCACCGGCGGCGAAGTCACTGTGTTGGGGCTGGCCCCCGATGCGATGCAAGGCGACGTCGGATTCTGCCGCGTGCTGGAACAGATGGGTTGCACGTTCACCTCCGATGCCGACGGCATGACGATCTCCGGTCGCGCGTCGCGTGGGATCGACGTGGACATGAATCAAATCAGTGACACCGTCCAGACGCTCGCCGTGGTGGCCTTGTTCGCTGACGGACCGACTCGTGTCCGAGGCGTCGCGCACAATCGATTCAAAGAAACCGATCGCATCGGCGACTTGGCTTGCGAGCTTCGTAATCTGGGCGCGACGATCGAAGAACACGACGACGGGCTGACGATCCATCCGCCCGAACAGGGCGTCACCCCGGCCACGCTGGAAACCTATCACGACCACCGGATGGCGATGAGTCTTTCGCTGGCGGGACTCGCCGCCGAAGGCGTCCGCGTGCTGAACCCCTCCTGCACCGGAAAGACCTACCCGGAATTCTTCGCCGACCTGGAAACGCTGATCGGACGTCCACACCGCTGGTGCTAGAACGTTTCAAGTTTCAGGTTTCAGGTTTGCTGGAGTCCGTCCAACATTTTCTTGTCACCCATTTTCTTGTCCGATTCTATTCTCCCACCTCCCACCTCCCACCTCCCAAAGATTTCCCGCGTTTGCCGCTACTGTGTGTGACTTCGACTAACGTATAATCTCGTTCGTCAACCTGATCCCTTGTCTCACACTTTCCGGCTGGCCACTATGCAACGCCTCTTCTTTTGCCTGCTTGCCGCGTTCTCTTGGACTCTCGCTCCCGCGCCGAACGTCGCACCGAACGCTGCGGCGGACGAGCCACCGAACATCGTGTTCATCTTTGCCGACGATCAGTGTTTCGACACGATCGCCTCACTGGGCAATTCGGAAATCGAAACGCCGAATCTGGACCGGATCGCGCGGCGTGCGACCACGTTCACGCACGCCTACAACATGGGTTCCTGGTCGGGGGCCGTTTGTGTGGCTAGTCGCATGATGCTCAACTCGGGACGGTTCCTGTGGGACGCCGAACCGGTCTATCAAACAGCCGAACAGGAACGTGAAGCGGGGCGATGGTGGAGCGAATACATGAAGGCAGCCGGATACCGCACCTACATGACTGGCAAGTGGCATTGTCGTGCCAGTGCCGAAAAGTCGTTCGACGTTGCCCGCGATGTTCGTGGCGGCATGCCCGACCAAACCTCGGCCGGATACAACCGCCCGCTGGTCGACCCGGAGACGGGAGAAGTGACGGATCCCTGGTCGCCGAGCGATCCGAAGTTCGGCGGCTTTTGGGAAGGCGGCACGCACTGGAGTGAAGTCGTCGCCAACCACTCGGTCGACTACCTGAGCGAAGCCAGCGCGATCGATCAGCCGTTCTTCATGTACCTGGCGTTCAACGCGCCGCACGACCCACGTCAATCGCCGGCCGAATATGTCGCCAAGTACCCGGTCGACGAAGTCAAATTGCCGGAGAACTTTCTTCCCGAATACCCGTATGCCGAAGCGATGGCGGCGGGCAAAAAACTGCGGGACGAACGCTTAGCTCCGTTCCCGCGCACGGCCTTGGCCGTCCAGACCAACCGGCAGGAGTATTACGCGATCATCACACACATGGATGCGATGATCGGCCGAATCCTGGACGCCCTCCAAGCCAGCGGAAAAGAGGACAACACCTGGATCTTCTTCACCGCCGACCACGGTTTGGCCTGCGGTCAACACGGGCTGATGGGAAAACAAAACCTGTACGATCACAGCGTCCGAGTGCCGTTGATGGTGGTCGGGCCTGGGGTGGAAGCGGGCCGCAAGATCGATCACCACGTGTACCTGCAAGACATCATGCCGACAACGCTGGAACTGGCCGGCGTGAAGAAACCCGAACACGTCCAATTTCACAGCCTGTTGCCGATCCTGGCCGGCGAAGACAGCCCGTATGACGTCGTGTACGGCGCTTATCTGGATAAGCAGCGCAGCATCCGCACCAACCGGCACAAGTTGATCGTCTATCCGGCAGCCAACAAGATTCGTTTGTACGACTTGAGTTCCGATCCGCTGGAAATGAACGATGTGGCGGCTTCACCGCAGTACGCGGCCAAGATCAAGCGACTGTTCTCACGTCTGGAAACGCTGCAAGCCGAGATGAACGACGAACTGAACCTGGGCAAGTTATCGCGCTACACCCGATCGGGTTCCTGAGTTGATCATCGCTGCGATCGGAGAAATCAAAGGGATCAGGTCTGAATGGCACGGGCTTAGTGAGCCGACGGCGCTGGCCGCGGGCCTTGATACGCCTTCAACACGGCGGTGAGGCCCGAGGCTAGCGCCTACGGCTCAGCGTATTGGCTTAAGCCCAATACCGCTAAGTTAAGGCCGAGGGAGAAGCCCGGACGCTGGCGCGAACCGGCTGATGTCGGACGATGATCAGCCGTTTGGCGCGAGCCTACGGGCCCTCCCCGCAGGAAACAACGCTTAACTTAGGACGTGTCGAAAGGGGACGGGCCCGGAAGGGCCGTCGTCCTGATCGGTGCGTTTACCCGACGACTTCCAACTTGGCGAATGCGAGTCGGAAATTGTGCTCTCCGTCGGCGAATCGGACCCTTGCCATGCGTTTGGGGCCGAGGCCGCTGACGGCCAGGATCGTGCCTTCGCCGTAATCGAAGTGCCGCACCGTCGTGCCTTCGCGGAACGCGGACAGAGGAGGCCGTTTGGCGGACATCAGGTCCGCCGCCGTTTTTAATTTCCCGATGTCCGGGATCGAGTCGGATGCGGATGTCGCGGCCGCGGGTTCGTCGGCGACGGCTTCAAACGCGGCCGTCGATTCCTTGGTTTGCCGTGACGGTTCATCGGACGGTTCAAAACCATCGTCTTGGTTGATGTCTTGATTGACATCTTGGTTGGCACCGAAATCGAACGACACGTCGGCTTGGGCGTCATCGCCGATTTGAATCGCAGGCAAATCCCAATCGCCGCTGCCGCTTTGGTCGATGTGGGAATCGAAAAAGTTGCGTTCCACGGCCGACTCGATGCGTTTCATCTCCTCCAACGGCAACTCGTTCAAGAACGGGCTGGGAATCACCGGCCGGGTGTCGCCGCGGATCATCCGCCGCTTGCAACAACTCAGTTGCAACCATTCTTTGGCACGCGTGATCCCGACGAACAACAACCGCCGTTCCTCTTCGAACTGCGCGTCGTCTTCCTTGGACCGTTTGTGCGGCAGCAGATCGTCTTCGACACCGACGATGAACACACGCGGAAACTCCAACCCCTTGGACGCGTGCAACGTCATCAACGTGACCCGCTGGTCGTTCTCTTCAAAGGCGTCGGTGTCGCTGACCAGGGCGACTTGTTCCAAGAACGCCTCCAGCGATCCGTCGTCGGGGTGCCGGCGGTCAAAGTCGACGGCGGCACTGATCAATTCGTCGACGTTCCCCAGCGGGCTGGAATCGTCCGATTCATCGGATGTTTTTTCCAGGTACTTGTCGTACTGCGACTCCTGAACCACGAACCGCATCAACTCCTCCAGCGGCGCGGTTGCTCGGGCGGCGATTCGATCATAGATCGCGACGAACTTCTGGACCATCGTCACGCTACGTTTAGCCAGCGACTCGATTTCCTCGGCACGGCGAGCGGCTTCCAACATCGGGACGTTGTGTCGGTCGGCGAATTCTTGCAGCCGCTGGACCGTCTTGGCGCCGATCCCGCGTGTCGGCGTGTTGATCACGCGTGAGAGCGCGACGTCGTGTCCGGGGTTGTTGACCAGATGCAGGTAGGCCAAGACGTCCTTGATCTCCTTGCGTTGATAGAATTCGACCCCGTTGACGATTTGGTAGGGAACGCCGCGACCGCGGAGGGCGTGTTCGAGCGAGCGGGTGAGCGAGTTCATGCGACAGAAGATCGCGAAATCGTTCGGCCGCGCACGGTCCGACGCGATCGCGGCGACGATTTCGTCGGCGATCGAATCGGCTTCTTCATAACCGTTTTCGTACCACCGCAAGATCACCGGTTCGCCTTCGTCGTTGTCGGTGAACAGGTCCTTTTGTTTGCGGCGGCGGTTGTGGCGGATCAACTGGTCGGCGACGCGCAGCACGTTGGGTGTGCTGCGATAGTTTTGTTCCAGCCGGACCGTTTTGACCGCGGGGTAATCCTTTTCAAAATCCAGGATGTTGTTCAGGTCCGCCCCCCGCCAACCGTAGATCGATTGGTCCGGATCGCCGGTGACGGACAGATTAGGATGATCGATCGAAAGCGCCCGAACGATCGCGTACTGCGCCAGGTTGGTGTCTTGGTATTCGTCGACCAGGATGTAGCGGAACCGCTGGTCCAACTCCCCACGCAGTTCCGGATTGTGCCGCAGCAGGTTCGCCACGTGCAGCAACAGGTCATCAAAGTCGACCGCGTTGGCGGTCAGCAATTGACGCTGGTAGACGGGATAGACTTTCGCGGCGACGGTCTCTTTGGGCGAAAGCATCTGCCCCTGCATGACCTCCGGCGTGACCAGTTTGTTCTTGGCCTTGCTGATCACGCCGGCGATTTGATCCGGCGATGCATGCGTCGTCGAAACGCCGGCCGCTTCGATCGCACGCTTCATCGCCTGCTTGGAGTCCGAGGTGTCGTAGATCGAATAATTCTCTTGCAACCCCACCATCGACGCGTAGCGCCGCAGCAATTGCGCACAGAAGCGGTGGAAGGTACCCATCCAGACGTTTTGCCCGGGCGCGAGCTTATCCAAACGCAACCGCATTTCGTCGGCCGCCTTGTTGGTGAACGTCAGCGCGGCGATCTGCCAATCCGGGATGCCCTGGGACAACAGATACGCGATGCGGTGCGTGACCACCCGTGTTTTTCCGCTGCCCGGGCCCGCCAAAATCAACATCGGGCCATCGACATGCTGGACGGCATCGCATTGCGGGGCGGTTAATTCGCGGAGCAAGGCGTGATTGTTGTGACCAGCATCGTCGCGAGCAGCGCTGTCGGGATCATCCATGGCGGGGTCGATGGCGTGAACAGAAAATCGTAAGAAACGCCATCATCATAGCGAAGGGCGACGCCGAGACCATGACGCTGAAATCGCCCGCCGGCGACTACGGGGCGGCCGACGAAGCGTTACAATCAGGGACAGATCGACACGCGACCCTCTGGCCCAATTCCCTTTGAACCCTCCGCCCCAAATGGCAAAAAACGTTCTCGGAACCGACTTGGAAACCTGCAGCACCGATCCCCTGACCGGGTTTTACCGCGACGGGTGCTGCAATACCGGCGCCTCAGATGCCGGGCTGCACGTTATCTGTGCGGTGATGACCGCCGAGTTTCTGGAGTTCAGTAAATCGCGCGGCAACGACCTGAGCACCCCCAACCCGCTGTACCGGTTCGATGGGCTGCAACCGGGCGATCGATGGTGTTTGTGTGCGGCGCGATGGAAAGAGGCCTACGACGCCGGCCAGGCTCCCCAGGTGGTTCTCCGCGCCACCCATGTCTCGGCGCTGGAGTTCGCCTCTCTGGAAGAGCTGCAGGAGCACGCCGCGGACGAATCGGAGCGGTAGTTTCGGCCAGCTGGGCAACCTGCGGCGGCCGGGGCCTTCTATTGACGATAACTTTTTGTCGCTCCTATACTCCGCGATTGACACTTGTGCGACATTGAGGCTCGCCCAGCCAGATCGCTTTCCATTCGTTTCCCCACCGATATCGGCACGTCTCGCTTAGACAACGCGGACAAGACCACACATGAAAGATCGCCAGGCCCAACTGGAACAGAACATCGTCGCCGAGAATTTGGCCGGCTTTTACAAGAAGATCGAGCCCTATTCGAAACTGATCCTGACCGTGTTGGTGATCGTCGTGGTGGGGCTGATCGGTGCCGGGCTGTACTCCAGCGGCGAAGTCGCCAAACGCAGCGACGCGACACTGCAGTTGCTGATGGAAAACCCGGAAGTCGCATCGCAGTACCCCGACACCGTCGCCGCGGCATGGTCGCTGTTGTTCCAGGGCAATGACAGCTTGGCCCAAGGCATCAATTCGCTGTACCAAGACCGTGACGAAGCCGAAACGCTGCTGTCCCAAGCGAAAGACCAATTCAGCGACGCCCGCTCGGCGTCCGACGATAAACTGCTGCTCTCGCGTGCCAATTTCGGCTTGGGCATGGCCGCCGAATCGCTCGGCGAAATCGATGAGGCGATCGAGGCCTACAAGCGGGCGGTGGACGCCAACGAGTCCGAGCAGATGGTCGCCGTGGCCCAGGAACGCATTGATCGACTGTCCAACCCGGACACGGTCGAGTTCTTGGCCTGGTTCTCCGAACAGGACTTTGCACCGGCCGACCCCTCGCTGCCGCCAGAATTACCCGGTGCGTCGACTCTGCCGGATCTGCCCGATTTGGATCTCCCCGATCTGAACCTGGGCGACGACATGAAGGCGACCGAAGAACCTGCCGCGCCGATCGAAGGCGGCCTGGAATTGCCGGAAACGACTGAGCCGGAAACGACCGAGCCGGAAACGACCGAGCCGGAAACGACCGAACCGGAAACGTCTGAACCGGAATCGACTGAGGCAGAAACGACCAGCGTAGAGACGGCTGAGGAAGAAGCTGAAGACGCGGCCGAGTAGACTGGCCGGTCGCGCGCCTGCGTTCTGCCCCCCCGCCTCGTTCCAAGGCTCCGCCTTGGAACGCAATGCAAGTGTGGCTCCCGCCACACACCGCGTGCAACGAGAGGCGGAGCCTCTGAATAATTCCGTTCCCAGGCAGAGCCCGGGAACGAGGCCAGAGGCCACAGAGGCGGAGCCTGGGAACGAGCAAAGAAACCGCACGCTTCCTGCTGGGGAGAACCTTGCAAACGCTATCCAGTCCCCTACCGTGAACACCGCATCCCTTTCCAACCACAACGTCGCCATTTCCGACTCCACGCCCGACGACACCGCAGCCGATCCGGTGTTCCGCGACTTCGTCGTCTCGGACTCCGCGGCTAACCAGCGCATCGACCTGTTTCTGACCAGTGCCTGCGACGGCTATAGCCGCAGCCAGATTCGCTTGGCGGTCCAGGAAGACGGTGCGGAGGTGGACGGGCGGACGGTGCGTCCGAGCTTTCGGATCAAGGCTGGACAATCGATCCGATTCCGGCTTCCCGAAGCGTTTTCCGATGAAGTCATCCCGGAAAACATTCCGCTGGAACTGCTGTATGAAGACGACGGATTTGTCGTCGTCAACAAGCCGCCGGGGATGGTGGTTCACCCCGCCCGTGGCAACTGGCAGGGAACGCTCACAAGCGCGCTGGCGCACCGATTCCAAAGCTTGTCAGATGTCGGCGGCCCGACGCGGCCGGGAATCGTCCACCGGCTCGATCGCGACACCAGCGGCGTGATCGTCGTTGCAAAAACCAATGCCGTCCACATGGCGCTCGCCCAGCAATGGCATGATCGCGAAGTCGAAAAGGAGTACTTTGCGATCACCGTCGGCCGTCTCGATCGCGACCGAGACGTCGTCGATGCTCCGATCGGTCGCCACCCCTACCAACGTGACAAGATGGCGATTCGCGAGAACCATCCGACCACGAAACCTGCCAGCACGTTCTACGAAGTGATCGAGCGAATCGGTCGCTACAGTCTGGTTTGCGTTCGCCCCAAGACCGGACGGACCCACCAGATCCGTGTGCACCTGGCCCATCTGGGCTGCCCCATCTTGTGCGACCGACTGTATGCCGGACACGCCGTGGCCAGCGAATCGTGGCTGCGGGGTCAGGGCTCGATCGACGGCAGCCCCGAAGTGTTGGACCGCCAGGCGCTTCACGCGCGACGGTTGACACTGTGCCATCCCCAAAGCGGCGAATCGATGACTTTCGAAGCCCCCCTGCCGGATGACATCGAGCGGACGATCCAGGTGATCCGCGAACGAGATCACCGATGACTCCGGGGGTGACGACTGGTTACAATAGATGCCGTTCACCCCGTTCCACGCTCTCGCCCAAGCCAGCCCATGTCGTCCGCCGCAAGCGATTCGAAAACCGAAGTCGGCAGCTATTTCATTTCGAACTACCCGCCGTACAGCCAATGGAACAAAGGTGCCTTGGACGCGGTGGTTTCGGCACTGCATAGCCCGCCCAAAGAGACCACGCCGCTGGGGTTGTACCTGCACATCCCGTTTTGCCGAAAACGCTGCAAATTCTGTTACTTCAAGGTCTTCACCGATGTCACCGCGCCGGAAGTCCAGCGGTACGTCGACGCCCTGTGCAACGAGATCTCGATGGTCAGCGAAACGGAGATCATGAAAGATCGACCGTTCCGCTTCGTCTACTTCGGCGGCGGGACGCCCAGCTTTTTGTCCCCGAAACAGCTGACCAAACTGGCCGAACGTCTGCGCAAACACATCACCTGGGACGGTGCCGAAGAGGTCACGTTTGAATGCGAACCGGGGACGTTGAGCGAGACGAAGGTCAAAACGCTGCGTGAAGAACTGGGCGTGACGCGATTGAGCTTGGGGGTGGAAAATTTTTCGGACACGCTGCTGGAAGAAAACGGCCGCGCCCACTTGTCCAAACAAGTCTTCCGGGCCTGGGAATGGATCGCCGAAGCCGAATTCCCCAACGTCAACATCGACCTGATTTCGGGCATGGTCGGCGAAACCTGGGATAACTGGAAAGACAACATTCGCCAGGCGATCGACATGTCACCCGAAAGCGTGACGATCTATCAAATGGAGTTGCCCTTCAACACCGTGATCAGCAAAGGGATTTTGGAGAACCACACCGAAAGCCCCGTCGCCGATTGGGCCACCAAGCGGGCCTGGGTGGATTACGCCTTCAATGAGTTCCTCGATGCCGGGTACAGCATCAGCAGCGCCTACACGGTGGTCAAAGATCCGTCCAAAGTGAATTTTTCCTATCGCGATAATCTGTTCAAAGGCGCCGATCTGCTGGCCACCGGAATCGCCAGTTTCGGACACGCCAGCGGCGTGCATTACCAAAACGTCGCCGAACTGGAACAGTACCTGTCGACGATCGAATCGGGGTCGCTGCCGCTGGGACGTGGCTATGTGCCGACGGACCATCAACGGCTGATCCGTGAAATGGTGTTGATGCTGAAGCTGGGCTATTTGCAACTCGATTACTTCAAGAACAAGTTCGGCGTGAATATCCTGGAACGCTGGCAATCGGAGTGGGACAAGTATGTCGAAGACGGCTGGGCGACGGTCAATGGAGACCGAATCGAATTGACCCGCTATGGATTGCTGCGGGTCGACGCCATGTTGCCAGCCTTCTTCGAACCGGAACACCAGAATGTCCGATACACGTAGCACCGATTCCTTCTCCTTTGCGATGGGGGAATTCGACGCCACGTTTCCGCTGGACCGCCGATACGCCAAAAACCACATGTGGGCCAAGTGCATCGGGACCGCCGAATCGGCAGCGGATGCGACCTGGCGATTCGGGCTGACCGCCTACGCCGTCCGCTTGCTGCAAGACGTCTACTTTCTGGACTGGGAAGTCGATGCCCCCGAGTCCGTCCAGCAGCGACAGATGATCGGAGCGATCGAGAGCAAGAAAGCAGAAAGCGATCTCTATGCGCCCGTTACCGGCACACTTTCAGCGATCAACGAACACGTCCTGGCCGACCCGTCGCTGATCAACGCCGATCCCTATGGTGCCGGCTGGATGATCGAACTGGCCGTTGCGAACGACGATACCACGGCGCTGTTGGTCCCCGACCAATACGCCCAGCACCTGACCGAAGCCTGGGAAATCGCCCAACGCACGATCAAGGGGCAGGCGAATTTTTAGTCCGCAAATGGCCGATGCACGAACGGTCATGGCCTATTTCGTTTTCGTAGCTGCCGTCGCCAGACGGCGGTTTCCTTCACCGCCTGCTGATGCCAGCCCGCATGCGTAAGCAAGGGGCAACGCGGTGCCCCATGCTCGTGCGGCGTGTGGCATGTCCGCACCAATTTTGGCACACCGGTTCAATCGAGAGGCCATCCACGCTCTGGCGAGCGTAGCTACGACATTATTTCCCGTCGACCATTTAGCCGATCGGCATTCCGTAGCGTCCAGACACACCGTCGGATCAGAAACCGCCCGGGGCGGTGAATTCGGCGTAGTCGCTGAATTCATCGTGGTGTTCGGGGGCGCGGTTGCTGAACCGGGTGAAGTCGGATTCCCAAGTCAATTGCACGTCACCGACCGGACCGTTCCGCTGTTTGGCGATGATGATTTCGGCCTGGCCGGCGTACTGGGCGCGTTCTTCACCACGGTGGTAATACTCTTCACGGTGGACAAACATCACGACGTCGGCATCCTGCTCGATGGCTCCGGATTCGCGGAGGTGACTGAGCTTGGGCCGGTGGTCCTTGCTGTCTTCGGCCTGACGATTCAACTGTGACAAACACAACATCGGCGTCTCGAGTTCACGCGCCATCCCTTTCAACCGCCGCGCGATCTTGGCGACCTGCTCCTGTCGCGGGTCGCGCGAGTTGTCCGGTTCGATCAGCTGCAGGTAATCGATCACGATCAGCCCCAGGTTGCCGTGGCGACGCTTGATGCGGCGGGCGGCGGCGGCGATTTCGCTGACCGTCCGGCTGGGTGAATCATCGACGAAGAACGGCGCGGTGCTGATCTCATTGGCTTTGTTGATCAAACGGGTTTGATCGTCGGCGCTGATCGTTCCGTTCCGCAGTCGGTGTCCGTTGACGCGGGCCAGCGAACACAGCATCCGGTCGGCCAATTCGATGCCTGACATTTCCAAGCTGATGAACAGGACGGGTTGCTGCATTTCGATGGCCGCATGTTCGGCGATGTTCATTGCCAGCGCGGTTTTGCCCATCGAAGGCCGGGCGGCCAGAATGATCAATTCGCCGTTGTGCAACCCGCCGGTCATGGTGTCGTAGTCGGCAAGCCCCGTCTCTACCGTCCCGTCGGTGACTTCGCCGCGCAAGCGGGCTTCCATCCGGTCCATCGCCGCATGCAAGACATCGTTCATCGAGTGCAACGAGTTAGACGATCGACCGTCCATGATCGAGAACACTTTCTGTTCCGCCTGGGCACACAACTCCCGCGCGTCACTGGACTGGTCGTAGGCGTCGCGCAGGATTTCGGTGCTGGCGTTGATCAGATTTCGATAGACCGCTTTCTCGGAAACGATGCCCGCGTAATAGACTGCGTGGGCGGCGTTGGGCACCGCGTTGGAAAGCTTGGCCAGGTAGGCGGCGCCGCCGATCTTCTCGAATTCGTCGGAGGTTTTCAGCCGCGAGACGAGCAACATGACGTCGATCTTTTCGCCGTTGTCGTACATCTCGCGCAAATGCGTGTACAGGATCCGATTGGCGTCGTCGTAGAAGTCATCGGCCTTCAGCGACGCGGTGTCGTCGCAGACTTCGGGTAACAACAGGATGCTGCCCAACACCCCCATCTCCGCTTCCAAATCATACGGTGGTTGACGCTGCAGGATTTCAGCGGCGGACAGCGGTTTCTTCTTTTTCTTGTCCCACGGACGTTCGTTTTGGTCAGCCATACAGATTCCGATCCCTGGAAGGTTTTGAAGAAGCGTCCGTTAGCATACGCCGAGTGATCGTCACGACAAGGGTCCGGAAAAACGCAGGACTCCAAGTCGGCAGACGGCGAATGACAGAAAAATTGGGGGGCAGAAAAATGAAAAGGGTTAACGGAGAAACAGACAAGAAAATGGGTGACTAGAAAATCAGGGCAGCTCAGGAAACTGGCGACTGACGACTAAAAACTCATCCCGTTTTCAGCATCGATTCGATACGTCGGATCGCTTCGTCGGCCGACAGGGCGGCCTGGCCCCTGCCGACGCTGCGGCCGGCGTCGAGCCATTGGCGGACGCGTTGGTTGGCCAGGATCGCGGTGCTGTGGCTGCGTCCCCCGAAGTGTCCGCCGATCTCCGAAAACGCGCTGCTGGTCATCTCGCGGGCCAAGTACATCGCCAACATCCGGGGTTCGGTAATGGACTTGGTTTGCGAGCCCGACTGCAGTGATTTGGAGTCCAGCTGAAACACCTTTTCGACGGCGCGTTCGATGGAGGAGAGCGTGATCGGGACACCGGAGGAGCGGAGCAGATGGGCGCCGTGCTGGCGGATCTGGTCCATCGTCGGCATTTGCCCGTACATCCGTTGCAGCAGGGCGACCAGATTGACGATCCCGCTGAGCAGTCGTCCGTCGCCGCCGGCGACCGAGGCGATTTCCTGCAAGGTCTGCTGCGGCCAGGGGATCAGGCAGCGGTCTTCGGCATAGCGGGCCAGCAATTGCTGCCGTGTCTGGGCGTCCAACCCTTCGACTTGGCAAACCAACCCGGAAGCCAAACGTCCGGACAGCTCACCGCCCAATCCGTTGATCTCGTTGGGGGCTTTCGTCCCGGCAAACACCAGCGGTTTGCCGACTTCGGCCAGCATTTCGATGGTGTGATGCAGCTCGCGGATCGTCGCCTTTTTCTCCACGAAGAACTGGATGTCATCGATCAGCAAGGCGTCGGCGTCGCGAAAGCGAGAGCGGAACGCGGGCAAACAATTTCCGTTGAGCGCCTTGATGAAATCGTTCGTGAAATCTTCGGCCGACAGAGAAACGACCCGTCGCATCCGATGCAGGCTGCGGAGCTTTCCCGCTACGGCGTTCAACAAATGTGTTTTTCCAGACCCCGGCGGCCCCCACAGCACCAAAGGTGACGCGCTGCCGGGGTTTTCGATCGCCATCTTGCACGCCGTTCGCGCCAGCTCGTTGCACTGGCCGCCGACGAAAGTTTCCCAGGTGCATTCATTTCGCTGGGGCGAGCCGTTGCCGGTCGAATCGGGCACCGAAGGCTTGGCCGCGCGGTGTTCCGCCGCGGACTGGCGCGGCGGTTGGTTGTGGGCTGCGTCGATCGCCAGCGGCGATGTGCCCAGCGTTGATTTCCCAAGCGACGGCGCGACGGAACCGGGTTTCGGTCGGACGGGTTTTCGCGAGTCGGTGCCGTCACGCAGAATCGACTGCAACGACTGCGCGCCGCGGTGATGGTGACGCCCCGATCGCTTTGCCGCCGCCGGACGGGTGCGCCCCGCAGCCTGTCCGGCAACTCGCCGGGCAGGTTCGCCGGAGCCGGTTTGATTGACGCCGGTACCCGTTTGATTGACGTCGCCGCTCGGGCGGACCTCGGCCGCGGTGCCTTCAGCTGAGCCGCCTTCGTCGGGGAACGGCAACTCGGCCTGACGCGTCGGCCGGTCCTCCACGTGAATTCGGATGGACGTCGACGTGCCACAGGCCGACGCGGCAGCCCCACGCATCGCGGACAGGTAATGGTTGCTCAATCGATCGGCCGCGAATTGGCCAGCAGCGATCGCCACGATCGAACGCGGTGCGGTCGGCGATTCGGGGGAACTGACAGCCGATTCGGCCGCTTCGAGTGCGAAGCGAACGCCCGAGAACCAAATCTGGAAACGCTCCTGCCCCACACGTTGCTTCAAAGCCTCCTTGAATGTCGCGATGACGTCCGAGTCATCGGTGCAGCCTTGCGGTGTGGACATACCGGGAGCGCAGTCCTCCATCATGGATGTTCGCGGGATCGGTCGGGATCCGATCAGATGACACTGACATGCGGCCACGCATCTAAGTGCGGTGTCGTTCTGATCGGTGGGGATTGTCGGGTGCCGATCGATCCGGAAAAGCAGCCAAAGCGTTGGCAAGAATAGCAGCCAACCTAGCTCCGCTGGGTGGCATTTCAGCCTCCCGGATCGACAGGTTCTTGACGGTCGCGGGGTGAAGCATCTTTGCCCCCCGGTGGTGCGGCCCGCGGTTGGTGCGGCGGTCGCTGTGCTTTTGGGGCGCGATTTCTTCACGTCGCGTTCATCAAGTGGGGCAGATTCTATGTTTGCTAGCACGCAAGTCAAACCGATTGCTAGCAACTTGCGGATGCTTTTTTTTTCGACGCGGAGGATCATTCAGCTGGGGCAATAATTCCCGGTCGCATGCCCGTCGGAGGGCTCGCCGGCAGTCAAACCTGCCCGTCTTGTCAGGGTTTTCCGGGGCGTGGAAAAAGTGTCGAACGCTCCCGATGCCGTCATTTCCCCCGCCCCGAAAAACGCCGCAACCCCTTGCCATCCAAGCACTTGCAAATCCACCGTGACAACCGGAGGCGAAAAAGGGCCATCTTTCGCAGAGTGTTCACAATCGCCATCGGGCCAGGAAATTCCTGTGCCGAGTGCGATCGGGCGTCGGGCAATCCGAGGCGCTGACGATTAGCATTACAGTATTGGACAGATGTGCTCCTAATCATTTAGGCACTCGTCCGATTTCCTTTCAAACTTCCGTCCCGATCCACAAGGGGCACCATCGATCGGCGAGCCCGGTTCGATGGACGATATCGGGTGGACCGGATATACTTACCATGTCGTCACGCCGACGGCATCACACCGTAAACTGAGAAGGCTAATGGGGACCAAGCAACTCACCGACCGCCAACGGCGGGTATACGAGTTGATTCGAGAGTTAATTCTCAACCGGGGCTACGGACCGACCGTTCGCGAGATTGGCGAGGCATTTGGCATCAAGAGCCCCAACGGGGTGATGTGTCACTTGCGAGCGTTGGAGCGAAAAGGGCTGATCCACCGCAGTCCCAACAAGTCACGGGCGATCGAATTGACCGAAAAGATCGACCGTCACCAGCACAGTTTGCCGATGGCTGGGATGGTCGCGGCGGGAACGACGGCATTGGCGTTTGAGCAGAGCGACACCATGGATTTCAGCGGGATGTTCTGCCAGAACGACCGCTTCATCCTGCAGGTGTCGGGTGATTCGATGATCGACGCCCACATCCAGGACGGGGACTTTGTCGTCATCCAAAAACAGGAAACGGCCGAGCCCGGCCAAATGGTGGTGGCAGAACTCCCCAGCGGCGATTCGACGCTGAAGTTCTGGTTCCCCGAGAACGGCCGCATTCGGCTGCAACCGGCCAACGCCGAAATGTCTCCGCTGTATGTCGAGGACGCCAAAGTCGTCGGCGTCGCCGTCGGCGTCGTCAGAAACGGGCTCTAACGCCGGCTGGTCGACGACGTCACGCCATCAAAACGACGAACCCCTCCCGGGCTGGGAGGGTTTTTTGCTTGTGTTCCGGGGGCTCGTTACGGGAGGCTCGTTCCGGAGACTCCGTTCCGGGGGCTCCGTTTTTCCAGAGGTTTTATCTCTTGTCGCGTCTGCATGTGTGGCAGGAGCCACAGCGCCAGTGCGTTCCAAGGCGGAGCCTCGGAACGAGGGCTAAGCCTTGGAACGAGGCCTTGGGGGCGTCGTCCCCTGGGATCCCTATTCGTCGGCGGCGCGCATGAACGGGGTCAGCACGGGTTCGTAGCGGCAGAATTCGCTGTCATCGAAGTAGATCTTCAATTCTCGCTTGGCCGCTTCGGCACCGTCGCTGGCGTGCACCAGGTTCATCTGGCGGCTGCTGCTGAAATCGCCGCGAATCGTTCCGGCGGCGGCATTCAGACCGCTGGTCGCGCCCAGCATGTCACGGACGACTTTGATCACATCCAGTCCGTCGATCGCCATGGCAACGATCGGGGCCGAGGTGATGAACGATTCCAGGCTGGGATAGAAAGGTTTTTCGACGTGTTCGGCGTAGTGCTTTTTCGCCATCTCCGGGGTCACTTTCAGCATCTTCATTGCAACGATGTTCAAGCCTTTCGCTTCGAACCGCGCGATCAGCTGTCCCATCAACCGCCGCTGGACCGCGTCGGGTTTCAGTAGAACCAGGGTGCGCTGCATCAGATCACTCATCAAAAATTAACTCCACTCGTGCCTTTCAATTGATAGCGGCACCGGCGTAGGACTTCGTGCCGAGCCGTTTCGAAACGATTTCAGGTCTAATTATCAGCTTCTGTCGCGGTTGCGCGAAGCGGGTATTAAGCGAAGCCTGGGGACGTGCTAGATTCAGCCCCGCGACGCAAACGGTGAACGTGTTTGCCGGCGTGTCGCGCGCCCTAGCCCGGCGTTCTTCGTGCCCGGGGACGTGGGTTGAATCGATCAAGCAATGAGAACCGAATGAAGGCGACACGATGACCGAAGAAGAGCAGCACGACGACGCGTCCCACGGTGACCAGCCGCACTCCCACGCCCATGTGCATTCCCACGGATCGGGCGGCAAGAAACGCATCTTGCTGGTGCCTTATCCCAAGTTCATTTTCATGTACCCGACGTTGATCGTCGCGATCATCGCGACGTTGGTGCTGTGGTTCGGCGGACATTCGATCGCCGATCCGGCCGACACGACGCCGGTGGTGATGACGGGATTGTTCCTCTGCGTGATGATGGCCAACCTGTTTGTCATCGTCTTCGACTTCCCCCGCGCCACGTCCTTGACGTTGGTGTTCATCGTGACCACGGTCGCGATGGGGTTGTGGCTGCTGTTCCTTTCGCGGCCCGACCTGTTGCCTGCGGTCGGGCACTGGATCAAGGGGATCCGGCCGGTCGCCAACACGACGTTTTTCATGTGCACGACGATCGGGATGGTGTTGATGTATGCCGCGGTGTTTATCAGCACCAAATTCAATTACTGGGAATTGTCCAACAACGAATTGTTGCATCACCACGGTCTGCTCAGCGACTTGAAACGCTACCCCGCCCCGAACCTGCGGGTCGACAAGGAGATCAATGATGTCTTTGAATACATGCTGCTCGGTGCGGGGCGATTGATCCTGCATCCGACCACCGAGAAGCGCGCCATCGTGCTCGACAACATCCTGTTTGTAAGCAAAAAGGAAAAGCAGATGACGAAGATGCTGGGATCGATCAAGGTCAAGATCGGCGAGGACAGCGGTACGTAGCGAGCGTTCCGCCCAAGCTCAGTTTTCGATTGGGCTGGACAGTCGCCGTGCTCTCCGAGGTCGGCGCGGGGCAATGCTTCGCTTTTTCGCGCCCGCGCCGAGTTCGGAGAACACGGCGACTCTCCGAACGCATCGACGAGTGGGCAAGTTGAGTTGCCGTAGACCGCTAGCGGACGGATCGGTTGTCGCTTGAGTCATCCTCATCCAACGTGCCTGCCGTCTCCGGCCGTTTGCGAAGCGGGGCGAGCATCCGGTCGAGCGCTTTGAGAGCGACAGGCATCGCCGCCCCGGCGTCTTTCCATTGGTCCCACCAGTTGGCGACGACCGCGCCGACCGATTCGTCGCCGAGCCGCCAGAGGCCCACGGCGGTTTGGATGGGGAGCGGGTCGGCGCGAAACAGCTCCAAATTTGCACCGGCGGTCAACACGACCGGGACGCAGCCCAGATCCCAAGGCAGGGACGTCCGCCGGTGAGTCCCCGAGCCAAAATCTTCGGGATGACTGGTCGCTTCGACGTGCCCCAGCGTGGCCGCCAAATGGCGTCCGACGGCAACTTGCGTGACCCAAAACGCCAGCCGAAAAATCTCGCCCACCGCCGGATCGGCGTCGGTCAGCATGGCTTCGATCCAGACCCGGCACTGGCCGGAATCGAATCCGCCGTCGCCGCCGCGGACCGGCTGGACCAACAAGCAATCGACCTCATCGGGCCACCACTTTTCCGGCGGCGTCGAGCCCCAGATCAATCGCGCGGTTTCGATCAACAACCCGGGCCCGTAGGTTTGCCAGCGATCTTTTAACGGCCCGGCGCGTAGATCGAGTTGCTCTTTCAGCTTGGGAAACCGCTGTTGATACACGATGCGACATTGATCCAGCTGGCTGCCCAGTGCCGCCGCGGTCTGGTCGATCTGCAGCTCGCTGCAACCGGCCGATGCGAGGGCCGAGGGACACGCCTGGCGGGCACTGCGTCCGGCGGCCACCGCCGCGAACAGCGCCGACCAGAACGCCCGAACATCGGTCAACGCCGAAACCAGCCGCGTGTTGATTTCGCTGGTCGGTCCCAGCAGCGCCGATTCGGTCCGCTGGTCGCTGCAGACCCCGCCGGTTGCGACGACAAACGAAGCGTGGATCACGCTCAAGTCGACCGCGGGCTGAAATCGGAGGTTTGATTTCTTGGCCAAGGCTCTCAGACTCGTGGGACCATCAGGGGGTGGAAGACAGCTGGGACTGAATCCATTGTTCCAATTCGTCAAAATCGACGGGCGGAAGCTCCGACAAATCCGGTCGCAATTTCACTGCGTCGTGCAAATAAAAGTGCTGGATTTCCTTCTGTGATTTCACCGTGTTCCAGTGCAACAAGACACGGATGCAGCGTGGCAACGATTTTTCCACGGTGATTTCGTAGCCGCACAACAACGGGACCTCCAGCCAGCCGAGCTGTCGCGCGGCCAGTGCCGGAAATTCGGCCGTCAAATCCTTGGTCACCGTGAAGTAGGCGCTGGCCAAGTCCGCCGTGTCGATCCCGTTCTGGCGGATCATCAGCGCCAACAACTGTCTCGTTGCCAGCAGGATTTCGTCACGATCATCCGCTTGGACCGTTGTCGCACCGCGGACGCCTCGGCAAGCCAACATACTTTTTGATTCCTTTGGGCAGTGGACCATAACTCTGTGCGGGCGACGCCCGCCACGCGCCAGTCCCCGGTTTCACCGCCCGCCCGATTGGGACGGTGGTCCGATTGGACGGGTTTCCTGATGCCGATTTCGCCGTATAAAGCTTACTCGGAGACGCCTACTATAGGGGCCAAATGGCCGCGCCGATAACCGTCTTACCGCACCGACGACATTCGACCACACCTTTTCTCAGATCGGAAACCGAAGATGAGCGCTCACCGTTCGCCCTATCAAGAACGAATTATCAAGAATTACTACCAAAACCGGGATTCGATCGGAATCCAAAAGGCCCAGGAAGCGGTCACCGAATTGTACCTGAGCCAAGGTAAGAAACGCGAAACCGTGTGGAAACGGCTGTGCAGTCACCTGGAAAAGGCCGGGCTATCGGCCGAGCAGATCGCGCACCTGAGAGAAAAAGATGATCCCGCCCTGGTCGCCGAAGCCATCGGAAAACTTGCCTGAGGGCGATGAACCACGAGTGACATCAGCCGATTCGCGCAAGCGTTCGGGCCTCAGCGGCGATCAGGGCCCCAGCGGCGATCAGGGCCCCAGCGTCGATCGCGGCCCCAGCGTCAATGGAGGCCCGTAGGCTGGCGCCAAACGGCGGATCCCAAGCGGGTTTCGCGGAATCGAGAACGCCAAAATCCTACGAACGAAAACACGAACCGATCGTAGGAGCGTGTGGCAAGAGCCACGCCGGCAGTGCGTTCCAAGGCAGAGCCTTGGAACGAGGCAGCGAGACAGTGTGTACCAAGGCAGAGCCCTGGAACGAGACAGCGAGACTGAAGAGCGCAAGCGGCCGACATCGCGACACATGACCGGCCGACGGCGGAACTCGCCAAGGGTTTCGGGCGGGGCAGTGAGGGCGCGAAACACTGGGCGAACTCCGCAGACGCGATTTCCCACCGGCAGTGGACGACCGCCGGCTAGTTGCGATCGCTTTTTTCTTGAGCGCGAGCGGCTTTCAGTGCGGCGGCTTCACGAGACAGTTTAAACTCGGGCCCGCTGGGGAAGTACTGCACGTCGTCTTGCAGGTAATAGGGGCTCGGCAGCGTCTGCCCGTTGATGCCCACCTGGCAACCGGTCGCACCGGCCAGGCAGGTGCCCGCTAGCAGAGCGATCGCGGTAACTCGTGTGATGCGTCCAGTTGTCGATTTGCGGCTCATGGCTTCCATGCCTTGTGTGAATCGTCACGTACCGGGGCCATCGAGTGAACTCGATTCCCGTCACAACCGGTATCGGATGAATAACCGGCAGAGATTAACCGGGCACCAAGAAATTGTCGAAATCGTGCCCCGGCGGCGCGATTCCGCCAGGGGACGAGGGCGAATCGCCAAGTGAATCGCTGGATTCATCGGGGATTCACGACCTCGTTCGTTTGAACCCGCTACTGGTCCTTTGCCTTTGTCCGCAGCAGGGTTTGGGCCGCATCGGGCCACTGGACAAAGGCGTGCAGGTTCAATTTGACGCTCTCGTGCACCCGGATCGCCAATTCTCCCAGCATGCTCATGCGGTCGATCGTGGCATCGAGACGTTCAAGTTCGGCGTCGATCCGCTCCCCCCGCCCCCGCATCATCGTGCGTTCCATCGTGCTGGCCGCGCCGTAACTTTGCTTGAAAAGATCCCGTTGCAACAACAGTTTGCTGCGATTGCGGACGAGAGCGGTGTTCTCCATCGCAAAACTGGCTTGGCTGAGCGAGGACCAGGGCATGGCGGAGTCCAACCGAGCCCCGTATTGCAAACGACAGGAAAGTGTTCGCGAGCAATCGATCTCCATTTTGACAGCAATTGCAACGGTCTCACCATCAGTCGGCGTCAGGATCGCGATCGCAGTCCCGTCGCGGGCGTGATTGGGATCCAGGGGCGTGTGCCAAGCCAAGTCGATCGAGTCGGGGACCTGCAGGTCGATTTCCAGGCGCGCGACCTCGGGCAACAGCGGGCCGCCGAGTTTCCAACTGGGACGCAATTCGCGGGGATCCATGGAGATGGGATAGGCATCGGTTTCGATCGACGGTCGCAAGTAGACGATTTCGCCGCCGGAAAGGACCAGACGTCCATGAAGGAGCTTCTGTGCCAACCGGTCCTTGGACGCAGACTCGGACCATCGCAGCACGGTTGATGGACCGGACCGAGTCAATTGCGCGATCCGATTGCCGCTCTGTTGATTGATCAGCTCGGTCGTCCCGTCTTCGTCGGGGCCGGACATCACGATCGGGATCTCGCTGGGAAAATCGAGCCGCTCGATCGTGGCGCCCGTCTGATCGATGACGGATTCCGCAGCGGTATCGCTTGCCGGTGGCAATTCGACAAATCGGTCCTCGGACGGACGCGTTTCTTGGAGGACTTCCGGGACGTCCTGCTCCGGCGCGTCCGTGCTCAGCACGTCTTCCAGCGTGACATCATCAGCAACGTCCATGCCGGGCAGACGTGCGATGGGGGTGGATTCTGCCGGGACATCGCCGGTTGTTCGGAGCGGGCTGGCGATCCGCATCGTTTTCGCCGGATCGATTTCATCCGAGTTCACCGCCATGTTGTCTGCGGAACCCGATGGCGCGTTGCTTGCCACGAGCGCGTCGAGATCGTCCATGACATCAAACCCGCCACGTTGGCCCCGACTGTCGACGATCGTCTTTGCGGAGGATTCGGGCGGGTCCCCGGGCTCGTTGGGCGTGCCACCGTCTGCAAATTGCGGATCGAAACGTTGCGGATCGCGATCGGCAGGGTCTCGGTTCGGCTCGCTGCGGCTGGCTTCGTCTCGTGCCGGATCCGACGGCGGTGGCGGGACATCGGGCTGCATCTCGGGCGCGGCAACGGGGGCCGCATTCGCGAACTGGGCGGACGCATTCCCGCTGGACCGGTCCGCCGTATGGGTCATCGATTCCGGTTCGCCGCTGGTGGCGTCACGACGTCCAAGTTCGGCCTGCCGTTTCCGCATTTTGGCGAGTTGGGTTCCGCCCAAAACCATTGCCACCGCGGCGACGGCGGTTGCCAGCCCGAGCGTCAGATTCCAATTGAAGCGGCGATCTCGCGCCATCGGTTGCGGCTTGCTCGGACGCACCTTTTCTTCGGACGGATCGGGAGACGTGATCGCTTGTTCGCCGAACCGACGAGCCAGCGACGCGGTGAATTGATCGATCAGCTTCTCTCGCCGGTCCCGTTCATCACCTGACAGCGTCGGGGCGTATTGATCATCGTCGGCATGCCGCTGAAAACGCAGCGCGAACCGAGCCTCGGCTTGATCGACGCGGAGCTGACGGCTGCGATGCGCGATCGCCGGACGTGGGACGGCGAGCCGCTGCTGGAATTGGTCGCCCAGCTCGTCGACGTTGTCGATTCCTTGACCGGCCGGCAGAATTTCACCGAGAAACACAAGTTCGCCTTGTCGATTGATCGCCCAAGACTCCAACTCGATCGCGGCGATGGAGCCGCCATCGTCCAGCACTCGGCGACAGGCTTCTTTGAAACGCACGCCCAATCGCGAGGCCAGATCGTGCGGGGGCGTACCGAGTCGTCGCACGAGTGATGCGACCGTTTCCGCCTCGTCCGCAGTCGCCGAATCGGCCGGTCGGGCGAGAACGGTTTGCTTTGCGTGGGAACCATCGGTCGATCGGCGTGTTGTTTTGCCTTGGCGCCGCTTCGCCACCCGCGCTTTTCGCCGCGACGGCGACCCCGAAGAACCGTCTGGCGGTTCATTGCGTTTCGGTGCGTCGGGTGAGGGTGGTGACATGACCGTTCGATAAATCCGAGCGATAGCGGGCGTGGTTCGGGGCGGGCGTGGTTTGGCGCTGGCTTGCGTCGGTGCTGCGTGGCACGGTCGGGGCGAAGCGTCAGGGATGCAAACGGATTGCCATTGTCAACTGAAGCCGGCGAGCAATCAAACCCCACAGCGACATGCTCCCCCGACGGAGCCTAAAAAAAGCGAGACTTTGCGATTATCCGTCTTGACTGATACAGATTTCCTTAGTGGTTCTACCGGAATTAACCAAACCATCGGGGTGGTTTGTGCCGATAAGTCCGCCTGAAGCGATTTTTTGGAGGCATCCGCTGTGCCGATCGCTGTCGGAAACCTGCCGACAGACTGAACCATGGCGTGCCGACGGCGATTCGTTTCGACATTGAATTACCAGGGGGGAAACTGGTTGATCGCCGCAATCCGATGCGGCGGGCGTCAATGCGATGCATGAGCGCGCGGTCATTTCCTCTCTCCATATTGCGGCTCGGGATCCCAGCGTGACACAGGTGTGCACGCATGGCTCGGGCGAACGAGCCCCAACAGCGAGGCGGCTGCGACCGCGGAGACGTTTGCGATGCACCGAATGATTCGAAACATGGTCAACCGTTTGACAAACATGAACAGCGAAGCGGGAGTTTCCCGTCTGCCCGCTGCCAAACCTCTCTCCCGTCTTCGCCGTGCCGGTTCGGCGCTGGTGGGGACCAGCCTGGCGGTAGCGGCGGCGATCTTCGCCACCGGCCTGCTCTCGGGCGAGGTTTCGGCACAGGGCTATCCCTCGGCGGGCGTCTCGCTTGCCAACTACGACTTGGCCGCCAGCGGCTTTGTCACGCCGGCCGGCGTGCCGCCGATCGGGACGCCCGGCATGATGGGCATGAGTGGTTCGCCGGTGATGCCGGTCGGCTACAACGCGTATGGATGTGACTCGGGCAACTGCGACGCGTTGCCGATGCAAGCCTGCATGGACCGGATGGTCTGTGGAACGTGCGGCGGCGGAGGCGGTTGTTCGTGCAACAGCTTCCTGGGCGGCGGCGGCGTCCTGGGCAAACTTCGCAACGGCGGTTCGGCGTGTCTGTTCTGTCGCGGCGCCGGATGCACCGCCTGCAAAGAGTTGCCGTTCGGGTACGCGGGATCTTGCCTGGCCTCCGCCGTCAGCTTGTTGCGTCCTTACGAAGAGGCAGGAATCTGCAATCAACGCTGGTACGATGTCAGCCTGGAGGCTCTGTTCTTGGATCGTCAGATCAAGAGCGCGGGCTCGTCGGTGATCACACAACGTGGAAGTGGGCCGAGCGGAACTCCCGTCTTGAGTCTCAGCGACGACGGGTTGGACGAACTGGAAGCCGGCGTGCGGGCATCGGTCGCCTTCATCTGGGGCGTGGGCGGCAACGTCGAATTGACATACATGGGTGGCAACGAATGGAAAGAAGGTGCATCGGCTCAAGCGGATGTGATCGGAACCAACTTGGAAGGCAACCTGTACTCCTTCCTCAGCGATTTCGGGACCATCCCTGGCGCCGGCGGATTTGACGACACCGATCGCTCAACCACCCAATCCATCGAAGCACGAAGCCGCTTCCACTCGGCCGAGTTTAACTATCGCCGACGAACGATGTTCCCCTACTGCCGATTCCAAAGTTCCTGGCTCGTCGGTCTGCGGTTCATGCGATACGACGACGGGCTCCGCTACGCAACCCAGGGACAAACCCAAACGACGATCGGTCCCACCACGATCACCCAGAATCGATTCTTCAATGCCGACGCCGACACCGAAAACCGATTGTTCGGACCGCAGGCCGGATTCGACTTCTGGTGGAACGTGGTTCCGGGCATCTCCGTCGGGCTGGGTGCCAAGGGAGCGTGGGTGCAAAACGATGTCGACCGAGCGGTTCAAATCTCCGCCAACTCGTTGGCAACGCAAAACGCGTTCGACGGCGATCAACGCGGCACCATCCTGGCCGACCTCGAACTGAAAGGGATCTATCGACTGTCGCACTCACTGACGCTTCGCGGTTCCTACTACGTCCTGGCCGTCGACGACATTGCCTTCGGCAGCATGGACTTTCAAGTCAATGGGGCGACCCAAAGTATCGTTCCAGGCAACCTCGCCTACGACAGTTTGACCTTACAAGGTTTCACCGTCGGTGCCGAATACATGTGGTAGACGCCGAACACGATCGGAAAAACGATATGCCCCGCTCGGATCCCGAGCGGGGTTTTTTTATGCCTCGCGTGCGGCCCTGAGTCAGCCGCGGATTGCTCGTGCATTTTGACGGTGATCCGGTATAATCGATTCTCCCACCACCCGCCGTGCCGGCCCCCGCCTTTGATTGCTCCGCCCCCATCGCGGACAGTGACGACGCCATGACTTGTATTCTGCTGCGACTGAACTCCGCCGCATGGCTTGCCATTTTCGTTTTGGCCACACTGACACGTCCAAGCCAAGCAGCCGATTCCGTTGAATCAACACCATCGGGCGTACGTTCGTTTCGGCAATCGCGCGCGATCGGTCTCCAACGGTCGAAGCTTCGCAGCCAGAATCCGGTTCGCATTGCCTCCGATGTCAAGCCGAATCGAGACGAATTCGCCCAAACGATCGGGCCGATCCTGAGGGAAGCATGTTCCGATTGCCACGGCGCCGACACCCAAGAAGGGAATGTTCGGATCGACACGCTCGACCCCGACCTGCTGCACGGCAAGGACAGGGAGTGGTGGCTCGAAGTCCAAGCGGTGGTTAGCAACAACGAGATGCCGCCTCCGGGCGAAGCTGAACTGTCCGACGCGGATCGGACCAAGATCGTTCAGTGGCTGTCCAACGAAATTCAAGTCGCATCGATCGTGCGACGGGCCTCGGGGGAACACCATTCGTTTCGACGGATGACGCGTTACGAGTTCAATTACGCGCTACAAGATTTGCTCGGGCTGCCCTATGACTTTGCCAAGGACCTGCCCCCGGAAGCGCATTCGGAAGAAGGATTCCAAAACAGTTCCGATCTGTTGCACATGTCGGTCTCTCAATTTGAAGCATATCGACGGTTGGCCCGCCGGGCGTTGCTGCGAGCGACCGTTCGCGGCGAGCAGCCCCAGGTGCTGCACTGGGGCGTGACCATGAAGGATGCCGGACGCATCGATTGGGCGAAGCAGCAGAAACAAATAGATCAGGCCAAGGAAGAGAACGCGGACGATCCGGAAGCTCAACAACAAACGCTGCAAAAACTGGAGGAAAGTTTTCGCCAACGGCACAACGTTCCGTACTTCAAAGACCTATCCGGTGGACAAACCGTTCGCGCCAGTTGGCAGTACCGCAAGGCGACCTACGCGCACAAGCCGACGACGTCACCGCCGCAGATCCCCGAGTCGCTGGATCACGTCGCCATCCTTCCGCGTGGGCAAAACAACCGCTTCAGAATCGAATTGGGCAACCGGTTGCCCGACGAAGGCACGCTGCGTGTCCGCGTCCGTGCGGCGTGTGAAAATGCAGACGAGGCCAGCCCGCCGAGTCTGAAGTTGTTGTTCGGCTGGCAGGCGAGCAACGAAGGCCGCGCGCTGCTGACGGTCGGACGGGCGGACACACCGATCACGGCGCCGTCCGACACCCCGGAGTTTTATCAGTGGGACGTGCCGCTCGGTGAAATCTATCCGCGCAACTCGGTGCGAAAGACATCCCCGCTGGGGGCGATGCCGAACCCGTCGGAATACATCGCCTTTGTCAACAACTCGGTTTCGCAAGGACCGATCCGGATCGACTATGTCGAAGTGACGGCTCCCGTCTACGATCAATGGCCTCCAGAATCGCACACGCGGATCTTTTTTGACAGCACCAACCGCGATCACGAACCCGATTACGCACGCGAGGTGTTGACCGCGTTCATCGAACGTGCCTGGGGGCGTGCTGTCGCCCAAACCGAGATCGATCGCAAGCTCGAATTGTTCGCGACGATGCGGCCACAGTGCGACAGCTTTGAAGAAGCGATGGTCGAAGTGCTGGCAACGGTTTTGGCGTCGCCGCGCTTCCTGTACATCGTCGAAGACGGAAATGCCGACACCGATGGACGCGTCCCCCTGACCGGCACCGAACTGGCGACACGGTTGTCGATGTTCCTGTGGTGCAGCATCCCCGACGACCGGCTGCGCCGGCTCGCCGCCGACGACGCGCTGCTCCAGCCGGAGGTGTTGCAACGCGAGATCACGAGGATGTTGGCCGACGACCGCGCGAAGCGACTGTCCGAGCACTTTGTGCACCAATGGCTGGACCTGCAGTTGCTCGATTTCCTGAACGTTCCGCGTTCGTTGGAACCACTGAAGGAATCGATGCAGCGGGAACCGATCGAGTTGTTTCATGAAATGGTTCGAAACGACGCGAGCGTGTTGGACTTTCTGCACGCCGACTACACGATGGCCGATGAGCGACTGGCCGTTCACTATGGGCTGAGCAGCGTCAAAGGAAACCACTTCCGCCGCGTCCCCTTGGATCCTACCGGCCGCCGCGGTGGTTTGCTGACGCAAGCGGGTTTGCTGGCGATGAATTCCGCGGGTGATGATTCGCATCCGCTCAAGCGTGGCGTTTGGCTGTTGGAGTGTCTGCTGAACGATCCACCGCCACCACCTCCGCCCGCCGTTCCGGAAATCGATCTGGCCGATCCGGAGATCGCCAAGATGACGCTGAAGGAACAAATCGAAGACCATCGCAATCACGCGGCGTGCATGTCGTGCCATGCGAAGATCGACCCCTGGGGCATCGCATTCGAGAATTACGATGCGCTGGGACGGTGGCGGGACCAGGTCGGTGGCAAACCGGTGGATGCAACCAGCAAGCTGTTCAATGCGCAACCGCTAGACGGCATGCAGGGATTGAAACGATTCCTTTTGGAGCAGCGTCAGGATCAGTTCGTGCGTTCCTTGGTTCATAAGCTGACCACCTACGGTCTCGGGCGGTCGCTGACGTTCGCAGATCGCTCCGACGTGGATGAAATCGCCGCCGACCTGCGTCGCCAGGGAGACGGATTGGCGACGATGATTCGGATGATCGCCACCAGTGAATTGTTTCGGACCAAATAGAGTTTTGTCAGTGTTTGATTTCCTCGCGGCACGTCGTCTGCCAGGCCCACTCAGGAGAGAACCGCCATGTCGATGAACTTAAACTCGCTTGACCGCCGTCGATTCGTTCGCGGCGCGGGGTTGGCATTGGCGTTGCCCCTGTTCGAGACCTTTCGAGCCTCGGCGGCTCGCGGAACCGAAATCGCCTCGCCGCCGAAACGCCTCGGGTGTTTCTACTTTCCCGACGGCGTGCCGATGCCGCTGCCCGAGGACCCTGCCTACGGCGACTGGTCCTGGTTTCCCCACGGGGCCGGATCCGACTTTCAGTTCACCAAGTGCATGACGCCCCTGCAACCACTGCGTCAGGAACTCACCGTCCTGTCCGGGTTCTCGCACCCCGCCGGCCGCATCGTCCACGGTCACAACAACGCCGATCAATTCCTGACCGGCGCCCCGACCGGCGGCGGCGACATGGAATACCACAACACCATCTCGTTGGATCAACAATACGCGAACCACGTCGGGCACGAAACGCGATTCGCTTCGTTGGTGATGTCGACCGATGGTGGAACCGGGACCGCGCGGGGCGCCCACACGATTTCCTTCGACCACAACGGCAAACCGATTCCCGCCGAACACCGTCCCAAACGCGTCTTCGACATGTTGTTCGTCAAAAGCAACGAAGACGCGGCCAAACGTCTGGCGCTCAGCCAAAGCGCGCTCGATGACTTGCTTGCCGATGCCCGGCGATTGCGAAAGTCGCTCTCGACACACGACCAAAAAACGCTGGACGAGTACCTGGAATCGGTTCGCGAAGCGGAGCGTCGTGTCGAAAAAGCCAAGCAGTGGCTGAATGCTCCGCTGCCCCAGGTCGACGCCGACCATTTGAACCTGGAACTGACGACAGAAGAGCCGCGTCAATATCTGCAGACGATGTTCGAGCTGATCTATCTGGCATTCAAAACGGATTCGACCCGCGTGGCAACCTACCAGATCGGTCGAGAGAACGGTGTCGGCCGCAGTGATCACCTGGCCCGGGCGATCGGGTTCAATCTTTCGCACCAGTTGTCACATGAAACAAAGAAGCCAGACGGCTGGAAAAACTTCGGGCTGTATTGCCAATTCTTGAACGAAGAATACGCCCGATTCCTGACCAAGTTGAAGCAAACACCCGAACCGGCGGGCGAAGGCACGATGCTGGACAACACGCTGTTGCTGTTCGGTTCGGCCTCCAGTGCATTTCACCTGTCACGCAACTACCCGTTGATTTTGGCCGGCGGGGGGAACATGGGCCTGCAACACGGCCGCTACATCAACAAAGCCGGAGCGAATCCACAGGGTGGCGCTTGGGATGGCGGCACCGAGCCCTGGCAGAAGAAAGCCACCAACGACGATCTTCCGCTTTCCAACCTGTTCGTCTCGATGCTGCATCACTTGGGAGTCCGAACGGAATCGTTTAGTGACAGCACAGGTAGAATCGACTTGAGTTGACGGCTGGTGCATGGAAAAGCATCGCGCGACGGCCCGGAAAGGCGATCGGACTGCCTACCTCGTTCCAAGGCTCGGCCTTGGAACGCACTGCAGGTGTGGCTCCCGCCGCACTAGCGACTCAGATCGACCGCCACGATTTCTTTGTCGTTGCGGACGAACGCGGTCTTGCCGGCGTAGGCGGGATGGCTCCACACGACGGGACGTCCGAACGCTTCGTTGGTCGGCTCGACGACATGCATCCGACCTTTTTCATCGTATCCCTTGGCGGTCAGCTCGGCGATGATCAAGTCGCCCGTTTCGCTCAGCACCAGGTAACGATCCGTTTGTCCCAATCGGGTCAGGAACGCGGTCCCGTGGCGACCGAAGCGTTTTTCACCGGGAATGGTCGCATCAAAGGTCTCCCAAAGCCGCTCGCCATTGCTGGCATCGACCGCGATCAAGTTGCCTTTGACACAGTCGGTTCCATAGACCACGCCGTCGACGAACATCGGAGGCGCGTTGCTGCTGTGGACCGCGTTCTTCGGTCCGCCCCGCCAGAATTCTTCGCCGCTGGGCGAGTCGGTTCCCAGCCGGATCATCACGGCTTCGGCATGGATCCCGCTGGCATACATCAAATCGCCGTCAACCATCGGCACCGCGATCGACATCTCGTAGGCGGGCGTGATCGGGACATTCCACAACGATTTTCCGCTGGCCGGATCCAAACCTTCGACCGCCTCGGGGTGGAACACGATCAACTGCCGCATTCCGCCCGCTTCGATGATCCGCGGGGCACAGTAACCTGCTTTGGCGTCGAGTGACTTCCAACGCACCTCTCCGGTCGCTTTGTCGAACGCAACCACGCCTTGACCATCACCGCCGACCATCGTGTACAGCAGATCGCCATCGACCAGCGGATGCGCCGAGAAACCCCAGATCGGCACTTCGGCGCCGAAGTCTTGGGGCAGATTCCGAGTCCAGACGAGCGAGCCATCGGTCACCGACAGGCACGTCAGGTCGCCTTCGGCCCCGAGCAAATAGACCTTGTCTTGATCGATCGTCGGGGTCGCCCGCGGACCGGCGGGGTAGCTGATTTCATAGGGACGATCATAAGAATATTCCCAAATCTTCACGCCGGTTTTGGCATCCAGTACCAACAGTCGCTCTTTGCCGGTCAGCTTGGCGCGACTGCCGGGATCGTTCACCACGTCGCCGCCACTGCGTTGGTAATCAAACACGAAAACTTTGCCATCGGCGACCGCGGGGCCCGCGTACCCACCGGCGATCGGGGTTCGCCATTTAATGGGCAATCCCGACGCGGGGATCTCATCAACGACGCCGGTTTCACGGTACACGCCGTCTCGGTTTGCACCGAGCCAGCCCGACCAGTCGTCCGCAATCACACTGCCCGGACCGATCAAGATCGCCCCGGAAACGAAAAGGCTGGCGAAGAAAAGAACGTGTTTTGCCATGAATTTGTTACCTGAGTGTGGAAGTCACGGGAGGTTTCCGCCCGTCCATGAACCAATTATCGCGATATACCCCGCGACCGAGGAATTCTTACGCTAGCAGTTTTTTCCACCTGTGACACAGGGACACTCCGCGGGTGGCTTGCAGAGCAATGTTGATTCGGCAGACAAACGTTGTGATTAGCCGTTAAAACGTAGCTACCTTCGCCAGAAGGTGGTCCCCGACGTTTTCCACGCTCTGGCGAGCGTAGCTACGTCGAAACTGGATGCGGTCAGCGGGTTTGGTCAGCCAGGTACTCCGCCAGCGTAGTGAGGTGTTCTACGGCGACGCTCATCTGCACCGTCGGCCCGGGAAGCTTGTTGAATCTCAGCCCCTCATCGCTGATCCACGCCCCCCGTTCGTCTTGCCGATCGATGATCGCCTGCACCGCCCGAGGGTTGGGGCGACGCTGCTTTTCGGATTCGGCAAGCTGTTGCGGCGTCAAGCGTTCATGGCGCTGATATTGCTTGCGCAGTTGCGGCACCTTGCTTTGCAGCTGGAATCCGTAGTGCGTCGGCATGTCGCTGTCGTCGTAGGTCAGCTGGTAGTCGCGAGTGAAGTACAGTGGCCGATTCGTTTTCAGTTCATAGAACCGCGCGACGCGGCCGTCGGGCAGTTGGCAGCGTTCCAAGTAGTCGAGTGCTTGGGGGATCGGATCGAGGTACTTCGGGTCACCGACGTGGCGATAGACCAACATCAGCGTTTCGATCACGCTGAACGATTCGCTGGTCGTGATCGCGGGCGGCTCGAATTTTCGCGCCCAAATCGGCTGCATCTGCGCGTTGTATTGCTGGGCCCAGGCGGGCTGGGGATCGGGCATCTGGGCGGCCAACAGCGAATCGGCCAATTTCACTGCCGAATCGCAATAGCGTGCGTCACCGTAAACTTCGTCGGCCAGGAACAACACCTTCATGACGTCGCGGGCCAGGTGATCGTTCAGCGTGTAGCGATGCCAGTACTCGTTGTGGCCGGGATAAGTCCGCGGCCACGACTCGGGGTAGCTCGCGTTTTCGTCCGGTGTGTCGGCCGCCGGACCGCGCTGGTCGGTCCAGACCTGGGGAAATCCGCCGCCGGAGAATTGGCCGCGCTGGATCAGTCCGTCCAGGGCATAAAGCGTCATCTCGTGAATCGATTCGTCCTTGAAGTTCAATGCCCGGTCCAACTGGATCAGGAATCGCAACGCCGATTGCGTCTTGTCGTCGTCCAGGCTGGACTGGTCTTTCGCCTTCGATCTGGCTGGATCGATCCGGTACGCCCAACGGCGACGACGCTCCGGATCAAACTCCACCATCGCCTGCCATCCGCCGGAACGCATTTGACCGCGACGAAGAGCTTCCGCGGCGGCCCTGGCTGCGTCAAGGAATTGCTCGTCGCCGGTCGCTTCATAAAGCTTGACAAACGCTTCACCGACCGACGGTGTCCCAGGCGGCTGGACCCAGATGGTTGGTGTGTTGACGACTCCCTCGCCTTCCCGCGCCCCCAAGTCCGCCGAATAGCTCCACAGATAGCCGCCTTCGGTGCTGACCTGATCGACCAAAAATGAGGTTGCCTTTTTCGCGGCCGCAAGCGCATCGTCAGCCAAATCGGCACGAGCGGGCGTCGCGATGAAAGTGACGATTACAACGCAGACGATCCACAGAAGCGGGCGGGGCATCCGAGAGTTGTGACGCATGGGTGGGGCGGGGTGTGGGAGGAGAAATTCAAAACTCCCCAGATTGTAACCGGTTATCCCATGTGATCCCGTCTCTTAGCCGTCTGCGGAAATTAGGTAAGAAAATTTCGTGGGTAAGAAAATGTTGGATAGCCCCTTCTGTTCCGTAACACCAATTTTTCTACCTCTCCGCCTGACACGTCGATGGCGGCGCCTGGAAATGAGATCAAATCGATCAATTCCACACGAGGTGAGGCGCCGTCCAGCTACACGCCGACCGGGGCGCCGGAGGTCCACTTGGTGAAGTCGTGGGGCTCGCGGTGGACGTGGTTGTAGACCGTGTCGCGTTCGACCGGAACGCGCCCGGCTTCGGTGATCAGTTGTTTGATGTGATCGACGCTCAGACACTCCGGGGTGGTCGCCCCGGCGTCGTGATAGATCAATTCGTGACGGACCGTACCGTCGATGTCGTCGGCACCGTAGGCGAGCGCCGTCTGGGCCGTTTCGATGCCCAGCATGATCCAGTACGCCTTGATGTGTTGGACGTTGTCGAGCATCAAACGGCTGATCGCCATCGTCCGCAGGTCCATCAGCGCCGAAGGCTTTTTGATGTTGTCCAGCTTGGTGTTTTCGGGGTGGAACGCCAGCGGGATGAAGACCTGGAACCCGCCGGTGCGATCCTGCAGTTCGCGCAGCCGGATCAGGTGATCGATGCGGTGATAGGCTTGTTCGACGTGCCCGTACAGCATGGTGCAATTCGTTCGCAGCCCGATTTCGTGCGCCGTTTGGTGAATTTGCAACCACTCGTGCGTGTTGGCTTTGTGCTCGCACAACTGGTCCCGAACCTCCGGGTGAAAAATCTCCGCCCCGCCGCCGGGCATGCTGCCCAACCCGGCATCACGCATGTCCTGGAGCACCCATTGTTTCGATTTTTTGGTCTGGAATTCGAACCAATTGATTTCGACGGCGGTCCAGGCTTTGAGGTGAATTTGCGGGTACGTTTCATTCAGCAATTCGATGATGCCGCGGTACCACTGGTAGGGCATCTTGTGATGCAGCCCACCGACGATGTGCATTTCCGTGCACCCGTTTTCGGTCGCTTCGCGGCCACGCTGGACGATCTGTTCGTCGCTCATCACATAGCCTTTGGGATCGCGCAAATCGCTGCGAAAGGCACAGAACCGGCAACGATAGACGCAGACGTTGGTCGGATTCAGGTGGGTGTTGATGTTGAAGTAACCGACGTTGCCGTTTTTGCGTTCACGGACCAGATTCGCCAGTTCGCCGATCTGTTGCAGCGGCACCGCGGGATCGTACAAGAAGATCCCGTCGTCCAAGGTGAGCCGCTGCTCGGCTTCAACTTTGTCTCGGATTTCTCGGAATCGTGCGGCGACGTCGGTAGCAGGCATGTTGAGGCTGGGAATCGAGTGGGACGAGTGTAAACACGGAGTGAACCGTAACGTCAGGGGGGCGTTAACAGGATGCGTTCCACGCTCTGGCGAGCGTCGCTACGCCCGAGCCAGTTGCTCCAATTTGGCCTTTGCCGCCCCGCTGTCAATCACCTGGGCGGCTTGCGAGACGCCATCGGCCAATGAGGTGACCTTGTCGGTCAGCAGCAGTGCCGCCGCAACGCCGGCCAGGACGGTGTCCCGCGCTGGTCCGGGGTGGCCGTCCAAGATGCGGCGAATGATCGCAGCGCTTTCGGCGGGTCCGCTGGCGGCCAGGGCGGTGACGTCGGTCGGCGACAAACCGAAATCCTCGGGCGTCCAGCGAGATCGACCGCTGACCTGATTGCCCGTAACTTCGACGGCGGCGGTGTAACGATCCAGGCAAACCTCGTCCTGGCCGTCGGCGGCATGGACGACGAACGAACGCCGGGTCCCCAGTTGGGCGATCGCGGCGGCAATTTTCTCCTGGGCATCGACGTTGCTGGTGCCCAGCAATTGGTGCGTCGCTCCGGCCGGGTTGCAGAGCGGTCCGAGCAGATTGAACAGGGTTTTGACGCCCAGTTTGCGCCGAATTCCAACGACATGCCGCATCGCGGGGTGCAATTTGACGGCAAAACAGAAGCACAAACCGATTTCGTCCAACCGCCGAGCGACCTGATCGGCGTCCGACTCGATTCCCACCCCCAATTCCTCCAGCACGTCGGCCGATCCGGTCACGCTGGTCGCTTTGCGGTTGCCATGTTTGGCCACGGGAACCCCACAGGCGGCGGTCACAATCGCGACGGCGGTGCTGATGTTGAACGATCCGCTGCGGCTGCCGCCGGTCCCACAGGTGTCCAGCAAGCAATCGTGGCGATGGGGAATACGGGTCATGTGGCGGCGCATGGCGGTCGCCGCGCCGACGATTTCCGAGACCGCCTCGCCTTTCTCGCGGAGTGCCAGCAACAATTGGCCGATCTGATCCTCGGCCGCTTCGCCGCTGAGCATCTGGTCGATCAGGACCGCCGTTTGATCGGCGGACAGATCCTCGTTGCGCTGGGCCTGTTGGATCGCGTCGTCGAAGGTCGTCATCGGTAATTCAGGGTGTCTGGTGAGCCGATCGGGGCGTCATCCGCGTCGGTTTCGGGGAACGATCAGCACTTTAGCGGATCGGGCTCGTTTCGAAACGCCCGTCAACCTACACTTTTCGCATGACACGAAAAATCATCATCGACACCGACCCTGGAATCGACGATGCCGTCGCGTTGACGGCATCGCTGTTTGACCCTCGTTTAAACGTCTTAGCGGTGACGGCGACCGCCGGAACCGTCACCGCCGAACAAGCGACGTCCAACGCCTGTGCGATCGTCTCCATGCTCGATCCCCCCCGTTATCCACGCATCGGCAAGGCCGTGCCGCCGGAAACCGCTTCCGCGATCGACGATTTGTTCCTCAACGGCGTCTGCGGGCTGGGGGAACTGACTATCGGCCAAACCCAACGCCAACACCTGCCGACCAGCGAGAAGGTGATCGCCGAACTCGCACGGCAACATCCCGGCGAAATCACGCTGGTGTGCTTGGGACCGCTGACCAACTTGGCACGCCTGTATCGGCGAGACCCGGCGGCCGTCAACCTGCTGGACAAAGTCGTGATCAGCGGCGGCGCGGTGAACGTCGCCGGAAACGCCAGCAGCGTGGCCGAGTTCAACCTGTTTTTCGATCCCGCCGCCGCCAGCGAGGTCTTTGCCTCACCGACGACCAAAAGCCTGCTGCCGTTGGATGTCACCGGCCAAGTCGAATTCGGCGTCGACCTGCTGGAGCAGTTACCGTCCAAACAATCGCGGGCCGGCGAGTTGCTGCACCAGATCCTGCCGTTTGCATTCCGTACCGCCCATCAACGACTCGGACGTGAACTGGTGCCACTGATTGACGCGGCGACGATTGCCGCGGTCGTCGAACCAGAACTGTTCGACTGGACGGAGATGGCCGGAAAGGTCGAAACGCAAGGCTTGCTCACCCGCGGGATGTCGGTGTTCGACCAACGCCTGCGACCCGAATGGCATGCCAATATGGAAGTCGCCCTGTCGGCAGACATTGACGAGGTCAAAGGGCTCGTCCGTCGAAGTTTGCGCTATGCCGGGCAGAAGTCGTAGTGTCTTGCCCGAGGTAGCTACCTTAATCACCACGTGCAGCCAGAGGCGGAGCCCGGGCAGATTCCCGCCCCCGGGCCGAGCCCGGGAACGAGGCATGAAACGCGGGATCTCGGAAGAGAACGGCTTGCTTCCACTCAGACGCCTCGTCGGCGCCCGCCGCCCTACCAGTTGTAATCGAATCCGATGTAGGCACCGTGCAGGATCAGACAGTCGTCGGCACGCACCGCCCCGGCCGTCGCGGCGGAGGTGTATTGGGTCGGCATTTGCCCCACCGCGGTTGCGACGCCGCAAGCCGCCAGCACGCGATAGCCGCCGTTGACGCTCCAGCAGTTGCTGATCCGGTACCCCAGTCCGAGGTCCAGTTCGCCGAGTCCGGCCAGCGAGATGTCCGATTGCCGCGTGTAGAGGTCTCCGGCACCGGCACCTTGCGAGTTGGTGTAAGCCGTCGCGGTGGTGGTCGTGATGCTGTGAAAGAATTCGGCATCGTTTCCGTAGATGCCGATCTTGCCGCCCAGATTCAGCATCGCACGACTGCCCATGCAATAGCTCAGACGCGACCCGAACTGATAACCGAACAGATTGTTCTCGACGATCGACTTGTAGTACAGGTCGTTCGCCCCGTAGCCGGTCATGCCGTCGACATCACCGCCGATTTCAAGCTCGTCTTCCAGTTGGAACCAGCGGAACCCGTGGGAGTTTTGAATCCGCAGTCGTCCACCGGCGGCTCGTGCGAGCGGACCGATCGCACCGCCGCACGCTTTCCCGTTGCAGCCGAACAGACCGCAACTTCCCCAAGGCGCCGCAGGACTGCAAGAACCCAGCCGTCGCGCCCCCATCAGTCCGAACCCGACCAGGTTGACCTCCAGGCTTTGGATCCTCAAGTCGCGGATCACCTGGATACTCGCCGCGTTCATGTCGTAGTCGTCGTAGACCGTGGTCGCACCGGCGCCGCGATTGATCGACGCGGTTTGGAGCGCGGGATTGATCAACCGCAAACCCGCACCGCTGTCGGGCACTTGGCGACACAGACATTCCGGATCCCACAACATGTACTCGACATCGACGGCGTACTGTCCGCATCCGAAGTAACGGCCGGCGTGCACGTCAAAGCTGGTGTCGTCATTCGGCTCCAGGTCGCGGTTTCGCAGCAAGACCATGCTGCTGTCGTCGGTGACCAGCGGGGTGCTGTCGCTGCCGGCGATATTCCAGAACATCAAGCTTGACCCGCCGAACCACGGAGCGATCGGTCGCGGACCTGGCGCGGGCGCCGTCGCGCAGGTTCCACACGATGAACCCTGCCATGGCGACGCCGCCGCGGCAGCATAGGGGCTGGCACACGACGGGGCGTCACAGGGTTGCCCGTGCGATGCGACCGGCCCAGGTGAGGCGATCGGCCCGTGGGCATGCACCGGGGCGACCGTCGGCGCCGCGTGCCCCGGCTGGTGGTAATGGGCTTGTGGAGCCATCCCCGGCGCCGGCGGCATCACCTGTTGCTGCGGCACGATCGGTTGCCGCGGCACGACCGGTGCCGGCGGCATGGTCGGGACCGGCGGATAAACTCGATTGCCTTCGGGGACGGGCAATTCCTCAATGGTGTTTTGCGCCGCAGCCGACTGCACCGTCGCGCCGAAAGGCATCGCCGTTTGGGCCGGCGATGCAGACTGGATCGGCGCTGCGGGATGTCGAAAATTATTCCATCGAGCAGGCGGTTGATAGGTGCCGTTGGCGGCGTAGCCCGAATCGAATGCGGCACAGTCGATAGCAGCGAGGCCGCCGAGACTGAACCCGAGTACGAGTGCGAAGTGTCGCATCAAATGAGTTCTCACTGTCCTAACTCCTTTATCCTTTTTTCGTCGCTTCCTGCTCAGATGACTGTCAGTCGAGAAAACGAGGGCGGCTTCGTCGCAATCGGCTCGGCGAACCTCGCTGTCGGTCCTTCATCGACCCGGGCGACGTGATTTCGCCGCAACGGTCGACGGATTTTGCGGCGGGATGCTGGGGCGCAGACTCGCAATCGTGTTTGCCCTGACGCATCGAGAAAACCGTCTGTGTTTGGCTAAACGCAAGCGATGGGGCAGCCGTCAATCAGAACGTGGACGTGACGATGCTCACAATCCGAACAATCGCTCGGCGTCGATCACGGTGTCTTGCTTGGGCAAACGAGACCAGTCGAAGCGGTCGATCAGGTCCGCGGCTTTTTGAGGTTCTGCCGTGTCGGTCAACCCCAGCGAGTGTGCCGCCCAACCGACGATGGCTTCGGCAGCCACCCCGCATTCGCGATAATGGCTCAACCGGGTATCCCCGTGACGCTTGGCCAACCGCCGGCCGTCGACTCCCCGGACCAAAGGCACGTGGGCGTAGCGTGGCGGCCGACATCCCAGATGGCGATAGAGTTCCAATTGGCGAAACGTGCTGGCGACCAGGTCGTTGCCGCGAATGACCCAGTCCACGTTTTGACACATGTCATCCACCACGACGGCCAATTGATACGAAACTTGATCGTTCTTGGTGGTGATCGGGAAATCACCCAACTCCCGCGCCGGGTTACATTGTTGGCGGCCAAGCACCTGATCATCAAACACCAACGTTTCGTCGCTGACACGCAACCGCCAACAATGCAGCTGCGGCGGAATCGGGGCTCCGTCGCGATACCCCGCACAGGTTCCCGGATAGACCGGGCCCTCACCTTGAAACCGACTTTCATGCGGCGCCGACAACGCCTCGGCGATGTCCTTGCGCGAACAGACACAGGGATAGGCAAGGTTTCGCCCACCGGTGATCGTCGCGAGCGTTTGCCGATAGCGCGGTTGGTGCTCGGTTTGCAGCGTCGGCGGACCGTCCCAATCGATGCCCAACCAGCGGATGTCCTCGATCGCCTGCTTGATCGCCCAGTCCTTGACGCGGGGCGAATCCAGGTCGTCGATTCGAAAGACCAATTCTCCTCCGCACTGACGCGCCGCCCAATAGGCGATCAAGTGGGTTCGCGCATTGCCCAGGTGCTGCGCCCCGGTCGGTGACGGAGCAAGCCGGGTGCGCATCACGACTGCGCGGCGATCATGTTGGCCATGCTCTGTCGCGCAATCGCTTCGGCCCCCAACGAGTAATCGAAGACCTCGACGCTGGTCCAGCCGACGTATCCGACTTCTTTAACGGCCTCAAAGATCGGTCGAAAGTCGACGTCGCCCATGCCCGGTCCCAACAAATTGGGATCGTTGGCATGAAAGTGCATCATCACGTCGGCGTTGTCGCGAATGATCTGGGGAACCGGAGTCGGTTCGTCACTCATCGCTTTGACGTCCAAGTGCAGCCCCACCTGCGGGCTGTCGATCCGATTCATCAGGTCGCGACCGGCTGCGGCGGTGTTAAGAAAATTGCCCTCACCCCGCCCCAACGGCTCGATCGCGATTCGGACCCCGCACTCATTGAGCGTCGGCACGACCGCACGCAAACAATCTGCCGCTGCGTCCATCGCCTGTTCTTCGGTTTGAGAGGGCGGAAAATTACGTTGCTGGGGCGATCCCAACACCATCACATCGCCACCCAGATCACGGCACAACCGGGCGAGTTCGCAGAAGTAGTCGCTCGTTTTCCGGCGGACCGCTTCGTCCAACGTCGTCAGATGAAACCCTTCCGTTTTGGCCAACAACCAGTGCAACCCGATGATTTCCAGCCCCGCAACGGCCACCGCATCGCGATAGGCGGCGCGCTGGTCGGCGGTGAATTGTGTCACGTCGTCGGTGAGCATGAACGGGGCCACTTCCCAGCCGGTGTAGCCCGCCTGGCGAGCGATTTGAAGTGCTTGGTCCAGTGGCATCTCGCCGAAGGTCTCGTTACAAATGGCGTACTTCACGGGCAAAGTTTCTGTTCGGGTTGCGGTTTTTTCCATCGAACCGTCAGAATAACAGTCGGAGGATCGGTCCGCACGGGCCCACAGACACCTGACCTGCGATTCGGCCAACGGGACCGTCCCGCTTAGGACGTCCAACGGGAGATCCGCTCGCCCTGGCACACCCAATCGCCACAGCCCCCATCGCGTGGAAACCTTGCAACCGCTGACATCAACCGATTACACCGGGCCGGCAGGTCGGCGCGGATGGTTGCTGCGGATCGCTGCGGCGATCGCGGCAGTCGTGCTGGTCGGATTGTTGGCGACCGCAGCGGCCCTGCAGCCCGATTCGGCCGGGTTGGGCACGCATCATCAACTCGGACTGCCCCCGTGCAGCATACGCGTGCTGTTCGGAATCCGCTGTCCCAGTTGCGGGATGACGACGTCGTGGGCGCACATGATGGAGGGAGAGTTTCGCGCCGCGGCCGCCGCCAACCTGGGCGGTTTGTTGTTGGCGATTTACGCGCTCTGCGGTCTGGGCACGCTGCTGCAAATCGTCCGGCAGGGAAAAATCCCATCGGAGCGCACGATCCGGCGCTACACGATTGCATTGATCGCCATCGCCCTGGTTACGCTGGCCGATTGGGGCATGCGGGTGTTGGGGTAGAGGACGATCATCGATCTTCTTTGTTAGCCCAGAAGGCTGCTTCACGATGCTGCGGAACTCATTCCGCAGCACTTGCCCAAAGGGCATCCACATCCATAGCCTGGGGTTACGCCCGGATTCGCTGGGGCTCATCCGGTCTCACCCCAGGCTAAGTCGTCGATCGCCGTTGGCGAACCGAGCGGAGTGATCTTTGATGACGCACGGAACAAAAGCAACTGACCCCATCAGTAATACAATCGACGTCCCGAGCCGGCGTTGAATTGAGTTCCCAAGCGGAACGCGGGAGCCCGGGAACGAGGTTACTGTTGGTCGTACAGCGGCAGGTGCCGGTAATAAACTTCCAGGCAATAGATCGACAAGCAGGTCGTGTACAGCCGACCGCCGATGCTCCAGCGGTCTCCCTGGGGCGCCCAACTGCCGCGTTCGCTGCCGTCCTTGATTTGCAGCGCCGGCAATTTGACCTTCATCTGATCATTCCACTCGGTCCACATCGGACCGCCGACGTGGTGAAAGACCTGGGTGGCGTAGTACCAGTAATAGACGTTTTGCTGGTTGATATCGAAGGGCGCATCGGCGCGCAGCAGTCTCAGTCCGTCCTGGAGCGCGCCATGGTTTCGCTCCCAGCCGAGATACTGTCGACACAACAATCCCTCGGCGGTCATCGTCGGCGTGGCGTCGGAGCGACCGGGCTGGTAGGCATAGCCGGCGCCATAGTAGACGGCGGCTGAATCGAGGTAGCTGCTGATGCGATTCATCTGTCCCGGATCGACCTCCAGCCCGGCCCCGCGGGCACTTTGCAGCGCCATCACATACCAACCGGTCACCGAGGTATCACCGGGTTCGTTGGGCCGATAGCGCCATCCGCCGTCGGAAGCCTGGGCTTTGAGCGCGTAATCGACGGCCCGTTGGGCATAAGCGCGCAACCAAGAATCCTTGGTCATGCCATACAACTCGCACAAGGCGATCGTCGCTTGGGCTTGGGCATAGGTCCGTTCGTTCCCGCGCGCCGAAGCGGCCATGTACCCGCCGCGATCCTGCTGCGACACCAGGTACTTGACCCCCTTTTCGACTTCCACGCGGTAGGGGCCTTCCAGGTGGGTGTTTCCGTCACCGGCAAACGCCAGCAAGGCCATCGCGGTCGCGGCAGTCCGATTTTCGGAGACGGCGCCGTTGCTGTACGGCCGCACCATGCTCCAGTACCCGCTGCGATGCTGTTGACGTTTCAGCCATGCCAGTCCGAGTTTGACGGCGTTAGCGGTTTCCTCGGTCCCGCCGTACATCGCCATCAACGCCTTGCGCATCGCCCCCGTCCGACCACTGAACATCGGTTTAGAGATCTCAATCGGCTCGGCCCCGAGCAGCACCGGCTCGATGGCTTCCATCTCGGCCGGCTGGACCATTTCGAAGATGTCCGGGATCTCCGACTCCACCAGCGTGTCGTCCAACGCGTCCTCGGGGGCTTCGATCAGGTCCTCGGTCAGCGGCGTGGAAAGGTCCAGATCCAGCGCGTCCTCGACGGGGTCGTTGCTGATCCCGAAATCGAGCACCAAATGGGTGAACCCGTTGCCCGGCGGGGAGGTGATCAGTGCCAGCACCAGCAACACGATCAAATGAATCACCAAACTGAGCAGCCAGGAGGGCGCCGATCGGGTGACTTCGGCCGTCGGATCTTCTTGGTCGGCCGCGGCAATCGCTGATTGGGAATCGTCGGCATCGGCGCCCACCGGTGTGACTTCGGGCAGACTTCCGCGCCAGCGTGTGACGGCGGATCCGATTCCGCTTCGCGGAACGGACACTTCGGCAATCGATCGGGTCGGCGGCAGGGTTGCCCGCGGCGGCGGTGGTGGCGGCGGAATCGATTTGGCCGGATGGTCCGAAAAACGGCTGTCGCGTCCCTCCGATCCGGCCTGGGTCGCCGGCGGACCGGCAGCAACCTGATCGCCACCGAGCGTCTCTTCGTCCGAATCGATCAACAGCTCAGCCGGCGGCTCGGGCGGTGAGGGAGACGGCGATTCGGCGGAAGGTTGAGACTGCGGCAAGGGGGCTGCGTCATCCGAGGCCCAGGGGCTGCGATCGCGCGGATCGCCGCTTGACGGGGGTGGCGGTGGTGCCGGGGGGACGGACGACATATCGATCGGTTGCAGTGTGCGAGCGGACGAGGAGTCACTCGAAAAAAGACTCTGCGACACAGCATTCGACTCGACAAGGAGAAAGGAAAGAGTTTCGCGACTCCATCGCTTCCACGCAGTATATCGCATTTGTCGCTTTCAGACAAAAAACACGCCCGCGGCGTGGTCGGCCACGCCTGGGCGGTTTTTACAGGTGTCGCGGCGAAGGCCGCGGGGCGGCCGGCGCTGACGGACAAGCGAAAAAACGGGGCGAGCCGCCTCGATCCGAGGGACTCACCCCGCCTGGCTTGTCGCGTGCAGTTTTGAGTGGCTGAGAGGTCCCGCCGAGCTCAAGGAACTCGGCGGCAACCCGCTCGGCCGTTTCAATTAGCAGCCGCAGGAAGGAGCGGCTTCGCAACCACAAGTCGGCTCGGCTTCGCATCCGCAGCTGGGGGCGACGTCACAGCCGCTGTTGCAGCAGCCGTTGTGTCCGCCGAACAGCTTCTTCAGCAGTCCGCCACGGGGCTTGCTGCAGCAAGCCGGCTCGCAGCATCCGCAAGCGTCAGCGGCACCGCAGCAAACCGGAGCCGGGCAGCAAACCGTCACGGGGACTTGCTTGCAGACCGTACGCGGGACGCATTTGGTGACCGTGTAAGGCTCGCAAACCTGACGGCACTTCTTGACCTTGCAGGTCTTCGTGTAGCACTCGGTGCGGCACTTGTTGACGCAGACCGTCTTGGTGCGGCACTCGGGAACCATCTTGCACACCTTGTACTCGCAGGTCTTGGTGCGGCATTCGGGAACCATCTTGCAAGTGGTGTACTTGCAAACCTTCGTGCGGGGCTCGCAGACGTAGCTGCAAACGGTGTAGTTGCAGGTCTTCGTGCGGCACTCGGGAACCATCTTGCAAGTGGTGTACTTGCAAACCTTGCTGCGTTGCTCGCAGACGTAGCTGCAAACCTTGTACTCGCAGGTCTTGGTGCGGCACTCGGGGACCATCTTGCAAACGGTGTATTTGCAGGTCTTGGTGCGGCACTCGGGGACCATCTTGCAGACGGTGTAGTTGCAAGTCTTGGTCTTGCACTCAGGGACGCGTCGGCAAACCGTGTACGGGATCTCACGCGTACGGCACTCTTTCTTGTACCGCGTGCAGCAGATTTCCTTTTCTTCGCAGGTCGGAACCCAGACTTTCTTGCAGATCGTCTTGGGGCAACCTTGGACGCACTCGACGCGGCACTTGCCGGGGCAGTACACGCAGCGGCAGGTTGCAGCGTCCCAAACCCACGTGCCGGGCTCACGAACCGTGCGACGCATCATCGGGCCGGGAACGGTTTCCGTTTGCGTTTCCCAGTGTCCACCTTTGACCAAGACGGTCTTGGTGTACTGTTCGGGAACCATGACGGTGTAGTTCTCGGTGCGAACTTTGTCTTCACGCACGGTGTTGTAAACCGTGTAGTTGATCGTGCGCGTTTTGGTTTCGTGCACGGGAACCATCACGGTGTAGTTGATGGTCTTTTCACGAGTTTCGTACACCGGCTTGTTGACGGTGTAGTTGATCGTGCGCGTCTTGGTCTCCCACACCGGCTTTTTGACAGTGTAGTTGATGACCTTTTCGTGCGTCTCGTACACCGGCTTCATCACCGTGTAGTTGATCGTACGGGTTTTGGTCTCGTACACCGGCTTTTTGACCGTGTAGTTGATGACCTTTTCGTGCGTCTCGTACACCGGCTTGTTGACGGTGTAGTTGATCGTACGCGTTTTCGTTTCGTACGTCGGCACCATCACGGTGTACTGGACTTCACGCTGTTCGGTGTAAGGAACCACGCGGGTCGCTTGGACTTCGACGTCCTCATAGTACACTTCGTTCCGCGTCCGATAGCGAGTCTCTTGGACTTGCTCGTAAACGGTTTCGGTGACGTTACGCATGACGGTGTAACTGCCATCGGCGTTTGCCGATGCCGCTCCGTCAGCGACTGGTTCAGCCGCCGCGCCGTCAACGACGGTGCCGTCGCTGACCACTGACTCTCCGCAATTGCTACAGCCTTGATAGCTGATGGCACCACAATAAGCGGCGCGTGCGGATTGAGCCCCCGAGACGATCGCGATGATCGCCAAGGCGGGCAATAACCACAGCCTTTTCATCTCTTCTTTCTCCAGGAAACACTTTTGGGTTGCAAAGGGACGCACTGGATGATGCGAGACCCATTGCTCACACCCTCCTGCACTTTTTGCGTGCACGTGCACTGCGACGAAAGACCCCCCGTTCGAGACGTATCAGACTCCGGCCGTTGCACCCGTGGATGCCGTTCGACGCCTGACTTGACCTCTGTCCCCATCTACCCGCACAAACGGTGGGAGGAAGATGGTGCGGACACACAAACTCTGCGTGCCAACGAATTGGGTCCTTATGCCGTCAATTCATCGTCTGCGCAAAGTGCTCCGACCAAGCAAACAGGTCGATCAAGGCAAAATAAGACGCCTGGGCTGTCCGGGAGTGCCGCCATTGCAATCCGTAACAGATGTAGCGATCAGGAGAGATGGGTTTCAGGTTTCAGGTTTCAGGGAGGTGGGAGGTGGGAGGTGGGAGGTGGGTTTCAGTTGAGTTTTTCTGTGCGTTTCCCGTGCCCCTTCACCCCGTCTCGCTCCCGCGTGGTCGTTACAATTCGATCATGCCTTCTGATCCGACCCCCGAAACGACCTCGGACCCCAACAGCGGCGTCAACAAACTACCTCGCCCTGCCGTGGGTCGGTTGAGCCTTTACTTTCGTGAGCTGCATCGTTTGGCCGACCAGGGCGAAACCCACATCAACAGCAAACAACTCGGGGCCCTCGTCGATGTTTCGCCCGCCGTCGTGCGGCGTGACCTGAGCAGCTTGGGCACGATCGGCCGCCGCGGCGTCGGCTACCCGATCGACAAGCTGACCGAACAAATCGGCACCGTGCTCGGCAGCGGGCTGCAGTGGCAAGTCATCCTGGTCGGCGTCGGTTCCCTGGGCGATGCCTTGCTCCGCTACCGCGGTTTTGAACGCTTGGGGTTCCGTCTGGTCGCCGCCTTCGATCTGGATCCGGCGAAGATCGATCGGCAGATCGGCGGCGTTTCGATTTGGAACGCCGCCACCATGGCCGGCAAACTGGCCGAACTTTCACCGGACCTGGCCATCCTGGCCGTCCCGGTCGATCAAGCCCCCTCGGTCGCCGCAGATCTGGTCGCCGCCGGGATCAGCGGGATCCTGAATTTTGCCCCCACCACCTTGCGTTTACCCGGATCGACCGCCGTGGTGAACGTCGACCTGGCCAGCGAGCTGCAACGCCTCGCCTTCAGCGTCCAAAACCGCTGAAGCCCTCGCTTGGGAGAATCGCTTTTTGGCCTATGGATTCGGCACCTTATTCAAGCGAAATCATTCCGCGATGGATGGTCGACTCACCCTAGCCCTCGGGCGACGAAACACGAGTGACATCAGCCGAATCGCGCAAGCGTTCGGGCCCCAGCCTCGATGGACGCCCGTAGGCTGGCGCCCAATGCCACCTACTTCATGAGCCGACGGCGCTAGCCGCGGGCCTTGGATTGACCTTCGAGACTTGTAAGGCCCGAGGCTAGCGCCTACGGCTCAGTTTTTGATCGAAAGTCGGCCGAGCCGCCTATTCGCTGAGGCTCTCCCGCGCCTGCATCACCGCCGCCTTGGCAGCCTGGACCGAATCGCCCGTCGCCGTCAGGTGCCCCATCTTGCGGCCGACTTTGGCGTCCGACTTGCCATACAGATGCAGCGAAACGGTGGGCACCGCCACGGCGTGATCCCAATCGGGATGCTCGCCCTGGTCGCCCCACAGATCGCCCAACAGGTTCGCCATCGCCGCGCCGCCGACTCGAAGCTCCGGCGATCCGAGCGGCAATCCACAAACGGCGCGCACGTGTTGTTCGAACTGGCTGGTGTGACACCCTTCGATCGTCAGGTGACCGCTGTTGTGCGGACGCGGCGCGACTTCATTGATCAGAATCGTGTCGGCATCGACGACGAAGAACTCCACGCAAAGCACCCCAACCAACTGCAAAACTTCCGCGGCTCGCGTGGCAATCGTCGTGGCCATCTCACGCTGTGTGGCCGACAGGTTCGACGGGCACACCGAGACGTCCAGGATGTGATTGCGGTGGTCGTTTTCGAAGGGCGGAAAACATCGCACTTGGCCGACGCTGGAACGCGCGACGACGACCGACGCTTCTCGATCAAAGTCGATGCATTGTTCGGCGATCCAGGCGTCGGCGGAGTCCCACGGCACCTCGGCCGCATCCTCCAGTCCGGCCAAGCGGTGTTGGCCCTTGCCGTCATAGCCGCTGCGCGCGGTCTTGACGATCACCGGCCATCCATGCTGCTGGGCAAATTCACCGACCGCGGCGGCCGAATCGACCGCGGCAAAGGGTGTCACCGCCAACCCGGCGTCGCGAAACGTCGTTTTTTCAACCAACCGATCCTGGGCGGTCGCCAGCACGTGATGTGACGGGTAGGTCGGCGCGAACTCCCCGCACCAACGAATCGTCTCGGCCGGGATGTTTTCAAACTCCAGCGTGATCACTTGGCACTGTCGGGCGAACTGCGAGACGACGTCGTGGTCCAAAAGATCGCCCACCACGGTCCGCGTGGCGACTTGTGCGGCCGGTTCATCGGCCGAACCGCAAAACACGACCACGTCGTAGCCCATTTGCATCGCCGCGATCGCAAACATCCGCCCCAGCTGGCCGCCGCCGACCATGCCGATGGTCGATCCGGGCAAGACCACCGATTGATTCGATTTCAGTGCTGACACCGTGGTTACTCCAACTCGGTCGCGGCAAGGACTTGTTGCGTCTGGGATTCGATGAAAGACTCCAACGCCACGCGGACATCATCGTCACTGGTCGCCAGAATCCGAGCCGCCATCAAGCCGGCGTTCTTTGCCCCGCTGGTGCCGATCGACATCGTGGCGACGGGAATTCCGCCCGGCATCTGAACGATCGACAACAGCGAATCGAGTCCCTGCAGCGCCCGGCTCTGCACCGGCACACCGATCACCGGCAAGGAGGTCTCCGATGCCACCATGCCCGGCAGGTGGGCCGCGCCACCCGCCCCGGCGATGATCACTTTCAATCCGCGTTGCCGCGCCGATTGGGCATAGGCGAACATCCGAGCCGGCGTGCGGTGGGCGCTGACGACCGTGCGTTCGTGTGCGATGCCCAACTGTTGCAAAATCTCGCAAGCCGGTCGCATCGTTTCCCAATCGTTCTTGCTGCCCATGATCACCCCGACCAGGGCGTCGGTGGCGGGGAATTGCGTGCCGTCAGTGTCAGGTGTCGTCATACTCGCTGCAGTTGAGCTGGCGGAGGGAGGTGGGGAATGCCGGTCAAACCAGAGTTTTAAAGGGAAACCGGTGGCACCGAAAGTAGCGAGAGGCAGGGTGAATTCAACGTTGGACGAATAAGTCAGTGGTGAAGAGGAGGGGCAAAACAATGGGGGCAAAACAATCAATGAATTGAAGGATGCCAAACAAACAATCAAGGCATGAAGTTGGGCGGGCGGGCGCCGGCATCTCCGTTTTCATTATTTTGCCCCCATCGTTTTGCCCCCATCGTTTTGCCCCCATCGTTTTGCCCGCACGAACCTTGCCATTGCGAGCCGGCAACCGCGGGACACAGCCCCTACCCCACCAGAAACTCCATCGCGGCCTGGTCGGTCAGGTCGTTGACGATGCGGTCGGCGCCGGCGGATTCGAGTTCGTCGCGGCTGGCCGTCCCCGTACAGACCGCCAGACATTTGGCGCCGATCGACTGGGCACAGCGGACGTCGTTCGGGGTATCGCCGATGACGATCACGTTATCCCGCGCCGCCTCGCCCCTCCGCCGCGCCAGTTGATCGGCCGCTCGCCGGGCCATGTCGCAGCGCACCGCATCCAGGTCGCCGCCGACCACCCAAGGGAAATAGTCGATCAAGCGGTAGGTTTCCAACTTCATCCGCGCCGTTTCGGGGAAGTTGCCGGTCATGACGGCCAAGGAGACATGGGGCGTGACCGACAATGCGGGCAACAACTCGGTAACGCCCGGCAGCACGTTCCCCCGGACGGTCCGCAGGGCTTCGCGGAGCGTCACCGCGTAGCGCCGTCGCAGCCGCCCCTGGTTCTCCGGGGTCGGGTCGATGCCTGCAGCCACCAAAAACTCGCACACCAAGTCGCGATCGGTGCGTCCGCCGAACCGAATCCCTTCGGCGGAAGCCTCTGTCACCTCGAATTCGGTGCGCATCGCTTGCACCAGCGCACCGCTTCCGGCACTCTGAGTCACCAACAACGTCCCGTCGATATCGAAAAACAGCGTCCGCATGTGAGGAAAGTTAACAAAAGTCGGCCGCCGCGGGCAGTCTGGCCCATCGATTCGTTTGCGCCTCATCCACGCCGTCGCCCGTCACGCGAAGGATGGTCGACTCACAGCATCCATCGGGCGAGGAATGAGGAATAACGAGTGATATCAGCCGATTCGCGCAAGCGTTCGGGCCCCTGTGTCTACGGAGGCCCGTAGGCTGACGCCAAACGGCTAATCCCATGAGGGTTTAGCGGAATCGAAACCGCCAACATCAATACGAACGAAACCGCGAACGAATCGAAGGAGTTTACGCAGCCAGAGGCGGAGCCTCTGGAAACTTCCGTTCCCAGGCGGAGCCGGGGAACGAGGAGGGTGACTGCCCGAAACCGCACCATTTCGCCGGTCATGCGGCAAGATTTTCCAGGAATCCGCTGTTTTTCCCCGTTCACTTTTCGCGGTTCTCTGCCCTGTCCTTCCCAAATCGGGATCCGCATGCCAGAACCTAGTGTTTCTCCCCACAACCGAAGATTCGATGACCGCCAACGTGACCGAGCACGAACCGACGCGCAGCGCCCCGCCGCCCCAATCGTCAGCGGGGGAATTGGACAAGAGCAACGCCCGGGTGCGCGAAATGTTTCGCCAGATCGCGCCGCGCTACGACCTGATGAACCATCTGTTGTCGTTGAACATCGACAAGTATTGGCGAACCCAGGCGGTCAAACGATTGCGTCTTGCCCCCGGCGTGCCCGCACTGGATGTGTGCACCGGGACGGGCGACCTGGCGATCGCGATCGCCGACGCAGCCCCCGAGGACGTCGCGGTCGTGGGCAGCGACTTTTGTTACGCGATGCTGGAGATCGCACGGCGTAAACGCGTCGCGGGAACACGGTCCGAATCGATCGAATTTCTGGAAGCCGACTCTCAACAACTGCCCTTTCCCGCCGACCGATTCCAGTGCGTGACCGTCGCCTTCGGATTGCGGAACGTCGCCGACACCGACCGGGGGCTGCAAGAGATGACACGGGTGTGTCGCCCGGGCGGCCAAGTCATGGTGTTGGAGTTCTCCAAGCCGACGATGATGGGACTGCGGCAAACCTACAACTTCTACTTCAAGCACATCTTGCCCAAAGTCGGACAGTGGTTCGCCCGGAACAACAAGTCGGCCTATTCCTACCTGCCCGATTCGGTCAGCCGGTTCCCCGACGGCCAAGCCCTGGCCGATCGCATGCTGGCGGCGGGCTTGACCGACGTTAAATTCACCCCGCTGACCTTCGGCGTGTGCACGATTTACGAAGGCACCAAACCGCTCGCCGACGAACCGAGTGGAGCGTCCCCATGAGTTCGACCGTTTCATCGCACGTCACCGGGCATCCGACCGCGAGGCGGAATCCGGTCGTGGTCGGGATCACCGGCGCCAGCGGAGCGATGTATGCCATACGGTTGCTCCAGTCGCTGGCCGCCGCCGAGATCGACGTCCACGTGACGATCAGCCCCAGTGGCGCGGCGGTGATCACCCAGGAAACGGGACTGGCGATCAACCTGCGCCAGCTGAATCTGAACCGACTGGTTTCCTACATTCCCGCCTGGTCAACCGATCGACATCGCCAACTGATTCAGGAAACCGATTGGGACAGCGCCTTGGCCGGCCGGTTTTATTATCACCAGCACGACGACTACATGACTCCGATCGCCAGCGGTTCTTTCCGCACCAGCGCGATGGTGGTTTGTCCCTGCAGCGGCAGCACGCTCAGCGGGATCGCCCGTGCGGCGGCAAGCAACCTGATTCAGCGCGCAGCAGAGGTGCACTTGAAAGAACACCGTAAACTGGTCGTCGTCCCCCGCGAAACTCCGGTCAGTGCCTTGCAGTTGGAAAACATGCACAAGATCGCGTTAGCCGGCGGGGTGATCTTGCCGGCGATGCCGGGTTGGTACCACGGTGTCGATTCACTCGACTCGCTCGTCGATTTTGTCGTCAGCAGGATCTTGGACCAACTGGAACTGGACAACCGATTGATCCAGCGATGGAAGGACGGATCATGACTTCTAATCACACGCCGACCGGCGGTGGGCGATTGGCCGACTGGCTGGGACTGATTCGATTCAGCCACACCTTGTTCGCGCTGCCCTTTGCGGCCCTGGCGACCGTGATGGCGATCGCGACACCGCTGCCGGGCGGCCAGTCGGTCGACATCCGAATTCGAGACTTGGTCGGGATTCTGGTCTGCATGGTTGCGGCGCGGAGTGCGGCGATGGCGTTCAATCGGTTGGTCGACCACAAGATCGACGCCGAAAACCCACGCACCAAGGGACGTCACATCCCCGCCGGCATCCTGTCTCGCAAGTCCGTGTTGTGGTTCACCGTGGGCTGCAGTGTCGTGTTCGTCGCGTCGACCGCGTTGTTTTTGCCCAACTGGATCCCGCTGGCAGCATCTGTCCCGGTGTTGCTGTTCTTGTTGGGGTATTCACTGGCCAAGCGATTTACCAGCGCGGCGCATTTGTGGTTGGGCGTCGCGCTCAGTCTGTCGCCGCTGTGCGCCTGGGTTGCGATCCGTGGACCGTCGTCGCTGGATCCGATCAGCGATCTGATTGCGCCCTTGTTACTAGCGGCATCGGTCGCCGCCTGGGTGACCGGATTCGATATCATTTACGCGTGCCAAGATCAAGCGTTTGACGCCGCCGCGGGGCTGCACAGTGTTCCCAGCCGGTTCGGCGTGGCCGGTGCGTTTCGAATCGCAGCGGCATCCCATTTGGTGATGCTGATCGTCCTGGCGTTGCTGCCCGGATTGGCCCCGGATGTCGGATTCAGCTGGCTGTATTGGATCGCACTGGCGTGCATCGCGGGGTTGGTGGTGCGACAGCACACGCTGGTGCGGCCCAACGATTTAAACCGAGTCAACGAGGCGTTCTTCCATGCCAATGTGGCGATCAGCGTTTTGTTGCTGGTCGCCGGATCGATCGACTGCCTGTGGTTGTAGCGATTGGTTCTCGCGGCAGCGGAGCGGAGAGGGCCAAAAGATGGACTGGTCAAAAAATGGGGGGCCGGACGCCGGCGCGACCCCGCTGATCTCATTCGATGACCAGCCGTGTGGCGCAAGCCCAATGCCACCAACTTTCGATCACAAACTGAGCCGTAGGCGCTACCCTCTGGCTTTACAAGAGCCGTAGGCGCTAGCCTCGGGCCTTACAAAAGCCGTAGGCGCAAGCCTCGGGTCTTACAAGTCTCGAAGGGCAATCCAAGGCCCGCGGCTAGCGCCGTCGGCTCATCGAGTCGGTGCGTTTGGCGCATGCCTGCGGGCCTCCCCCTGACAATCGCTCGGCCCAAGGCCCCTCAGCCCCACTCGCAATCCAGCTCGATTTCGCCCTGTTCCCAAGCGACCAGGAAGGGCGGCAGGCTGGGCAGCACGTCGGGTGCGTTTCGCACCTCCTCGCGGCTCATCCAGAACACCTCGGCGACTTCGTCGGGGTTGGCGACCGGGTGATGGTCGTACTCCAAGTGAGCATGCCACCAGGCCAGATTGGTGCCCCAGGCGGTCACACTGCGGTAGCATAGGGCGGCGGGAGTGACGTCGATGGCAAGCTCTTCCTGCATTTCGCGAACCAGGGCTTGCTGCTCCGTTTCTCCTTTTTCGATCGCTCCCCCCGGCAAGCAGAGCTTTCCCGGTGCGGTCACCGTCAATGAGCGACGGATGATCAGCAGTTTCGCATCGCGGAACACGACGGCGACGACGCCTCGTTTTCGGCGCGTCCTCGGCTTGATCGGGGGAGAATTCATATCCCAGCTTGTAACCGAATGCGGGCGGATCGACAATCGTGATCCGCCTCGGCGACGAAAACATCCTCGATCCACCGCGAAACATTGACGAAAATCGGTCCCCTTTTCGATTCCGCCAGCGACCACTCGCGCGAAACACAGGCGTCGCTGGCCGAGGCGATCCGGATTTGTGCGCGCTTGCGCGAGCGGGGCCACGTCGCGTACTTCGCCGGCGGATGCGTCCGTGATGCGTTGCTCGGTCGTGAACCGAAAGATTTTGACGTGGCGACCGACGCCACCCCCGACCGGGTCCGCGAGATCTTCGGTCGGCGAAACACACTCGCCTTCGGTGCGTCGTTCGGAGTGATCGGCGTGCTGCCGGAAAAACGCCGCGACAGATCAACGGAATCCCTCGACCACGTCCACCCGACCGAGGTCGCGACCTTTCGCAGCGACGGCGAGTACAGCGACGGCCGACGCCCGGACAAGGTCCACTACGGCGATGCCAAACACGACGCCCTGCGGCGAGATTTCACGATCAACGGATTGTTCTTCGATCCCGCTGAAGAAAAGGTGATCGATTTTGTTGGTGGCCAAGTCGATCTGGCCGCGCGACGGTTGCAAACCATCGGCGCCGCGGATCAACGTTTCGAAGAGGACAAGTTGCGGATGCTGCGGGCGGTCCGGTTCGCGACCACGCTGGGATTTGAACTCGACCCGGCCACCAAAGCGGAAATCGTCGCCCGTGCCCCCGAGATCGCCGTCGTCAGCGCCGAACGGATCGGCGCGGAGATGCGACGCATTGTGGTGTCGATGCACGCACCGCGCGGTCTGGAACTGTTGATCGAGTCGGGACTGGACCGATTGATTTTGCCGGAAATCCACTTCGTCGACCCGGCTTGTTTGGTGAACCATCTGGGGCATCGCGATGCGTTGGCGTTCGACTCCTCGATGGCGTTGATCCTGTACCTGATCAGCGAAAACCCCGCCGCGCCGCCGCTGGAATCACTGATCGACCAGATCACCCAACGATGGCGGCTGTCGGGCGAGGAATCCCGTCGCATCACCGCGGCGACGCGGCGCTGGCCGATCATCGCCGGTGCCCACCAGCGAACGTGGTCGCAAGTCCAGCCGACGCTGGTCGATCGCGATGCCGATTGTGTGCTGCAAGTCGCCGCGGCGATTACCTGCGCCGAAGAATTACCCCAAGCCGGCGTCGATCTGGCCCGCAAAGCGCGGTCATGGCCGCGTGAACAACTCGATCCCCAACCCCTGCTCACAGGCGATGCGCTGCGGGCGGCCGGTTATCAACCCGGCCCCCAATTTCGATCCTGGTTGCAAGCGGCGCGCGACGCCCAGCTGGACGGTCAGATCACCACGCCGGAAGAGGCGCTGGCGTTGGTGGAGCGACTGGGATAGCTGGATTGCTGTGCGGGCGGTCGTGTGCGTGATAGGACGAATGGGACTGATAGGACGCATAGGTCCCATAAGTCCTATTTGGTCCTATTTGGTCCTATTGCGGAATGACTGCTCCGCGAGCGTCGCTAAATTCAGCGATAGTCGTCCCCCCACGGCCCTAACGCAACGCCTCGGGCGTTTTGGCCCGGATCATGCGGGCGAATTCGTCGCGGTAGGTGTGCTCGTTTTTGGGGAACAGCCGCTCGAACGCTTTCGGGTCGGCCGCGCCGTGTTGAAAGCGTCGTTTCTTGTAGACCGGCATCTCGACTCCGGTCACCTGGCGAATGCCCGCGGCGACGATGTCTCCTTTGAGCGCGTACAGTTTTTCGTGATCCCAATCGGTCAGCGCGACAAACGGCACCGCTTCGGCGATTTCGATCACGTCCGGCACGGCGTAGGGGCTGAAGCCCTGGAATCCGAATTCGGCCGCCGGTGCACTGGTGCGACTGTGGCCGCGACTTTGCCCGCCGCTGTAAACGAGCGAGTGTTTGACCGCGTCGACGCCCCAGCCCTCTTGATACAGCATGCGGTTGCCCAGGACGCTACGGATGGTCAGTTCCGGGTTGTCTTCGATCGGGTAATCTTTCAGGTTTTCGTCCCCGCCGTCACCGTCGATCAAGTACTTCCAATCGGGATAGCGTCGACGGATCTCGCGAAGCAGCGCGTACCCCATCGTTGCCGATTGAACATCCAGCGGTTTGTAATCTTCGATCGACGCGACGGCGTCCTGCCAACGCACGTCGGCCAGGGCCACGTCGATCGGTTCAAGCAACATCTCCAAGTTGATCGCTTTGAGAAACTGCCGCGCTTGATCGACATCTTCGCTGCGGCCTTCCAATGACAGCGCGAACGCTTTGATCCGAGACGATGAATGGCCACGTCGACGGAGCAAGTAATCGACCAACACCAAAATCGAACCGCTGTCGATTCCTCCGCTGAACATCACGCCGATCGGCTGGTCGTCGGGAATCGTCACCAGGTACTGGTCGATCACCTCCGCCAGTCGTTCGATGTACGCCGCACCGATGGCGTCGACGTCGGCCGGCAACCGATTGCGTTCGGGGGCAAAGTACCGGGTCAGTTCGGGGTTCGGATCGGGGCAACCGACCAACTGGAGTTCCAGCAGGTAATGGGCCGGCACCATTCGGGTGTACGAGGGATGAAACTGATCGGCCAACCCTTCGATCTTCAATTGCTCGATGATCTGACTCATCCGTTCGGCGATGATCAGCGCCGGGCCTTCGGCGCGTTTGGCCAAGAAGTAACGCATCGGTCGACCGATCGACCGCGCCATGCGGATCGTCTTGCCCTGTTGTTGACAGATGGCGAACTGGCCGCGGATCCGTCGGACGGCTTCGGCGTCACCGCTGCGAACCGCCGCGCAGGCTTGCTCGTGTGTCACGTTCAACAGGACGTCACCGCCCGGGTCCATCAGGTTGACGACGCGATCGATCAGCGCCGGAGCTTGTCCATCGTAGGTGGTGGTGCGCGACGTTGGTTCGAGCGATTGAGACATCGGCGTGCAAAGCGTGAGGGAGTTGGGAGTTGGGGCAGACGCAAAGAGCGTAGTGTAACGGTATCGCCTGTCGCTCGCTAACGCTTACCGCCGGCATGAGATGCCAGCACGTGGCGTAAGCCAGTGGCAGGCCGTGGTGGTGGAGTTGACCGACGGCCGCTCGCTGACGCTTCCCGCCGGCACCTGCGGCGCGTCTCAGCCTACGGCAGCATCACCGGTGGGTCGGCGTAGATCACTTCGGGCAGCGTTTCAGGGCGATTCAGAATCTCTGCCTCCAGGATTCGATCCGGCGGCAGGATCACCTCACCTTTCTTCTTTTCCTTGTGCGGATCCACCCTCCGCAGCGCTCCCAGGACGTCCAGGCCTTTGACGATGCGACCGAACACCGTCTGTTGCTCGCTAACCGATGGCAGCGGCATGAACAGGATGGCGAATTGGGTGCCGGCGGTGTTGGGGATGAAGTCCTTGTCGGGGCCAGGCAGTTTTGCCATCACCAGCGATCCGGCCAAGGGCATTCGGACGATGTCACGACCATGTTCATCGGCCAAGTATCGTTCGGGCCGTGAGCTGCCGTCGCCCAGCGGATCGCCGGTCAATGCCAACAGCCCCTCGACGACTTGGAAAAAATCCAGCCCGTCGTAAAAACCGCTTTCCACCAAGTTGATGAAGTGCGCGACCGTCGACGGCGCTTCGTGAATGTACAGGTCGGCGATGATTTCGCCACGCGAGGTTTTCAAACGCACCTGCGGAAGATCCTCGGGATCGTTTCGCAACTGTGCCTGTTCGGTTTCGAATTGTTTTTTGATGGCGTCAAATTGAATCATCATCGCCTTGTCCTGGTCCTCGATCTCGTCCTCCTGAAGATTCTGGTACAGACTTTCGGCCAGCGGGAAATCTCCGGCGCACATTCCGGCGCGGGCTGCGGCTAGGGCGACGTATCGCAGCCGGACGCCGTAATCGAGCAACTTCGCAGCACCTTCCAGCGTTTCAGCGTCGTACACATCGTGTTTGAAACGTTGCTCCAAAATCGTCACGACATACCGCATCGCCACCGGATGCGGAAAGAAGTCGATCACATCGAGCGCCTTTCGATACAACTGGTTCATCAGCTCCCGGCTTTCATTTCGCAGCACAAAGTACCGCTGGCGATCTTCGTTGTATCCGTTGACAAACAAGATGTAGTGGTGTCGCATCTGCAACACCTTGGCTTTGAATTCATCCGAGGCGGCGACGAATTTCTCTGCCGCGGCCAAGCCCTCATCGATCAACTCCGGAGGCGCTTTCTCCTTGAACTCCTTGATCATCGCCGCGGTCTCGGCGGCGGAGTCGATCGGGGCGCTCGCCGACTCGGCGGCCCCGACATCCCCCACGCCGACACCGTGATTGTGCCCTTGGTGGTCATCGGCGGCGTCCGTCAGCCCCGCAGTGGACTCTTGGCTAGCGGCATCCTGTCCCGCTGCTCCCTGGCTGATTACTCCTTTTACTCCTTGGCTGAAAACTCCCTGAGCCGGCCCCAATGACAATGCCGCGACAAGGCAGAGGAGAAAACGGGTGTTGAATGGGCTGCGGGCGATCATTGAGCTTGTCGGTGTCTGCGGGTGGGGGATCCGGCGGCTGGAGAGCCAAGTTCAGCAGCACTACGCATCGACCGCCGTTTCGGTTTTCGACGCAGCCTGCCGCGGGCGGGCGGCGGATGGGCCGAACCTATCGGATCGCATGGATCGAGCGGGGATCGCGAAAAACCGCTGCCCGCGTATACTTTCCGATATGAACCGCTCCCGCAAGCCGCGTCGCCCGCGATCCGGATCGATCGAATCGAACGATCCCCCCGCCGCACCCAAAAAACCGCAAAAACGCCGCCCGCAAAAACTGCGGATCATCGGCGGATCGATGCGTGGTCGGACGGTGGTTTATCACGGTGCAGAATTCACGCGGCCGATGAAGGACAGCGTCCGGGAGAGCCTGTTCAACATCATCGGGCCGCGGATCAAGGGGGCAAACGTGGTCGATTTGTTTGCCGGAACCGGCGCGGTCGCCTTTGAAGCGCTCAGCCGCGGAGCGTCGTCGGCGATCGCGATCGAAAAGAATCGCCGGGCACACGCGTTTTTGGAATCGACCGCCGAGACGCTGGGAGTGACCTCGAAAATCAAGTTGCTGTACGGTGATGCGTTCCGGCTGGGCAGCAGCTTGTTGGGGCCGGCCGCCGCGGACGCGCCGCTGGAGGACACGCCGCGAATCGTCTTCCTCTGCCCCCCCTACGCGATGTGGGACAGCGCCGCCGAACCGCTGCAGGGATTGATCCGGTCGGCGATGGACCACTCCCCGCCGGGCAGCCTGATCATCGCCGAGACGGACAAGCATTACGACGAGTCCAAGCTGCCGCCGGGCCAATGGGACCATCGACTGTACGGCGGCACGCGACTATCACTGATCGAGCCGCCGATGATCTGCGGCATGCGGATGTGACGTCACTCATGCCGGGGGCATCTGTTTTAACAGGCGTTTACGATCCCACCCTCCCTTCCAGTGCATTGGTGTCTACACAAATCGGTCCGCAATTTAGAGCATGGCTCCCCGCTCCCCAAAACAGATCGCGCAAACAGAATTTGATCGCGGAAGGACGATGACCGCGATCTGTTTTGGGGAGCGGGGCTGGGGGGTGAGGGGCCGTACACCCGAGCCGTCTGAGCCACCATAACAGCGACGATCATCTCGCAGCTGGCCCCCTCATCCCCGGCCCTTCTCCCCGGCAAAGCCGGAGGAGAAGGCAGCCATTGTACTTTGTGTTGACATCAATGCTTCCAAAGTGGGTTCGCCTTAACTCAAAGCCGCATGACCTCGAGAGACGGCGTTTGCGCAGCAAGCAAACGCCAGAGAGGGCCCGCGTTGCAAAAGTCGTTGCGACTTCCGCGACGCTCCAATCCGTCACTTGTACAGTCGACGTTCCGTGCGTGATGTGTCGTGGCGGCTCGGACGGGGCTGCGAGCGCCGCAGCCCTACAGCGGTTTGACGCGTAGGTTACGGAAGTAGCACACGCTCTTGGGGTCGTGGGCTTGCAGCGCGATCGTGCCTTCGTCCAGTCGTCGTTCAAAGTTCTTGTCGAACGCGGGTTTGTTTTCCGGTTCGGTGTAGTCGACCATCGTCTTTCCGTTGACGATCAATTGAATCCGTCGACCGGTGACGATGATCTCTTGCGTGTACCACTGGTTGTCTTTGATCCCGGCGGCCGCCAGATCGTCGGCCGAAACGTTCTCCACCGCGTACAAGCTGCTGGTCTTCTTGGGGTCGCCGTGTGACACGTTGACTTGGCATTCATAGCCAAACTTGGGCCAGCCGGTCGGTTGGTACTTGGTGTGAAAATAGATCCCGGCGTTGCTGCCCGGCGTCGTCATCACTTCGGCCTTGAAGTGGAAGTCCTTCATCGGCGCCAACGGCCCGGCGTAAAACGCATGGCAACGCTCGCCATCACAGACCAGTTTTCCGTCCTCGACATGCCAAGCGTCCGTGTTTTCCTCGGCCAGTTTCCAACCTTCCATCGTCTTGCCGTCGAAGATCTTGATGAACCCGTCTTCCGATTCGGGTGATTCGGCGGTGGCGACGTGGCAGCTGAGGATGCATCCCAGGGCAACGGCAAGTGAACAGACGAAAACGCGCATTTTAAGAGACTCTTGTGTGGGGGGGTGAAGGCCAGGAGTGGCCGAGGGAGTTTGTTTCGCGATGCAGTGCCACTGGGACGTCGCAACGCCGGCCCGAGTATGGAACGGCTGATTAATTTAATCGAAATGAACAAGCTAACGATCAGCCGATGAGCGCTAGCCCCGGTTTTGTTGCGGCGAGAACCGTGGCTGATTAAATCAACCGCCCAGGGACGAATGGCACGGGCCTAGTGAGCCGACGGCGCTAGCCGCGGGCCTTGATACTTAAGCGGGCAAAAAAAACGCCTGCGGCACCGCAGTGCTGCAAGCGTTTGTGTTTTTTCCAGCGATCGTCCGAATCGACGACTACTCTTTGCCGGAGTCGGTCGCGGGGACTTCACCTGCCTTGATCTTTTCGGCGAACGTCTTGCCGTCTTTGCTCTTCTTTTCACCCGCCTTTTCAAACCCGGCGTAGATCAACTTTTCAGCTTCTTCCGGGTTCTCTTTGACCCAGTCCTTGGGGAAGTCTTCCGCCTTCAGGAACTCGTGGATCGCCTTGCCGTACTCGTTGCGAACCTTTTTCTTGTCTTCTTTGTTGACGTGGCAAATGTAGCAACCGTGCTTGCGCGCTTTCTTGACGAAGTCCGCGTCGACGTCATCGCCACTGAGGTATTTATTCTTCCATTGTTTGCTGAATTCGCTCGTCGCCAACGCCGGGCTGGCCAAAAGAGCGAGACAACCAAATAGGATCGCGAACCGTTTCATGCAGTGTCTCCGGGGAATAATCGATGCCTCGGCGTTGGAGGCATGCCCAAGATAGGGGGCTGAGGTGGGTGGGGCATCAGTGTTGCTCAACTGATTGCCCTAATTAACGCTCAAATCGACCGGAAAGTCAAATCGGGGAGAGCTTTTTTGGAGGGTTTTCGAGTGGAATCGCCGTTTCGGCACACTCGGCGCATGCGAGACGACCCAGGTTTTCTGCCCCAACGCACCTGCCGTTTCCGGCAAGCACTTCGAGAAAACCCAGGTCGCTCGACTTTCTGCTGGCAGTGTTCCGACCCGGCCTGCCCCACGCACTCCGAGTCGTCTGCTGCTGCACAAACAGTCATCGGCCACCCTGCGTGTTCGAATTGATTACAGCCGGGAGAATGAGGGGGAACGGGCAGCAGGCGTCTATTTCCGCACCAGTTCGCGGAACGCCTTGTTCAGCTGTTGCGTGATCGGGCCGACTTTGCCGTCGCCGATTTTCCGTCCGTCCAAAGTCACTGCGGGGATGACTTCGGCAGCACTACCGGTCAGAAAGCACTCGTCGGCGACGTAGATGTCGTGCCGTGTCATCGGCAATTCGGTCGTTTCGATTCCCGCCTCTCGAGCCAATTCCAAAACGGCGTTGCGGGTGACGCCTTCCAGAATGCCCGCTTCGATCGGCGGGGTGTTCAACCGCCCATGCTTAATCACGAACAGATTGTCGCCGGTGCATTCGGCGACTTCCCCCTTGTGATTCAACATCAACGCTTCGATGCAGCCGGCTTTCAGCCCCTCCATCTTGGCCAGAATATTGTTCAGATAGTTCAGCGACTTGATCCGCGGGCTGAGCGCCGCCGGGTGATTGCGAATGGTCGACGCGGTGACCAGATCCAGCCCGTTATCGTAGAACGATTCGGGATACAACGTGATGCTGTCGGCGATGATGATGACTTGCGGGTCGGAGCACTTGAACGGGTCCAACCCCAACGGGCCGGCGCCGCGGGTGACCAACAAGCGGATGTAGCCGTCCACGATTCCGTTGCGGGAGACGGTTTCGTTGGTGTCGGCGGCAAGTTGCTCCAGCGAGACCGGCAACTGCAGATTGATCGCCCGCGCCGATTCGTCCAACCGGTCCAGGTGCTCTTTCAAGCGAAAGACTTTTCCGCCGTAGCTGCGCATCCCTTCGAAGACGCCATCGCCGTAGAGCAGACCGTGATCATAGACGCTGATTTTGGCGTCTTCGGGGGCATGGAACTGACCGTTGATATAGATCTGTCGGGACATGTCGATTGCAGGAACGGAGTGCGTTTTTGGGGGGATTGGGAAAGGGATCAGCCGAGTTGGGAATCGGTCACGGCACCGACGACGGAGGCGTCAAAATAGTTGATCGACATTCCAGCGTCGACAACCAACGATTGGGCCGTGATCCCGCTACTGCGTGGCGACAGCAGGAAGGCTGCCGTCTGGGCAACTTCTTCCGTCTTGACCGCCTCTTTGCGGGGGATGACTTGTTCGGCGTAAAGGTACGAATCCACGTAGCCGGGGATGCCTGCCGAGGCGCTCGTTTTCAGCAATCCGGCGGCCACGGCGTTGAATCGAACGCGGCTGAATCGGCTGAATGATTTGGTCAAAAAGGCCAGCGACGATTCCAGCGCCGCCTTGATCGGGGCCATGAACCCATAGCTTTCGCTGGCCATCCGCGTGGTGCTGATGCCGATCGTGACGACCGACGCGTCGGTGACGAACCGGCCCTTGAGCGCGTTGGCCAGGTTGATCAGCGAGTAGGCGGAGATGTCCACGGCTTGCAAAAACTGTTGACGCGTTGTTTCGTGAAACGGCCGAATGCCATCGGGGTAGTCGGCAAACGCGATCGAATGCACCATTCCCGCCAACTCGACACCTTCCTCGGCCAGCTGGTTCGCCAAGGCGTCGATCTGGTCTTGGTGCTCGACGTCGCAAACCCGCACGTCGCGGTCTCGCAACAGTTTGGCCGTGCTTTCCCGCCGGGCCTGGCTGCGGACGGCATAAATCACCGTTCCGCCGGACTGTTCGATGATGCGGGCGATCGCATAGGCCACGCTTTTCTTGTTGGCGACGCCCAGGACCAAGTAGGTCTTGCCAGACATCTGCAAGAAATCCATCACCGCCGGCGGGGTCTCACTTCCACTCATCGTTTCTCCTCTGTGCTCCCAGCCGACTCTGTGCTCCCAGCCGACGGATCGGTTTGGGTGATGCTGACCGCGAAATCCAGCCGCATCGCGAGTTTTCCGCGGAGCATCATTTTGCCGGTCAGGTAGAACGCATTACTGACCTGATCGTTCAGCGTGACGTGAATCTGGACGGTGTCACCCGGGCGGACCATGCGTTTAAACTTCACGCCGTCCATGCGGGTCGCCACGGGAACGCTGTCCGGCGACTGCTCCATCCGCTGATGCAGCAACACGGCGCCGGCCTGAAGACAACATTCGCACTGGATCACTCCCGGCACGATCGGCTGGTCCGGGAAGTGGCCTTGGACGAAAAATTCTTCCGGCGAAAACGTCTTTTGGCATACGATCGACGTTTCGTCCCGCTCACAGATTTCGTCAATCAACCGCATCGGCGGGCGGTGGGGAATCGCCTGTTCTATTTCTCGGGTACTCATGGGCGTAATTGAAGTGTTGATCGCCGCAGCGCCAAGACGGCTGGTGGACAGGAGAGGCCCCCGCAAAGCCGGGGGAGAAAACAGCCATCGTAGGCGATGCAAACGCCGATGCCTGTCGGGAGGCTGATTTGATGAAAACACATGCCCACATCAGAGACGGGTCTGCGAAGCATCGCCAACAGAACGGGCTCTGCATCGTCATCAGGCCCAAAACCCGCCGTGCCCCTTTCCTCCTCGGCCACAGACGATCATCATGTCAGAGATCCCTTGTGCCGAATCCGTTGTGCTGAAGTCGCCTGTGAATCGCTCCACGGTGCGGAATCACCCGGTGCAGCTTCGACGATCCCGAAGAAACCCCCAAAGCCAGTGCCCTTGCCGTCGACACCGCAATCCCCCGCTCCTGATTCGACTCCCGAATTGGTCCGCACCACCGGGAAACGGTCGATCTACAACGTTCCCAACGCGTTGACGAGCATTCGGTTTGCGATGGCGATCGCCGTGATGGCGCTGATTCCGTTGAACTTTTTCCTTGCCGCGACCATCGTGTTTCTCGTCGCCGCCTCGACCGATTGGATGGACGGTTACTGGGCCCGCAAATACGGTCAAGTCACCAAGTTCGGCCGGATTTTTGACCCGTTCGTGGACAAGATCATCATCTGTGGCTCGTTCATCGCCTTGGTCGGGGTCGCCAGATCACCGATCGCTTCGTGGATGGCGACCCTGGTCGTCGGACGCGAACTGCTGGTGACCAGTTTGCGGGGAATGGTCGAGGGCAGCGGCAAAGATTTTTCGGCCAGTTGGTTGGGAAAATGGAAGATGGTCCTGCAGTGTGCCGCCGTCGTCTCCTCGCTGATTTATCTGCAATACGAAACATCGCCCGCCTGGTTGACGTTCACGACGCTGGGGCTGGTTTGGTCGTCCATTCTGTTGACCGTGTATTCAGGCTACGATTACACCTTGGCCGCCGCCAGGCTGATGCAGGACGAACCCGACGATCCGGAATGAAGGCCCGATGCAGCGTGAAACCCTATTCGAAGCCGGCTTCTTCATCGTCTGGTTCATCGTGTTGGCCGTTGTCGTCGTCGGCAGCCTGCTTTGGATCGGCTGGATGTCCGGGCTGCGGAAACGGAACCTGTGCGGCGACGCGTCCGAACATCTGATCACGCCGCTGCCCCAGCACTTTCCCCGCTGGAGCGTGTTCGATTTTGTGCTGATGTTCGGTGTGATGATCTTGACCGGGTCACTGTTGCATCAAACGCTCGCCGCTGACCAACCGGCCGGCGACGCGGCGGTCGTCGATCAAGCGCCGGCGGATGCTGACGCACCGGCCCCCGCTGACGTACCGGCCCCCGCTGACGTACCGGCCCCCGCTGACGTACCGGCCCCCGCTGACGTACCGGCCCCCGCTGACGTACAGGCCCCCGCTGACGTACAGGCCCCCGCTGACGTACAGGCCCCCGCTGACGTACAGGCCCCCGCTGACGTACCGGCCCCCGCTGACGCACAGGCCCCCGCTGAAAAACTGGTGACCCAGGTAAAAATCCACTTCGTCGCCAACCTGACCGCCTTGGGACTGACCTTGATCTTCCTGCGGCTGACGCAAGGTCTGACCCTTGCGGATTTGAGTTTGATCCCCAACGGGAATGACGTTCGGCGCGGGCTTTTCGCGACCGTCTGGATTCTGACACCGGTTCTGTTGATCAACTGGGTGGTCTCCCAACTGGTACGGTATGAACACACGGTGACAGATTTAATGGCCGAACAGACGGGGCCGCAGACGTTCCTGGCGTTGCTCTTGTCCGTCGCGTTGGTGACGCCGATCGTCGAGGAGTTTCAGTTTCGCTTGCTGCTGCAAGGCGGACTGCAGCGGATCGCCGACCTGCCGGTTTCCGCGCTTTCACCGCAATCGCCTCCGCCAACGGCCTGGCACCCGACCTCGGCTTGGCCGGTCTACGCCACCAGTTTGTTGTTCGCCGCCATGCACCTGGGACAAGGCGCCGCGCCCATCCCGCTGTTTTTTCTGTCGGTCGGTCTGGGATTCTTGTACCAACGCACCGGCCGGCTCGTCCCCGTCATCGTGGTCCACATCCTGCTCAACACGGCAACGCTGTGCATGGAATTTTGCCGCGTCAACGCGGGTTTATGATACCGGCGCATCACCATGCCAGCGGGAAGCGTTAGCGAGCGGCGCCCGGAAACTTCACGAACCTCTCGCCGCGGCCAAGTTCGCCACCACCACGCTGGCGACCAGCCCCGGCAAAAAGATCGCACCGGCATCGGCGAATCGTCCCAACGGCGGGCTGGTCAAAATCACAAACCCGATGCTGAAGACCGCGTAGGTGATCGCGACGATGGCAAACGCATTCCAGCCGGCCGGTAACTCGATCGGACCGATCGCCGGTTGCCGGACGACCTTGACCAGCAGCCACAACAACCCCAGCAAAACCGTCGGCAAAAAAATCGGATGCATCGCGATGTTCGCCGCCGTCCCCCAAACGCTGCGCCGAACCGCCAGCAACAACCAACGCAGATAGCCGGTCGGCGATTGCGACAGGATCGCACGGTTGAGCGTGCCGATTTGCCGATGCACCCGGACTTCCGGCGCGAGCGGATTCGACGCATCTTTCTTGGCATCGACTTCACGCGCCAACGGCCAAACGATGCCATAGTTGATCTGTCCCCACTGCTGTTCGATCGTCAGCGTGGGCAGCGACCCGCCGGATGGATCGGGCAATTGAAATCCTCGGCGGGTCAGTTCGTCGGCCACACGTCGCCCTAGTTCCGCGGATTCGCCAGGCAGATTTCGCAACGTCTCCGCAGGAACCGTCTGGACCAGGACGGCAGAAAGGTTTTGATGGCCGAACGGGGCGATGGCGAAGTCGGACACCACCAACTTCCGAATGAACATCCAGCCCACGACGACGATGCCGACCGCGCACGCGATCTTCAGCCCTAATAAACGCGACGGAGCGACCGTCGCATCCGCCCCGTCATCCGCATCGGCATCAGCCGTGACCACCGCACCGCGATCGAACAACAGCCATCCGGTCACGGCGATCCAGGGCACGAGAAACAAATAGGCCGGTCGCACGAAGATGGTGATGATCGCGACCACCGCACAGGCGATCGCGCAGGCCACTGTCTGAGTCGCGGATCGGGTCCGACACGCGTTCATCAACAGCGACGCCGTGATCACCCCCAGCGACGCCGCCGGAGCGTCGGTGCTGATCGTGCTGATGTGGTCGGCCGCCGTGCATCCGACCAGGATGCAACCGCCAGCGGCGCCCGCCGAACGCAGGGGCATGCCGCGGCGATGCAGGGCTTCGGTAAAGGACCATGACGCGGTGGCATGCAACAGCACCTGTAACAGCGGAACCCACGACAGGCCGACCGTCGCGGAGACGACCGCCAAAAAGACCGGGTAGCCGGGCGTGCGAATCGAAAGCAATGCATCGGTCAGCGAACCCAGCGGATAATCCACATAGCTGGGCGTGTCGTTGACCATGTGCATGGCCAGTCGCCCCGAGATGGCGGCCACAGCGACACCGATGATGGCGAACAGCAGCCAGCGAATCGGAGCGGCGTTGAACTTCATGGACTTAGCGATTGATCGCGTCTTCTTCGTCGTTGCGTGCGCGTTTCTGCAGGTACATCTTGATCGGCACTTCACCGAATTTCAGGTGATCGCGCATCACATTCATCAAATACCGTTTGTAGTCGTTCGAAAACGCCTTCGGTTCGTTGCACATCACCACGATCGTCGGCGGTTCGGTGGCAACCTGCGTGGCATAGTAGATCTTGGGCCGACGGTTCTGATACAGCGGCGGCTGATGGGCTTCGATCGCGCTGCGCAACAAGCGGTTGAGTTGTCCGGTCGAGACACGCTCGCGGGCTTGCTTGTAAAGCATGCTGGAGTGATTCAGTAGCGCTTTGACGTTCTTGCCGGTCTGTCCGGTGATGAACGCGATCGGCGCATAGGAAAGCGTGGGGAACTGACGACGCAGGTACCTGACCCAACGTTCGGTCGGCATCGTGTCGTGCAGCAGATCCCACTTGTTGATCACAAAGATGCACGGTTTGTAGTTGTCGATGACATAGCCGATCAGTTGTTTGTCGACCTTGCTGACCGTTTCGGCCGCGTCGAAGAACATCAGCACGACGTCGGCGCGACGGATGCTCCGCTGGGCGCGGTGCATGCCGTAGAATTCCAAGTCCGTGCGTTGGCTCTTGCGTTTTCTCAGCCCCGGCGTATCGATGGCGATGAAGGTCTGGCCGTCGACTTCAAAGTGGACGTCCACGCTGTCACGCGTCGTTCCGGCAACTTCGCTGACGATCATGCGATCGGTTTCCGCCAACGTGTTGACGAACGTGCTTTTGCCGACGTTGCGGCGTCCGACGATCGTCAGTTTCATCGTCGGCACATTGATCGACTCGTCCGACGGCGGCAACCGATCGCGGATCAATTCCAGCAGCTCTTCGCGGTTGCGATTCTGCGTCGTGCTGACGGTGATCAGATGGCCGCGCCCCAAGCGATGGAATTCCTCGGCATGCACGTCGTGGTGCCGCTGGTCGGACTTGTTGGCGACCAAAATCACCGGGCGTTCCACCCCACGCAACCGCTCGACGACCAATTCGTCCAGCGGCATCAAGCCGGTCTGGACGTCGACGACCAACAAAATCACGTCGGCCGAGTTGATCGCCAATTCGATCTGACGACGCACGTCCGCCGTCAAATCGTCGGGGTCTTCGATGCCCAACCCCCCGGTGTCGGTCAGCTCAAAAAATTGCCCCTCCGACTCGATCAATGTCGTCATCCGGTCGCGTGTGACGCCTTCATAGTCGTCGACGATCGCCAATCGGCGGCGGGCAAGCCAATTAAAGAGACTGCTTTTGCCGACATTCGGGCGGCCAACGATCGCAACTTGGGGGACGGGCATGGAACAGTCTGTCGGACAAACGTAGCGTGAACGGAAGGGGAAACCAGCGTGGTATGTTAAACGCCGTGGTGCAAAACAAGTAGGCCGTGTGTTATCTATGGTGCCATGGAGCAAGAAAAACCAACGATCGATGGGCCCGACCCCGCCGCAACGCTCGCCCAAGCCGCCGGATTGGCCGAACATCTCCAGCGGATCGGCGTCCAGTGGCTGCCGACCCCCGATGCCGAATCCACACAGGCCCTGGCGACCCAATTCCGCGTTGCCGGCCAGGACACACCGCAACCACAGCCCGAAGCCGCATCCCGACCGACGTCCGCCCCGGCAACACCGGTCACAGCCCAGCCCGCCGCAGCCCAGCCCGCCGCAGCCCAGCCCGCCGCAGCCCAGCCCGCCGCAGCCCAGCCCGCCGCGCCCGCGACAGCGCCGAGTCCGCCTGGCGGCAGCCCCGCACCCGGCTTCGCCTTGCAAAGCGATTCGGCCGCCGCGAACGAACCCTACGCCGGGCCGCCACTGGCCGCCGACGCCCGCGCCGCCCAACTGGCCGCGTTTGCCGAAACCGTCGCCGCCTGCACCCGCTGCGAAATCCTTTCCAAGTGCCGCACCAAAACGGTCTTCGGCGAAGGCAACGTCACGCCCCGGATCGTCTTCTTCGGCGAAGGCCCCGGTCGCGAGGAAGATCTGTCAGGCCGGCCCTTCGTCGGTAAAGCCGGCCAGTTGCTGACCAAGATGATCGGGGCCTGCAAGTTCGCGCGCGAAGACGTCTACATCATGAATACCGTCAAATGTCGACCACCGAACAATCGAAACCCCGAACCGACCGAGATCGAAAACTGTCGCGAGTACTTCCAAGCCCAGTTCCAAATCTTGCGGCCCGAGTACATCGTCTGCTTAGGCCTGGTCAGCGCACAAGCACTGCTGCAAACCAAACTGTCCGTCGGACGGTTGCGAGGAAAATTCCATTCTTACTTTGATAGCAAAGTGTTGGTGACCTATCACCCGTCGTACTTGTTGCGCAATCCGGCCGCGAAAAAAGCGGCCTGGGAAGATCTGCAGTTGATGTTGCGTGATGCGGGGTTGATGTAGCGGCGTAAAAAACTCGTATTGACCGGTTTTGGAATACCAGAACAATCTGTGTGGATCGCGGATGTCACCGCCAAGCGAAAGGATCGCTTGAGAGTCCGCGAGAGCTGAATCCCACGATGTGCATGGAGGCCATCTGATGCGTCACGCATTTGACGTTCGACAAAGCGTTTCTTTTCGCACCCTTCTCGGCGAAGATTCGGTCAACAAAGAATTGGCGTTGCTGCCGAAATTGTCATCGACCGATGTGCCTCCGATGACCTCGGTCTCCATCGACACCTTTGCGGACGAAGTTGACCAACCGATTTCGATCTCGCTGGCCGAGTTATTCCCCGAAGCCAAGTTCTTTGGCTGCAAGGATGTTTGTCTTTCCACGCTTGCCGAAGACGTCCACGAGTGTGGCCCCGGCGACGTGGTGACCTATCGCGTCGGCGAAGGTGATCCGAACGAATTGATTTCGGACGCACTGGCACGTGGCGCCGGCGGAATCCTGACCGAACAACTGCTGCCGTGCCCGCTTCCCCAATGCATCGTCGGCAGTGTGGATCATGCGCTCGCGCGAATCACGTCGGCCAAACACCAGCATCCCGACCGCAAGCTTTTGACGGTCGGTGTTTTGGGCAACAGCGGAAAGACATCAACCTGTTTATTGGCGGCGACGTTGACCAAGGCGTTGGGAATTCGAACCGCGTACCAGTGTGACCTCGGGGCCAGCGACGGCGTCGTCAACGAGACCCCCGCGCAAGCGGTCCCGCACGGTGCCCCGCTGATCGATTGGATCGCCGAGTCGGGCGACTGCCTGAGCCGAATCGCGATCATCGAAATCGATGAAACGGCAGCTCGCGACGGACACTACGACGCGCTGCAGTTTGACGTGTTGATGGTGACCGGCAAGCGAGAGCTGTCGGACGACTTCGGACCGTGTGGCTTGCAGTGCTTGATGGAGCGATTGACGCCGACCGGAATCGTGATTGCACCGGGGGAAGACACCAAGACGGTTCGCGTGCTGGAAGAATCGCGTTGCCAATCGATCTTTTACGGCACGACCGCCGAGAGCGAGTTCGGCGCGATCATGATCGACCAATCCGGCGGCATGGCGACACTGATGCTGACCGCCGGCGACACCAGTGCGATGATGGAAACGCCGCTGTGCGGAAAATCGATGGCGTCCAACATCGCGGCGGCATCCGCACTGGGAGCATTGCTCGGGCATTCGCCCCACGAGATCGCCAAACACTTGTCGACGCTTCGATCGATTCCGGGGCGTGGCCAGCGACTGGTCGATTTCGGACACGCAACGGTGGTGCTGGAAACCGGCGGCACCGTTGACCGCGTGAGGGCGGCATTGCGGACGGCCAAAGCGGTCGGGGCGGGCGGGCGTGTCTGGTGCGTGTTGGCGATCGGCGAAGCAGACGACGCCGAGCTGCTGGCCAGCTATGGACATGTTATCGAACGTTTTGCACACCATTGCGTGGTGGCCAGTCGCCCGGAGCATAGCGGAGCGTTCTTGCAGCGTTCCCACCAATTGCTCGACGGTGTGAAAAAGTGCGCCGCGATTCGCCTGGTGGTCGATCAACAAAAAGCCCTTCAGTGGGCGATCGAGTCTTCTCGGGCGCGTGACACGATTGTCGTGATCACCAACGATCGAGCCCAACCGGCCCACCAGTCCCGAACCGAAATGGCGGCGTTGGAACAGTGGGTCGCCGCGGCGCGCACTAAGAAAGACGCCGAAGAAGAAGCCGCGGCCGAAGCCGATCCCACCGCCGACGTCGGCGCTCCGATCAAATTAAAACTGTTCCGCTAGCACGCCGACTCCCATCAACCCGTACGACGGCCCTTCCGGGCGGTCGACTCCCATCAACAAGTACGACGGCCCTTCCGGGCCGTCGCCGCTAAAACTTCCAGCGGTACTCCATCCGCGTTCCGTACACGTCGTCCTCGCCCTCGCGCCAACCGTGCATGACGTCGAACCGAAGCAGCGTGGCGTTGGAGATCGGAAACTGATAGCGGGCTCCGATCGCGTACTGGTCGCCGCGGGCGAGTGCGCGATCACCGTGGGTGGTCAGGTAGGTCAATTCGAGCAACAACTGCCGGTCCAAATCGTCGCCGATCAAATCGACGCCGACCGAGCCCCCGGCGGTGTCGGCCGCGGACGTGTCCAGGGTTGCAAAACCGTTTAGCCCGTCGGTGTCGAAGTTGATCCCGGTATTGCGCAAGATCCCTCCCGAGATTCCGGCACGGGCGACCGACTGCGGCCGGTCCCAGCCGTAGAAAAAGTTGGCGTAGGGGACGACGGTCAACGGCGCGGCCGTGATCCAACTGTTTTCGACCAACAACAATCCGCCGTCGGCCGTCCGGTCCGCCCCGGCGCGATCCTGTCCCGCATTGACGATCACTCGCACGCTGTTGCTGATCCGATCAAGGTAGCGACGCGTAAAACTGAACGTCGCGTTGTGGTAGCTCAATGAATCGTCGTTGCGGTGATTCAAATACGCGTATCCCGTTTCGATGTATCCGCCATAGGCTTCGATGAACCACGCCGTCCCGAATGCCTGTGCGTCGCTGTTGTCGGCAAACGCCGGGCTGTTGAGTTGATCGAACACGGCGAAGAAGCTGACGTCAAAGTTGGCCCAATTGAGCAGTCGACTATGCTTGGCGGGAATGGCAAACGCGATCCCGCTGACGGCGTCTTCCATCCAAATGCCGTTTTGAAACAACAGCGGCATCAGCCCCGCCGAAATCGGCAACTCAAACGGCGAGGACTGGTTACCCAACGCCCCGAGCATCACGCCCAGGTCACCTTCGAAGAATGCGGTCGCCGGAGTCAGGTTCATTTCATTGCGGTACCGCAAATCGCCGTCGACCAATTCCCAACGCGTGAACCGGTTTTGTTTGTCCAGCGGACCGACGAAGGCGTGAAACCGTTCGGTGTCGGTGATCTGAAGATCCATGTCCAGGTTCAGCCGATTGGCCCAGTTGTCGGCCCGCCCGCCGGCGTTGCGTCCGGACTGGATACCCGAGCGAACGTCGCCGTAGACATAGAATTTCGGCCGGACCAGATTCATCGGCCCGAACAGGTCCCGCCCTCGCGGCGTGATTCCGTCCCCGTACCAAACGCGCCCCCATTCGACCCACGGGTGTTGCGTCGGCACGTCTTGCTTGGCGTCATAAACCCAGGCTTCGCGCCCGCCGTCGTGATAACAGGCGGCGGGATCGACCGGCATCGGCGAAAAATCCATGCTGTGATTGTGCAGCACCATCGGCGCAGGTTCCACCTGCAGCGGCGCACTCAGCCTCTCGGCCAGCGGCGTGTGCTCGGTGTATCGCGTGTGCTCGGTGCGTGACGTGTGCTCGGCGACCGGAGCTGCCGGCACCAAGTCGTGATCGAATAACTCGAGCGGAACGTCTGGAAGGTTCGCATCCGTTGTCGGAAGGCCCGACAGAGAACGCGCCGCTTGCGGCTGGTGGTAACGCTCCAATGCGACCGTGAATTCGTCCACGCGATGCGACGTCGAGGGCCGCGATTGGCTCGGCATCGGTGACGTCGATCCGACGCTCCGTGAGACTCCTTGCGTCACCGACGGTGACGCCGGCGGATCGGCGATCGAGGCGTGTTGTAGTTGGGCAAGCGAACGCAGCAGCGCCCGATCAAAGTCCTGCGTCACCATCGCGGTGGTCTCCGTCGACGATTCAGCCCCGGTCGGTTTCTCAACCGCCGGCAATCGTCGCGGACGGTCGGCACCGAGCGTCGACAACGACAACAATACCAGTCCGATCAAATGGATTCGATTCACGATCATCAGCGCACCCAAAACGTATGGCTGGAAGGGTGCAGATCCAACGTGTTTTCCAGCATTCGCTGAATCATGTCCGGAGTGCTGTTGATCTGGCGCATGAAATAGATCGGTTCGGTCCGGTTTCGCATCCGCACGCTCAAACGATAAGCCCCTTTTTTGGTCATCACTCCGGCGGGGATCGAGTAGCGTGCCGTCCGCGAATCCAGTGGCGCGATCGAATGGGCTTCCATGCGGATCAGTGGCGGGTGATTGAGCACCGACACGGGAACGGCACCGGGGCGCAGGAACACGAGTTGATCGAGAGAAAAGTTCAGCGGAAGCGCCGCCTCCCTATCCGTCCCACGTACGTTGTTGATCAAGAACTTGGTTTGCAAATTGAACAGGTCCTTGTCGCGTGGCACTCGGTGCGTCGCGACATCGACCGAGTGCATGTCGGCCAGGTCACCGTGTCGATCCAGGTAGCCGCTCTCCCACACTCGGCAACCGTCGGGATCGATCAAGGCGACGTTCAACCACAGTTGCGGTTGGGCACCCAGCGATCCGGTCGGCAGATTGTGTCCTTCGCTGACATTGCGAACCGTGTAACTGAATTTCAGCCTTCGTCCCGCGGTCGGTTCGTGATGGAAATGAGGGCCATCGATCTTCAGCCCGCCTTCCATGGTCGCGATCGAACCGACACGCTTCTCGGCCAGCCTGGCGAGGTTTTCGTCGATGATTTTTCGGCCGTCGCGTCGGTCGTCGCTGGTGTCCCAGGGTGCGGGGAACGTCATCGCATCGGTCACGCTGTTTTCAAACACATCGGTCCCCCAGCCGGCTCGATAATCAAACGCCAGCCACTCACGCGGCGTGTATTGTTTCGCCTTGGGGTGGTGTGGAAAGATTCCCGGATGGGCGATCGAATAACCCGGTCCCCAGAACATATGGTTGGACTGTTTGCGTTTTTCGCCGAAAGGTTCGTCGCCGATGTGCGCGACGAAATCGGTTTGGTAACCCTGTGGTTTGCCCGGCACGGCGCCCATGTGACAGTCCTGGCAAGACACGCCACGTTTGGCTGCCGGCCCACTTCGGTATTGGGCGTGAACGACTTCCAACCAAATCCCCGGATGCACGGCGACCTGGTGACAGGAGACACAGACGTCGCTGTTTGTCAGCGGTTTGAAGAATCGACCCTGCAGGTGAATCGCCTGTCCGGGACCTTGGTCGTCGGGGGACAGTTTCAATTTTAATGACTCGGCATTGGCGACCGCCTCTCGCACGCCCGCTCCGCCATGGCCGCCATAGACCGGCGCGTGAATATCGCCGGGAACGATTCGACGATCTCCGTTGCTGCGCCAGAAATGTTCGTTGATGCGGTGACACGCGATGCAGGTAACGCCTTCGCGGACCACCGGCGGTGCATCCAGCACGCTGACCGAGCGTGGGATTTTCAGTTGTGTTTGAACCGGAGAGTGACAGCGATTGCAAAAGCTGCCCACCGTGCCTTCGGTCAATTCGGTCATCGCTTGCTCGAATCGATTGAACATCGGCGAGACGCTGGCGTAGGCATGCCCGCTGGCCCGCCACTGCTCGTATTGCGTCGGATGACAGGCACGGCAAGACTCCGCCGAGGGATAACAGTCTTCGGTCCAGAGGTCGGCGTGGGGATCACGTTGCGGCGCCGCGTCGCCGGGTCGGACCGGGCCCAGTCCGGCCAGTGGATCGTCGCTGGTCGGTTGCTGCTGAGCACCACCGAGCAGGTCCTCGCCATCAAGCAGGTCATCGCCGCCGAGCAGGTCATCGCCGCCGAGCAGGTCATCTCCGCTATCGCCGAGCGATCCGCTGGCATTGCTCGTCGCGTCGTACAACGATTTCCGCAGCTGGGCGACCGACAGCGGGCGCGGGGCCGTTTCGTTGGGGGCCGCGTCTTTGGGGGCCGCCGCGATGCGATGCAACTGGTAGAACGCGTCCGGATTCCAACGGTGGGCGGCAGCCTGGCCGGCGGGGTTCCCCCACGACGCCCGATCGGTCGGTTTCGACCAGTTATGCGGAGACGATTGCTGGGCGAAAGCGGAGGAGAGCGGCAGGACCAAGAGCCAGCAGAGGGCCCGCGCGTGTACGATGGATTTGGCCAGCATCGCCCTTCTGTCCGTGACACGAAAGAAACCGATCGGCAACGGTCGACAGCGACCGGCCCGACCCTTCGATTCGACTCAACAGGACCGCTGCATCCCGTCGGACTGTCACAGCCGTTGAAAACCTCCTAATCGGAACAGCTTATTGAAGAAAATCCCTCGGCTGGGTCGTCCAACTTCGTCTTCGGATGGACTTTGCAAACTAGCGTTCAGTGTTCGCGCACCGAGCGCGAATGCTTATCAACCCGGGACTGGTTCTCAGTCCGACTCCGGCAGACCCTTTTAATACGGGTGTCAGAACAATGTCATCGCATTCCTACCGAACCCTGCCTACCGAAGGGCAAGCGAAAACGTATCGATGCAAAGTCGTCGGCGACAGTGCCGCGAAGCTATTGGTCGGCCGCAAGTTCCAAAAGGTCTTCGTGCGTGAAACATCCGGTGGCGGTTTCACGCTGGGGCTGAGCACGAAAGTGGCCAAGAGGATCAAGTCGGGAAAAAGTTACGACCTGCGTTACGATGATCGCCGGATTCAGGTCATCGCCGAAACCTTCGTCGAAACCGTGCAAGGCGAAGCCCGCTTGCAAGTCGGCACGATCCACGAGTACGAACCCAAAGAGCGTTGGGCATTTCGGCTGCCCTTTACCAAAGGCAGCCGCATCATCGGACATGATTCCGGAATCAACAGCGGTGCGGCCTATGGCGGATTCGTCTTGGTGCTGTTCTGCGTGATGGCCCTACCGGGGGTCGGCGACCGACTCGGCACGGCCCCCCGAATCGAATCGGCCCTGGCGATGATGAGCAAGAACATCAGCGATGTCGTGCACGCGATTCGCCACTAGTCGTTAAATCTTTCCTAAAGCCTCAGGTCGGCGCAACCGATACAAATGGTGTTCGCATCCGCGGACGCCGTTTTTTATGCGCCCTGCTTGTGAGGGCGGACCTCTATCCCGCTGAGAAGTGGTGAACGAGAGCAACGCGATGAGAGCTGACCGCAGACGAGAGAATCGAACGAGGCGTGTTTCACGGACGCTGCTGGGCCTATCGCTGCTCTGCTGCGTCGTGACCACCAGCACCGGGTGTCGATTGTGTTGCGACCGCGAAGACCAAGCCTATTCGGCGTACGGCGGAATCTGGGAACGGACCCAACGCAACTCCGGCCGCGTCGGCAGCCTGTTTGATCCCGGCGGCGCTCGTACCGCGGACGTCACGCCGCGCGATTCGGCCAAGGATGACCTGGAGGCCCGCGAGCGGGTCGCGCCATTGGGCGGTGTCAAATCCCGCGGGTCCGACGGCGATCCGCTACCCGAACCTGTCCGCCCGGAACGAAAGTCGGATGAGGAAACGGAACAGGAATTCCAAGAGCGGCTTCGAAAGTTCCAAGAAGAAAAAATGTTAAACGCGGGCATCGTTCCCGGCGAACCGGCTCCGCCCGATTTCCGCTAATCGTCTACCGGGACTCAATTTGCGTTCTTGACGACGCGTTCGCACAGTCGCCGTGTTCTCCGAACTCGGCGTCCGCGAAACAGCGACGCGTTGCCCCGCGCCGACCTCGGAGAGGACGGCGACTGTCCAGCTAGGGCCTTGGCAGCGGCAGCATGCCATGCTCGGTCAGCCGATCGAGTTCGCGATAGCGGACGCGGACCAGATCGGTGGTGTCGTCGAGTGCCTGCTTCATCCCGGCTTCGATCAACGCTTGGACCTTTGCGTTTTCGACTCGCCCGCCCGCGCCCGCGCCGGCGACCGACGATAGCGGCACGCGCATCTGTTCCATTTCCTTTGCCGCGTCGAGGAAGTGTTTTTCGATTCGCGGATCGGAAGAGATCCGCACGTGATCGAATTCGTGACGCACCACGCGGTTGTCCCAAAATTGATCCGATGGTGGCGGGTCACGAATCCAGACTTCGTGTGTCGTGATCAGTTGAAGAGAGCGAAAGCGGACACGAACGAGCACCATCGCTTGACCGAGTGCGGCGCCTGACAAGCGAGTTTCGACCTGCCACCGCGCGCGGCTGTCGTATCGGTAACGAAACGTGAATCTTGTTTCGCCAGCCAACCGTCGACCGGCCGGCAACGAATCCGGATCGCTGGTCGGCTGCCCGCCGGTGATCAACCGGACCGCCCCACTGTGAATCAACTTGGCGAACTCTGTCGGCGGCTTGGGCAATTCATCGAGACGGATTTCGATGCTTTCGTCTTGACCCTGACCCTTTGATTCGCGACCGACCGTCTGCCCCGTCACCGGTGTGATCAGTAGAAGGGAAGCAATGATGGAAACGCCGCATAACGCCAACCGATGATTCAGTGGTAAGCGTTCATGCGGTGGCTGGGACATCGAACGTCCAGGTGAAAAGTTGCGTCGATTGGTTTTACGGTAGGGCACACCACTCGCTCGCGTGTCACACTTACCCGAAGTGCGAGCGGCCTGCTGGTTTAATCAGCCGTATGGCGCGAACCTACGGGCCCCGGTGCAATCTTTTGCTGTTTCAATGCCCGTACGCTCGCGCGAAACGGCTGACCCCAGGTAGGTTCGGACGAAATCAACACGCCGGTTCACCACCGTAAGAACCGAGTCAACATTTCGATGCCCGGTTGGGTGAGGAAACTTTCGGGGTGAAACTGCCAGCCTTCCAGTTGAAACGCTTTGTGTCGCACGCCCATGATTTGCCGTTGGCCTCCGGTGTCGGTCCACGCGGCGACTTCTAAACAGTCGGGCATGGTTTCCGGATCGATCACCAAACTATGGTAGCGGGTCGCGACGAACGGATTGGCCAGCCCCTGGAACAGCCCTCTGCCGTCGTGAAAAATTTCGTCCGTCTTGCCGTGCATCAACTGTGGGGCGCGAATGATCGATGCTCCGAAGGCCTGACCGATCGACTGATGCCCCAGACAGACGCCCAGCATGGGGACTTTGCCGGCGAAATGTTGAATGCACTGGACACTGACCCCGGCTTCGTTGGGAGTGCAGGGGCCGGGCGAAACCAAGATGCGGTCCGGAGAGAGCGATTCCATTTCGTCGATCGAAATCTCATCATTTCGAAACACACGCAGCTGGGTCGTCTGGTCGATCTCACCGAGCCGCTGCACGAGGTTGTAGGTGAATGAATCGTAGTTATCGATGACGATGACCATGAAAAAGCCAGGTAACAACGGAGCGATCTGTCAATGGGAATCTGAACGCGATCGGACAAAATCCAAATCTTTCATTTTGGGCGATAAACGCTCTTCTGTCTCGTTCACGCGAGCATCTATAATGACGTGCATCAGGCGATTTGCCGAGAGCCTGACGCGTCACTTCGAATCGGAAAAGAGACGAAACGCTCGGCGGTTTGCGACCCCCGGTCGCGCGTTATCGTAATCTGTTGTCCATTGCCGTTCGAATCGAGCGCTCGCCAAAATTCGGATCCCGATCCCCTTTTTTGTGCAGCCGATTCGGGCACCTTATCATTCGTCGATCCCGGAATTCCGCCAGTGCTCTCGGTTCGCCCCAAAGTCGCCGAACTTGCTTTTCATGTTTTCAGCCGGTCGCTCCACCCCGAGCTGTATCGGGTCCATCGCACACGTCGTATCGAGCGAAGTGCCTATCACGCTCAGGTCAACATCACCAATTGCGGGCATGTGATCACCTGGAACACGACCGGAAAAACGCCGGTCACGGTGTGCGAAGTCGCGACCAGTGCCCACCAGCCGCTGCCGTCCAAACGCTGTTTGATCAGCCAGTCGCTCAAGGGCAGTCGGACCGAAAAGGCTGATTTTCACCTTGGCGTGGCCTACCGGACGCATTTCCAACTCGAACCCGTTGCACCGGACATGTTTTTCATGGTCCAGCAACAACTCTCCAAACAGCCCACCGAGGGTTTGTTGCACAACTTTGACGCCAGCGGACGGATGTCACTGGGCGCCCTCAGCTACGTCAACATCGAAACCCGCCAGCGATCCATGCTGGTCCAGGCCATTCACACCTTTCCCGACGATTACGCGATCGTGAAAGTCGAATCGCTGTTCTCCCTGCCCGACGCGTGATGCCTCCCCGTGGGATAGGCTTCCAGCCTGTCGACGCGAAATGACAGGCTGCAAGCCTATCCCACCCGACGCCTTCACGTCACGGTTCATCGGTGTGATCGATCTACAAGACGGGCTCGCCGTCCACGGTGTCGGCGGCGACCGTGACCACTACCTTCCCGTGGGGACATTCAACGCACCCGGACGCGCGGCTCACCGCATCGACGGACACGTGCAACGTCTGATCGACGGCTACCACAGCGTCGGCATCGACTCGCTTTACGTAGCGGATCTCAATGGCATCCGATTTGGCGATTGGCAACGGCAACAAATCCGTTCGATCGTCGAGCGTTGCTCCGACCGCGGAACACTCTTTCTCGATTTAGGTTTCCGTACCACCATGCCACCGCAACGTTGGTCGTGGATCGAGTCACTCGTAAACGATCACGCCAACGTCGTCGTCATTTTAGCGACCGAGTGCGCAACCGACGTGTCGCTGTTGAGCGATCTGCTGACCCACCTGCCTTGTGATCAAATCGCAGTCAGCCTGGATTACAAAGACGGGCGTTGGGTTTCCGAGGAAACAACGGACGACGATTGGTTTGACGCCTGTCGCAATTCAGGCATCTCCACCGTCATCGGGCTGGATTTGGCCAGCGTCGGCAGCACGTCGATCCAGCGCACGCTCGAATTGTGCAAGCGGGTCCGACTCCAATTACCGCACACTCGCTACATCACCGGCGGAGGGGTTCGCGGTGCCGCCGACGCCCGACGTCTGTTCGACGCCGGCGCTGATCAATTGCTCGTCGCCAGCCTGTATGCCCGGTGAGCGCACGCAGCTCTGTTTTCGATTGTTCTGAACAGTCGCCGTCCTCTCCGAGGTCGGCGCGGGGCAAAGCTTTGCTTATTCGCGCACGCCGAGTTCGGAGAACACGGCGACACTCGGAAAGCATTGTCAGAATCGCAAACTGAGTTGGGAAAAGCCGAAATTCTTGGCGAATTCCGCTACCACGTTCGACCCTTTCCGGGTTCTGGGACAAAGACTAGCGGCGTCGTTTGACTTTTCGGTGCATCGGGTTGAGCCGCTTTCGCATCGGGTCGGCCTCCTTCTTTTCAGGTTCGGCCGGCTTCTCGGGGGCTTCGAACCCGGGGATCGAATCACGAATCAACAGCTTGTTGATCCGCTGTTCGATGCTGGTCAAAAAATCGCCTTGGCCGGGAACGATGAACGTGAATGCCACGCCGTCGCGGCCCATTCGTCCGGTACGGCCGACACGGTGCACGTAATCGTCGCTGTCTTCGGGGACATCGTAATTGATGATGTGCGAGATCGTGCTGATGTCGATGCCGCGTCCGACGACATCGGTGGCGACCAGAATCTCCAAGTTCCGATCGCGCAGTCGTTGCAGCACTCGGTCGCGTTCCCGTTGCTGCATGTCGCCGTGCATCGCTGCACAGGAAGGGTGGTCTTTGCTGAGCGCCCGATAAAGTCGATCGGTGCCGCGTTTGGTACGGCAAAAGATGATCGCCTGCTCCGGCTTCTCACGCTCCAACAGCGCCACCAACAACTCCTGTTTGCGATCTTGCGGGATCGTGAAATAGTGCTGCTCGATCGTTTCGACCGACATCTCGTTCTTGCAGCAGTCGATCACGACCGGGTCCTGCATGTAGGACTCCGCCAACCGCTGAACCGTCGGGGGCAAGGTCGCCGAAAGCAGCAGCGTTTGGCGGTCGCGCGGACACTTGCGCAAAATCCGTTCGATCTGCGGACGGAAACCGATGTCCAACATCCGGTCGGCTTCGTCCAAGACGACACACCAGACGTCCTTGGTCCGCAACGACCGTCGTTGTAAGTGGTCGTGCAGCCGGCCCGGGGTTCCGACCACGATCTGGGCGCCGTTTTCCAGTTGTCGCAACTGTGTTCGGATATTCTTTCCGCCGGCCAGCACCGCGATCTCGGTGTGGACGCCGGCGGCCAAACGCTGGGCCTCGCGTCCGACCTGGTCGGCCAGCTCGCGCGTCGGCACGACCACAATCGCTTGCGGGTCGCGACAATCCTCCAGCGAATCGAGCTGTTCAAGAATCGGGATCGAAAACGCGGCCGTTTTCCCGGTCCCGGTGCGGGCCTGACCGATCACGTCCAGCCCCTGCAGGGCGAGCGGGATCAATTCTGCTTGAATCGGTGAAGGTTTTTCAAATCCGGCTTTGGCGAGCGCTCGTCGCATCACCGGAGACAAGTCCAAGTCGTCGAAACTGGCTTTCGCAGGATCGAGGGTTTCCATTTGTTGTGCATTCATCCCGCTAGCATAGCGGCATCGCGCGTTTTCCACTACGACAGCTGCTCAACCTCGTGGCAACCAATTCGCAGACGCGACCGATTGTTCCAGCCGCACGCGTCCCTGGCAGCGCATTTCTTCCTCCGCAGCCGCCATACGGACATGGACCATCACGTCGTGACCGTCGGGAATCCGGTCCTGCCACTCGATTGGTACGTGAATCCCGTCAATCGGGGTGCGCCGGACCATGTCGCGAACTTGGTCCGGGTCAAACTCCCAGCGCCCGAGCGAAGCGTCTTCCGAATCATCCTCGGGGTCCAACACCACCACCGTCAACTCTGCGTCGACGTCAAAGTTCTCCAGCGACAGCGCCCGGCCATCTTGGTCCACGACCGTCACAATCAGCAACAGTCCGTCGATTTCGGCGTCTTTGTCAAATTGGTGGCCACCGGATAGCCCGTCGTGCAGCTCCAAACGATCCGGGATCGCCAACGGCGCCGCCTCCGGGGGCTCGAACCCCATCTTTTTCGCATCGCTCGGCGGCGTCACCTTCCCCGGCGGCGACTCGGGATCTTCATCCGGAGGCAACGGCGGTCCGGGAATGATTTGATCGTCCATCAATTCGCCCTCGCCAGGCGGAATCAACTCCGTAGGCGGCGGCAGCTCGGAAAACGGCCCTTCGGATTCCGCCGGCGCCGGCGTCTCAATCGCTTCTCGCGGCATCCCCAGGCCCTCGGTGGGTGGATCAACCAACGGCTGCGGCGATTGGGGTGTTGCCGGATCAGGGGTCGGTTCGGGTTCCGGCGCGGGGTCGGCCGGTTGGTCGTCGCTGGCAGGCGGCAGCGGCAACCCCATACCGGGCTCGTCCGCCGGAGTGGGTATCACTGCAGGCGTCGGTGACTTCGGGGCCGGTCGATCCGCCGCAGCGGGCGGATCCAGTTCCAGAATTTCGTAGTCGTCGGGCTCGACAGGGGTGGGTGGACCGTGTGCGGGGCGGCGTTGGTTCTGTCGCTGTGGCGGATCGTTCGGATCGTCGGCCGCGTCTCGCAGCCGCGATCGTTCTAATTCGTCGCGGAGCACCCGATTCTGGTAATCGGCGTCATACAGCTGGTCCTCCAGAACTCGAATCTCATTGGCCATCTTGGCCCGATACAGATCTTCGTGCGCGCGTCCCCGACAGCCCTGTGACAGCGACAGCAAACAACACACGGCCAGCCAACACGCCCAGGCGCGCGCAGCCCGATTGCTAGCATACCAGGCAGGTTTTGTTTGCCTGGAGCGTGGCGAGTCAGGAACGGAGTCGACCGATCGGGCTGTCACAAGGATCTTTGAAAATCTCTGGCGATTGGGTGAAGAATCCACGTCGAACGGCCGGTGCGCCGGTTCGCAGTCTGTCGAGTACCAATCTGACCGCGTTCAGGTCAAGGGTTCCTGGGGTGGGGCTGGGTTTCAGGTTTCAGGTTCAATCGGTCACAGAGGTCCCATTCGTCCCGTAGGTCCTATTTCCCCACAGCGCCCAGCAACCAATAGGACCAAACCGACTCATGGGACCAATTCGATTCAGACGAATGCGCCCAACACGACCAACCACCGCCGATGTCAATCTGTAACGGTTGCGCCAACTTTGATGATTTTTCCGATTTTTCCGGTTTTGCCTTCAGGTTCGTTTGAGGCGTCGTCGATACCGCATCTGACGAGTCGTGCCCGCAGCGTCAAACGCGGCGGCACTCCGAAAACCATGGCTACGACTGGCCTCCCATTGCCAACACGGCAGTCCTCCGCGAGCGTCGCGGAGTATGCCGTAGCCGGGTTTTACCCCCCCAGAGTCTCAAGTGGTGACGACCGTGCCAAACTTTCAAATTCCCCGTCCGCTCACCGCCGTTTTGCTGACGGCGCTTACGCTCAGCCCGCTCGGCGCACAGACAGCATCCAGCCAACGTGGCGACGAAGCGGATCAACGCGAGCACGTCCAGGCGGCTCGAGCCGGTTGGACGCCGACTCGGACCCCAGGCGCAGCGACGCACGCTGCCCAGCGATCTTCGCGGACCGCGGCGGTCCAACCCAAGAACAGCCGTCACGCCCAAGCGGTTCGGCCCAGCCAACGATCCACGCGCGGCTCGGACGCCGCCGCGAAACAGCCGACCGAAGTGCGCCAGGCGGGACACTACATCCCGACCCCGCCGCCGATGGACGGTGAAATCATTTACGAAACAGCGATCGTCGACGGCTCCTGCGACGCGATGGGACCGGCATGCGGCTGTGACGGGATCGGTTGCGATTCCATGGGGGCTTGCCAGCCGGGTTGCGGGTGCAGCCTGTGCGGCGAACTCCCCAGCGGACGCGCTTGGCGACCGGCGCTCACCTTGAGTCTTCCCCAGGACGGTTGGGTGTCGTTCGAAGGGCTGGGAATGTGGTCCGACGGCATGGAACTGCCGGCCCTGGTGACCCAATCCCCCTCGGGAACGGATCAAGCCGATGCCGGAGTTCTGAACCGCAGCAACACCACGACACTCTTTGGCGGCCCCGGACGAGCCCTGTTTGACGATTCACGCACCGGTTGGAGACTTCGATTCGGATTCTGGCTCGATCGCTGCCACACCTGGGGTGTCGGTGCGGACTACCTGGAATTGGACCGCGAAAGCGAGAGCTTCTCGGCCACCAGCACCGGAGATCCGATCTTGGCACGGCCGTTCTTCAACACCCTGACCGGCCGCGAAGACGCCGAGTTGGTGGCATTGAACAACGGTGCCGACATCCAATTGACCGGAACCGTCGCCGTGAGCGCCTACAGCGAACTGACCGGCGGCAGCGTGTACCTGCGTCGCATGACCTGTTGCGACGAAGGCTGCCGTCAGTGGCTGTTTTGCGGATGTGCCGGCCACTACTGCACGCGGTCGGAATTCCGTGTCGGGTACCGGTTCATGCAACTCGATGAAGGCGTCGGCATCAGCGAAGACTTGAGCAACAACGGCACGTTCAACATCGGCGACTTCGACATCATGGATCAATTCGATACCGAGAACCAATTCAACGGCATCGACTTGGCCTGGAACCACCGCATCACACGCGGCTATTGGACCTGCGAAAGTCTTGTCCGTCTGGCCATCGGCAACACCCGTCAAACCGTTCGCATTGCGGGCCAGACGGTGATCGTCGATCGAAACGATCCGAACAACCAAACCACCGAAACCTACGACGCGGGTCTGTTGGCGCTGGCGTCCAACAGTGGAACACACCAGCAAGACGAGTTCTCGGTCTTGCCCGAAGTGAATCTGACACTGGGTTACCAGCTGACCGACCATCTGAAAGCGACTTTCGGCTACACCGGAATCTACTGGTCCAACGTGGTCCGTCCCGGAGAGCACATTCCGACCATGATCGACACCAACCAGCTGCCGCCGGCGATCACGGGCAACAGCGACCCGCGCCCCCAGTTCGCCTTTGACACGACCGACTACTGGGCTCACGGCTTGACCTATGGCTTGGAATACAGGTGGTAGGAGCACCGGTGGTAATCGTTACAACCCGCAGACCGGTGAATTCTTTTCCGCATCGGGTCGATAGCAGCGATTGAGACTGACTCCCCCCGAACAATTGAACGCCGTTGGCTTTACAGGCGGTGCATTGCTCACGATCGCGACATCGTGACGATCGGCGTTCGGATCACCCGATAATAGGAAGGTTCCCATGGTCTGGCAGCGAATGATTCAGCGACTGGTTGGTCGCAAGCGTCGTTCAAATACCGAAGCGAAGAACAAGAATCGTCGTCGCGTGTTGCGTCACGAGTCATTGGTCAAACGCCAATTGCTGGCCGCCGATATCGGTGCAATCTCTGGCGTCGCTTTCACGGACCTGACCGGCGACGGTCTGACCGGCGATGATCCACGTTTGGAAGGCGTGACGGTTGAACTCTATCGCGACACCAACGCGAACAACACGTACGATGCCGGAACCGACGTGTTGGTCGACAGCGTCACGACCGACACGAATGCGGACCCTGTGCCGGGACAGTATCGCTTCGACGACCTCTCGGTGGACACCTACTTCGTGGTTCAGGGCGCCGCCCCCGGTGACGTCGACGAGCCGTCGGCTCAACTGGTCCAGATCACCGCCGATGACGCCGATGGCGCAACCATCGTGACGATCGATGATTTCACCAGCGGTGCGCAAATCGCGACAGCGGTTGCCGCACAGACGGTCGATCAGTCGGTCTCTGCGGGGAATGCCTTGGGGCAATTTCGAGACGCCCGGCTGACTCACACCGGTGCTGCAGGCAACACGACGTTCCAAGTCGATACCGCCAACCAGCTGATGAGTCTGAGCACCGGTGGCGGAGCGACGAGCGAAGTCACGGTCGAATACGACGGAAACGATGGAGCATTCGGATTGACCGTGCCCCCCGGATTCTCGCCGACCTCTTCTTTGGCAGGCGGAACCGCCGGCGGGGCTGTGCCGACCAACACCGGGATCGAACTCGTCGGTCGTGGGGCCAACCAAGCAGAATCGATGATCGTGACCGTCATCACCTCGGCAACCGAAGCGTCGGAGATCACGGTTCCGGTACAGCAGAACGCGACGCTGCAATCCATCTTTGTCGAATTCACCGATGCCGGATGGGGAACATCCACCCTACCAGGAATCAGCGCGCCGGCCGACTTTAATAGCGTGATCGCGATTCGCGCTCAAGCCGTCATCACCAACGCCGACAACGACATCTTCTTTTCGGTGGTCGAATCGCGAGGCCCCGCCCCGGTCACGACCAATTTGCAGAACACGCAGTTGTTGACATTGGGCGGCAACGTCTTCTCCGATTTCGGCGGTGGGGCGGACACAAACAACGGTCAACTTGACGGTGGCGAAACGGGAGTCTCCGGAGTCACCGTCGAACTGTACGCCGAACCCGGCGGCGGTGGCGCAATCGATCCGAGCACGCAAACCGCGGTTGCAACCACGACGACGGACGGCAACGGTGACTACTCCTTTGCCCAGCTCTCCGCGGGTAACTACTTGGTGGTGATCCCCGAGTCCGAATTGGGAGCCGGCCAATCCTTGTTCGGCCACGTCTCCAGTACCGGAAACGACCCCGCAGCGGATCCGGATGATGACGTCAGTGACGACGACAACGGAACCCTCGTCGCGGGCGTCGGAATCGTCACCGGTGAAATCACCTTGGTCGCCGGCGCCGAACCCACCGACGACGGTGATACCGATTCCAGCACCAATCTGTCCCTGGACATTGGTGTCGTTCCGACCTTCGATCTGGCGATCACCAAGACGCTCGATTCGGCCGCGTCGACATTGCAAAGCGGCGGCGAAGCGTTCTTTGACATCGCGTTCCAAAACAATGGCCCGCTCGATGCGACGAACGTTGTGATCGCCGACGTGATCCCCGCCGGGATGACGATCAACCAGGGCAATTCCAACTTCGGAACGTACACGCCGACGATCAACGGCCAGAACCTCAGTGTCGCGATCGGCGCGCTCGCCGCCGGTGCCAGCGACACGATCCGGATCGCCGTGGACATCGACAACGGCCAGACCGCGGATTTGACCAACACCGCAACGATCTCTGGTGACCAGGTCGAAACCGACGACACGAACAACTCCGATGATGCCTCCGTGCCGATCGAGAGCACCGACTTGGCGATCACCAAATCCGACAACACGACCGGTTCGGTCGTCGCCGGGGAACAATTCACATACACGATCACGGTGACCAACAACGGGCCGGACACCGCGACCGGAATCGTTGCGACCGACAGCCTGCCGAGCGACCTGTCGTTCGTCAGCGCGTCGTTCACCACCGGCAGCGGCACAGTAACGGAAAACCCGGCCGGCAGCGGCGACCTGTCGATCAGTATCGATGACCTGGCCGCATCCGCATCGGCCGTCATCGACGTCGTGGTGATGGTCGCCGCCGACGCCGGCAACTCGCTCAGCAATACCGCCACCGTGACCGGGACGCCCGACACCGATTCGGACACCAGCAACAACAGCGCGACCGAGACGACCCCCGTGGTTCGCAACGTCGATGTCGCCGTCACCAAGACGACCACCGACACCGCCGTTGCCGGTGGGCAATTGACCTACACCGTCGAAGTGACCAACAACGGCCCCGGGGACGCCCGCGGCGTGGAAGTCACCGACACGCTGGATTCACGCCTGACCTTTGACAGTTTCGATGCCGGAACCTCCGGCGTGACCATCGCCCAGAACGGCCAAGACCTGACCTTCACCGTCGGCACGCTGACCAGCGGGCAGACCGAAACGTTCACCTTCGTCGTCGACATCGCCAGCTCCGCCACCGGGACGCTGAACAATCAAGCCGACATCACCACAACCGATGTTGACACCGATGCGACCAACGACAGCGATGACGTGGACGTCGCGATCACCGTGGACACCGACTTGGTGATCAGCAAAAGTGTCGATTTGGCAACGGCGGTCCCCGGCCAAGACACGCTGACCTACACCTTCACAATCTCCCACGATACCGACAGCGTCAGCGATTCCGGTGAAGTCACCTTCACCGACACGCTGCCGGCCGGACTGACCGGGTTGACGATCGACGCGCCCGATGCCACCTCGTCCGGATTCGACACCGCACAACAGACCATCACGGTCGTGCACGATCCGATTCCCGTCGGCCAGACGCGAACGTTCACCGTCACCGCCTCGGTCAACGAAGACGCCTCGGGATCGATCGTCAACACCGGCAGCATCAGCGTCGCGGGAGGCGAGTCCGACACGACCAACAACAGCGACACCGCCACGACGGCGATGACACCGCAATTCGATGTGACGCTGACCAAGACCGCCGGGGACACGACGCCGGATCCAGGCGATAACGTCACCTACACGATCGAACTGACCAATTCCGGCCCCAGCACGGCCACCAACGTCGTCCTGACCGATGACGTCCCGACCGGGCTGACGTTCGTCAGCGGAAGCTTGGACGGACAATCGGCGACCGTCTCGGGTAGCACCGTGACGTTCCCGGGGGTCTCACTGGACGAAAACGAAACGCTGACGGCCACGTTGGTCTTTACCGTCGGCGTCGACACCAGCGGCACGGTGACCAACACGGCCAGTGTCACGGCCGATAGCGGCGAAACCGACACGACCAACAACACGGCGACCGCCGCCATCACCGCCACGCCGCAAGCCGATCTGACGGTCGAAAAAACGGTCGATGATGACATCGCACAAACCGGCGAAACACTCGTCTACACCGTCACCGTCACCAACGACGGCGTCTCCACCGCGTTCGATTCGGTCGCCACGGACACACTTCCCTCCGGAGTCACCTTCGTCAGCGGAACCGATCAAAACAACAACGCTCTGTCGGCCACGGGCGGCGTCGTCACCGTCGACGCCGGCGACTTGGCCCCGGGCGCGTCCTTCAGCTTTACCATCAACGTCACGATCGACGCCGACGCGAGTGGAAACCTGCAAAACGTCGTGGTTGTATCAACAACCACCGATGAATCGGACGATACCAATAACAGTGATCAGGCGACCACGGCCGTCGACCCGATGATTCGCTCGATCAGCGGTTCGGTCTACTTCGATCGCGACAATGATGGCGTTCGTGACGCCGACGAAGTCGGGATCCAAGGCGTGACGATCCGGCTGACCGGCACCGAGGCCTCCGGTAACGCGATCCAAGAACGCACCGTCGTGACCGATGCCAACGGAGATTACGAATTCACCCAACTGGGAGCGGGAACCTACCGAGTCGAAGAGGTTCAGCCGGAGGATTTCGTGAGTGGCCAGAACACCGTCGGCAATGGAGCGACCGCAACCGTCGTCGATGACGTCTTCACCGATCTCGCACTCGGGATCGATGACAACGCGACCGACTTTAACTTTGGAGAACGAGCACAGGTGCTCTCAAAACGACGCTTCCTCGCATCATCGTGATGACTGTCCCTCGTGGAACGACCGTTCGTCTCGCACTTCGCCGGAGCCGGTGATGTAGCGAAATGCAGAAGGACGAACGACGTCGCCGCGACCGCGAGACGTCTCACGCATCGGTGAGGAAGCCGCCAACGCACGGCCTTTCGGGGGGAAGGCCGTGCGTTTTTTATGCGCATTGAACCACGGCCGGATTGGCGCCGGTGCGTCCGGGATGGAAGTCAATCAGACGCGGCCTCGCAGGTTGAAGCCTTCCCTCACCACCAGCCCCCCATCCTCCCGCCCATCATTCTGCCCGCCCATCATTCTGCCCCCCATCATTCTGCCCCGCATCGTCTTGCCCCCATCGTCTTGCCCCCATCGTCTTGCCCCCATCGTCTTGCCCCCATCGTCTTGCCCCCATCCAAGCTGCGCACGCCGGATCGTCCTCCACTCGCACCACCATACCGACCTCACAGACCGTTGTCCCCCGGCGTCGCACAACGCTTCCCCGAACACATCGGGAAGACCGGCAGCAGATCCCCGATCTCCAAGACCTTTCCCGTCTGATCCTTGACACGAAAGTTCGTCTCTCCCTCGCCCAGCCGATCGAGTAAATCCTGCCTGCCGTCCGCCACCGTGACATCCAGAACGTCCCCAGTTTTCAACTGAATCGCACGCGTCCCTGCCGGTAACACGCCCCCGTAGTCCTGTTGATAACTCTGCTTCAAATGGACTCGGTACAGTTCAATCGCGAAGCGGGCCGCTTCGGAGTTGGCTCGCTTGGCATCGTCTTGCAGCCGACGGTGATCCACCCACCAGCCACACATCGCAGCAGTGGAAAGAACGACCAACAGAATCGTCGAAAGGCGAAACTTCATGAGGTGACTCTCCGCGGGGATTGTCAGAGGCGCGCGTGGGCCCGTCGCGCAGCGGTGGGTGATGAGATCAGCGGAGTAGTATATCCGAACGCCAATCCCACGATGTTCACAGAACCTGCCGTGTGGACGTCGCTTTCCTCGGCAGAGGACGCGCAATGTTAAAACTCTGATTTAACAGGCGTTTACGACTTCACTCTCCGTGGCAGGGAGCGTGCGGATTCTAAGTCGTTGATTCTAAAGGGTTTTCGCGAATTACTCTGGCGGCCCTGTACCACGAAGGAAGTGATTGCCCACGGATGGCAGCGCGAACCCACGGATGTTGTGCGGTCGGGGATCCGTGGGTTCGCGCTGCCATCCGTGGGCTTTTTCGATTTCCCGAGACCTTGCCTCCGAACGCACCGCCAAAAAGAAAAACCGTCCTGCAAGCGAGTGAAGAACGTAAGAGCCTGCTATCTGAGCGGTTAAGAACCGCACGACCTCGGAAGCGAGGACCGGTCTACGCACCCCCTGTCCGACGCACCGCTTCCATGAACACCAACATCTGGTACAGCATCTGAACCTTTGGCATCGCGACTCCGGCCGCGCTTGCCGTATCGATCGGAGTTTTCAAAATCCGCTGCAATTCCATCGGCCGCCCGGCCAGGTAGTCCAGACGCATGCTGCTATCATAGGGCTTCATCGTCCGCGTGTGGTCGATCGTCTTTTCGATCCACGTCGAATCGATCGATGCACCGCAGGCGCCGGCGGCGCGATGGACCTCGGTGATGATGTCCCGGATCAGGTCGACCGATGATTCGTTGCCGATCAATTTGTCGGTCGATGCATCCAGTGCGACCGAGAGTCCGTTGAAGGGGATGTTCCACATCAATTTCCGCCAACGCACCATGTTCAAATCGTCCGAGGTTTGGACCTCGATCCCCGCCGCCGTCATCTCGGCACAGATCTGTTCCGCTTTGGCCAATGTCGCGGGGCTGTTCTGGTAGGGGCCAAAAACGATCCGCCCGTAATCGATGTGGCGGATGTGCCCGGGGCCGACCTTGTTGCTGCACAAGAAACAGCATCCGCCAAAGACACGCTCCGGGCCGATCATCTGGGCGACATCCTTTTCCACGCCCAGTCCGTTTTGCAACACCAATGCCACGCCGCCGGCGCCGGTCGGCTTGGACAGCAGTGACGGCAAGGAATCGTTGTTGACGGTTTTCAGCCCCACCAGCGTGACGTCACAGGCGGGCATCGTGTCAACCGACCCATGGGCGTTGACCTGCGCCAAATCGAAATCCCCCCAGTGACTTTCGATTCTCCAGCCATGATCGCGAACATGTTCGTAATCCGAACGCAACAAGAAATGAACGTCGTGTCCGGCCCGGGCGAGCATCGCGCCGTACAGGCCACCGACGGCCCCGGATCCGAGAATCGCATAGCTTTGCTGGGTCATATCGTTTGCTGTTTGGGAAAGTCAAAAGAACGGTTCGAGAGACACGATCGCCTTCAACTTACGAAACTCCGGGCCAGTTCCGCTACCAAGCCCTGGCGAAACCGCGTCGGCCCCGACTACAATTTGGCACAATCGTTTGTGCAGCTGTGTTTTTAGCAGCTGTGTTTCACCCCCGCCAAATGATGCCACCGATGCGATCCGTACCTATCACCTTCCCCCGACTCTGTCTCGCCGTCTCCCTCACCTCCGCGTTATTCGTGCTCTCGCACGTCGCGGCCGCTGATCCCGCCGCGCCCGAGCGGCCCGTCCAACTGATCCTTGACACCGATATCGGCAATGATTGTGACGACGTGATGGCGATGGGCGTGATCCATTCGCTGCAATCCCGCGGCGAGTGCGAATTGCTGGCCGTGACGATCACCAAAGACAACCCGCTGGCGGCCGCCTTCACCGACGCGCTCAATACGTTTTACGGGCGTGGCGAAATCCCGATCGGGGTATGCGACAGCGGCGTGACACCCGAAAAAGGTCGGTTCAATGTGTTGGCCGAACAACACGATGACGGACGACTGCGTTACCCACACGACCTCCGCTCGGACACCGAGGCACCGTCGGCGGTGGACGTCTTGCGCCAAACCCTCGCTGCGGCCGAGGACCACAGTGTCGTGATCGCGCAAGTCGGGTTTTCGACCAATCTGGCCAACCTGTTGCGTAGCGGACCGGACAAACACAGCAAGTTGTCGGGCGTGGATTTGGTCAAGCAAAAGGTGCGTCTGCTCTCGGCCATGGCCGGCGCCTTCACCAAAATCCCCAACAACAAGGGCGAGTTGTACGATCACCGCGAATACAACGTGGTCAAGGATTTGGAGAGCGCGCGTTACCTGGCCGAGCATTGGCCGGCCCCGATCGTCTGGAGCGGATTTGAGATCGGTCTGAACCTTCGCTATCCGCACGAGAGTATTGAAAAGGACTTTGACTACGTCGACCACCATCCGATCGCCGAGGCCTATGTGCTGTACAACCCGCCGCCGCACGATCGTCCGACCTGGGACTTAACCTCGGTGTTGCACGCCGTCCGTCCGGACCGAACCTACTTTGATGTCTCGCCACCCGGACGCGTGACCGTCGACAAGGATGGATTGACGACCTTCGAGCCCGTCGAAGGCGGCCGAGATCAGTACTTGATTTTGCGTGACGATCAAAAAGGCCGCGCGACCGAGGCGTTGGTCGCCCTGACCAGCCAGCCGCCTTCAAAATAGATCGACAAAGCGGGCAGGCAGTTGGTCATAAAAACGACGGCCCGGAAGGGCCATCGTCCATGCGAGCGTGGTCGTGCTTGGCAGAACGGTCCGCTAGGTTTTGTTCCTCAACCCGGCAAGGGTCGTATGTGGTAGCGGAATTCGCCAAGAATTTCGGCGTTTCCCGTGTGGACTGCTGCGAGTCGAAAGCCTTCGCGGCTTCCGCTACGGGATGAGGGACAAAGCCTAGACCTTGTAGCTGGAAATGACCTCCAGGGCCACGTGATGAAGTTTGCGATTGCTGTCCATCGCCATCTTTCGAAGCATGCGGTGCGCTTCGCCTTCGCCGAGACGTTGGTGCCGCATCAACAGGGCTTTGGCGAGGTCGATGTCTTTGCGTGAATCCAGTTGCGTACGATACTTGTCGGCTTCTTTGCGAAGCCGGCGATAGGCCGCGAAGGTCGCCATCGCCAGATCGATCGCCGGTTTGACTTTGACGCGATCGACGCTGTCGACCATGTAGGCGCAAACGCCCGAGTCGACAGCGGCGTGGACCGTTTGCGCGTCTTGGTCTTGCGCGAACATGACGACCGGAGTGGGTTGGCGCTGCCGTATCTCCCGCAACTGCTCCAACGTATCGCGCCGGGGGCTGTCCAACTCGATCAGGACGACGTCGGGTTTGACGGTCGCCACCAGATCGAACAAATCATCCAGCCCCGACGTCGAAAAGACGTTGGTGTACCCGTTGTCCCGAAGGATCTTTTCCAGGATCGCGCGACGCTGGCTGGACTGGTCAACCAGCATCAACTTCAACGTCGGCGGCGGAAGCGGTATCGCCATCACTTAGAACTTTTTGTAGGGCAGGAACTTTCCGCTGAAGGTGATTTTTACTCGGTCGCCCTTGGGATCCGGTTCACGATCGACGTCGATCGAAAAATCAATGGCGCTCATGATCCCGTCACCGAACTCTTCTTGCGCCACTTCTTTCATCGCCATCCCATAGACCTGCATGATCTCGTAAAAGCGATACACGAACGGATCGCTGGGGACCGTTTGTGTCAGCGATCCGCGGTAGGGGTAACCTTGCAAGACCTTGCATTCGGCATCGGACAGTTCCAACACCTCCTTGACCGACGCACAATCGTCGGCGGACATGGAGCACTGTCCCGAAAGTGCGGCGGCGACCCAAACGGGACTTTGCCCCATTTTTTCGGCCAGCTCGGCCCAGGTCAGACCTTTGGAAACCTTGACCGATTCGATCTTGGTCACAACTTGTTCGAGTGTCGGCATGGGTTCTGTCATCGTGGTCATAAAGAGATCTCCGAGAGAAAACGAGGGGGGGATAACTAAAACACTGCTTGGCGATCAACTGGGTGGCGATCAATCGTGCGATGTCTCGTCGCGATGGGGATAGGCGTCCATCGCGTGCGCCGTGTCGTCCATGGCCGTGGGGCGACGGTTGTGATCGATCAAGAAACGCAGGATGCGAGTTCGCAACCGCATGTATTCCTCCGATTCGATCAACTGTTCGCGGGTCCGCGGTCGTGGGATGTTGATTTCGACGATCTCGGCGACGCGGGCTTCGGGGCCGTTGGTCATCAACGCGATGCGGTCGCTCAACAGAATCGCCTCGTCCACGTCGTGAGTGACCATGCAGACGGTCGCCCCGGCCTTGTCCCACATGCGAATCAGTTCGTCCTGAATGGAGCCGCGTGTCAGGGCATCGATCTGAGCGAACGGCTCGTCCAACAACAATGCCTTGGGTTGCACGGCAAACGCTCGGGCCAGCCCGACGCGCTGTCGCATTCCGCCGGACAGGTGCGCGGGCATCTTTTTTCCGATATCACTCAATCCCATCAGGTGCAAATAGCGAGTCGTGTGCTGTGCGATTTGCTTGGCGTCCCAAGACGGAAACGCCGACCGCACGGCGACACGCACGTTGTCAAAGGCGGACATCCAAGGCATCAGCGCGAATGATTGGAAAACCACCATTCGGTCCAACCCCGGCCCCTGGACCTGTTTGCCGTCGACCAGGATGTCACCGGAGGTCGGTTCATCGAACCCGGCGATGATGTTCAGCAAGGTGCTCTTGCCACATCCGCTATGACCGATGATCGAAACGAATTCACCGTTGGCGATATCCAGCGAGACATCTCGAAAGACGCAGATCTCGCCGCCGCCGGTCAGGGACGGAAAGAACTTTGATGCGTTGCGGACCGAAAGTTGACCGTCGCTGGACTGGTCGCTCTGGGTATCGGAAGCCGCTTCGGGTTCTGCTGTCGGCATTTCAAGTTGCATAGCTGGCCGCCTTGGATAGTTTGGAGAACAGGGCATCCATCAAGAAACCGACAAAGCCCACGACAAGAATCGCAAACAACACACCTGCGATGTCCAAGTTGTTCCACTCGATCCACGTCAGGTACCCCACGCCGAGTTCGCCGAGCAACATTTCGGCCGGCACCACGGCCACCAGGGCGGACCCGAAACTGATCCGCAGTCCCGCGACGATCGCCGGAGCCGCGGCCGGCAAGATCACCGTGAACAGCCGTCGAAACCATCCGAATTCCAGCATCCGCGACACCCGCAGGTAATCCTTGTCGATCGATGCCAATCCGAATGCAGTATTGGCGATCGTCGGCCAAAGCGATGCCATGAACACCACCAAAATCGCGGTCAACGTCGGCTTTTGCACCGTGTACAACAGCAACGGCATCCACGCCAACGGCGAGATCGGTTTGAGCACCTGAAGGAACGGATTGACGGCGTTGAAAATGACCGGGTTGAGCCCCACGACCACGCCGACCAAGATCGCAACGATGCTGGCCAACACAAACCCGATGCTGAATCGAGTCACCGTGTAAAAGATCAAATGTGCGATGCCGTGGTCGTTGGTTCCGTTCTTGTGAAACGGATTGGAGAGTTCCTCGACGATCTTTTTGCCGACCAACAGCGGGCCCGGGACTCCGCTCGTCTTCTCCTCGTTGTACACGTACTCGCCGGCATCATTCAGCACGATGTCACCGTTGAATTCGAGCAACATCAATTCTTCTTCGTTCATTCCCGTGGGATCGAACGCCGCTCGGCTGGTTGCGTACTGCCAACCGCCCAGCAAGGCGACCAGGATGGCCACGCTTAAGATTTTGGCTTGCCACCACTTGGGATCACTCGGCAAGCGCCAGGTTTTAGGATTCATCTCTGTTTCGCTTGTCGGGATTAAAGGTTGTTGATCGGGAAGCTGGCCAAGTACTCGTCGGGTTTGGCCGGGTCAAACTCTTTCCCCATGATCACGTGTTTGGCGTACGTTTCGGTCCGATCCTCGTAGCCCATCTCCGATGCCAACGTGTTGCACTTGGTCGCCAGATAGACCTCTTCGGCAACCGTCTTGTAGTCAAAGTCGGTATCGACGTGTTTCCAGCGTTTCATCTGGGTCAGAATCCAGATGGCCATCGAATGCCAAGGCATCGGGTCGAAGTCGATTCGATCGGGCACGTTGCCGATGCCTCCCATTCCCGTTGCGTAACGTCCCGTGAGCACTTGTTCGAGCACGGTCACCGGCTGGTTCAAATAGTTTCGCGGTGCGATCGCTTTGGCGATTTCTTTGCGATTAGATTTATCGGAGGCATAGGCTGTTGCATCGACGATCGAACGGAACAGGGCCAAGAAGGTGTTGGGGTAGGTCTTGGCGAATTCCTGCGAGATCGCGAAGGCACAACAGGGGTGCCCTTCCCAAATCTCTTTGGAAAGTTTGAAAATGAAGCCGGCGTTTTCGTAAACCGCACGTTGATTGAATGGATCAGGCGCAAGATAGCCGTCGACGTTGCCGGCTTTCAGATTGGCGACCATCTCCGGCGGCGGCACCACGCGGATTTGAACGTCCTTGTCGGGATGCAGGCCGCCTTCGGCCAGGTAGTATCGCAACAGGTAGTTGTGCATCGAGTATTCGAAGGGAACACAAAACCGGAATCCCTTCATGTCCTTGGCGGTCTTCACCCCTTTGTGTTTGTTGGCCAGCGTGATCGCTTGGCCGTTGATGTTTTCCACCGCCGGCATGTAGAACGGCACCTTGGGTGATCCCGCTCCCAGCGTGATCGACAGCGGCATCGGGGACAGCATATGCGCCGCGTCGACTTCTTTGGTGATCGCCCAATCGCGGACCATCGCCCAACCGCTGGCCCGTCGCACTTTGGCGTTCAGCCCGTGTTTTTCGTAGAATCCCATCGGCTCGGCCATGATGATGGGCGTCGCACAAGTGATCGGAATAAACCCGATCGATAGATCCGGCTTTTCGATTTTGCCGACCTCCATCGCCATCGCCTTGGCCGTGTCCAACGGAAACATGCCGCGAACAATCTCCGCCACCACGCCTGCTCCTGCGGCGGCGAGCACCTTGCGTCGCGAAAGATCGCTTTGGCCAAAGATCGCCTTGACGACGGCGGTTTCGACGGCATGGCTGATCGCATCTTCGGTTGAAATCGCTTTTTCATGCTCGCCGTGGCAGCTGGTCGACGAGCATTGCGGCGTCTCACCTTGCGATCCATCCGCACCGTCGACCGGCGATGCCCCATGCATGCACCCGGCATGATGTTGATGTTCAAGCGACTGATCAGGGTCAAATGGATCACGACGAAAGACGCTCATCTTTGTAGTCCTTGCAAGGTGTGATTCGAGCCGCGAATAAAAGGCTCGCGTTGCGGAAGAGTCCGCGGGGAAAGAAAGTCGGAACGCCGGCATGCGCATCCGCTTGTTGTCTGATCGCTCAAAACACCAGCTGACTTCGGTGCTTCGCTGGTCGGGACTTCCGCAATCGCCGTACCAAACCAAGACAATCCCGGCGTCGTTTTTTGCCTGCCGCGGAAAACACCATGATTTGCAGATCCGATTGCCGCAAAAAAGGTCTCATGCGGTGACCGATGCAATGCGAAGATGTGAAAGGATTGCTAAACGTTGCAGCAACCATGCTTGTAATTCGTGCATTTCGATCGCCACAGCAAGCGTTGTCCGGTATGCGATGGATTGGGTCGGACAGCGGCACACCAGCAACAACCGTGACTGGGGAATTCGTTAGAATTGTCCCTGCCCCATTCCCCACGCTCGGAGACCACCATGATTTCCCGCAAGACCCTGTGTTCCATCACGGCCACTTGGCTGTGTGGAGTTGTGTTGCTCGCACCGCAATCAACGCGGGCACAAACCGCCGAGAAACTTTCCACCAAGTATGTCCCCGACGATGCCGTCGCCGCAGCCTACCTTTCGCCGCGACAAATCCTCACCTCACCCGAGTGGGAACTGGCGCCCATCGAAGTCGCCCAAGCCGCGGGATTGCAATACGTCGGTGTCGACCCGCTAAACATCGACGACATCAAAGTCGTGGTCGGGATGCCAGGCCCGATGGGCCCCCAGGCGGGCGCGGCAATCGAATTGAACACCGACTTCACGATCGATCAACTCAACCCGATGATCTTGAATGAGTTCGACGCCAAGGAAGTCGACGGGCTGGAGGTCTATGAGAGTCGCCGACCGCCGATCGTGCGTCTGCATCAAGCCGGACCACGCACCATTCTGGTCGGCTCTGGCGGATATCTGACAAAGATGTTGGCTGCCGGCGAAGACGGCACGGGTCAAGTCCCCAGTTTGGCGTCGCGGATCACGCGGCGAGACGGTGTGACCTTGCTGGCCGGCATGCAACAAATCCGCCCGTTGGTGACGGGGCTGCTGCGACAGAATGCCGGTCAACTTCCTCCGCCACTTCGCGACTTGACGGAATTCGCCGAGTACGCCGATGCACTGTACATCAACATCGACTACGCCCCGATGTCCGGCTCGCTAATGATTTCGGCGGTCGGTCGCGATGAAGACTCCGCTGCCAAACTGGAAAACGTCTTGAACCAGGCGATCGATTTCGGCCGCATGATGGCGACCAGCGAAATGATGAAGAACATCCAAGGCCAAGATCCGGTCAACCAGGCGATGGCGAAATACATCGAACGCCTGGGCACGCAGGTCGCTGCCATGGTGCGGCCCGAGCGAAGCGGAAAGATCGTGACCGTCAGACTCTCGGGCAACGTCGGCACCACCGGCGTCCTGGTCGGATTGCTGTTGCCAGCCGTCCAAGCCTCCCGCGAAGCGGCCCGACGCATGCAAGCCAGCAATGAACTCAAACAAATCGGACTGGCAATGCACAATTACCACGCGACCTACAACACGTTTCCCGATCGCGCGATCCGTGACGACAACGGTAATCCTCTGCTCAGTTGGCGCGTCGCAATCCTGCCCTACATCGAACAACAGCAACTCTATGAACAGTTCCATCTGGATGAACCCTGGGACAGCCCCCACAACCGCCAACTGATCGAGCAAATGCCTCGAACCTATGGCGACCCCAGTGCGATCGTGCCTCCCGGACACACCGTGTTCCAGGTACCTCAAGGAGAAGGCATGATGTTCGAAGATTCCGGGCAGATCAGGATGCGTGACATCACCGACGGCACGTCCAACACCATCATGGCGATCGAAAGCAGTGCCCAAGCGGCGGTGCCGTGGACAAAACCTGCGGATCTGCAGATCGATCCATCCGATCCGCTCGCGAAAATGGGCGACAACCGCCCCGGTGGTTTTCACGTGCTGATGGGTGACGGAGCCGTCCGATTCATCGCCAATTCCATCGATCCCGAAGTCTTCAAGAAACTGCTGACGCGGGCCGGCAGCGAACCGGTTAATTTTTAATTACTCGTCTTTTTGGCGGATCGCAACAGCCAGCGTCTCACCCGAGCACGGACGCTCGGCCGGCCCGACGTAGCTACCTTCGCCAGAAGGTGGATACCCGTGTTTTCCACGCTCTGGCGAGCGTAGCTACGTTGTAACGCGCCCGGTTGATACGCCGGACGCCCGTGCGAACCCTCTCATTGATTCCTCCCCGACAAAACGTTTTCAAATGACTCGCCCCCTCGCCGTTTGCTTCTCCCTCCTTTGCCTTTCAACCCTGGCGTCCGCCGCGCCGCCCCGACCGAACATCCTTTGGCTGTCGTGTGAAGACATCAGCCCGCACCTCGGGTGCTATGGGGACGAGCATGCGATCACGCCTAACCTGGACCAACTCGCCGACGAAGGTGTCCGCTACAGCCATGCGTTCACAACCGCCGGAGTTTGTGCGCCGTGCCGCAGCGGGATCATCACAGGGATGTACCAGACGACACTCGGGACGCACCACATGCGTTGCACGGCCACGCTGCCCGATGGGATCCATCCGTTCCCAAAATTCCTGCGCGACGCCGGGTACTTCTGCACCAACAATTCCAAGCAGGACTACCAATTCAAAACGCCCGCCGACACATGGGATGTTTCATCCGGCAAGGCCCATTGGCGTGACCGCGGCGATGATGACACGCCCTTCTTCGCCGTGTTCAACTTCACCGGCTGCCATGAATCGGGCATCGCACGAAAAAGCAAGTATCTGGATGTGACCGAGGTGTTGACCGACGACCAACGTCAAGATCCCGCGAAATTGCAACTGCCGCCCTACTACTGCGACACAACGATCACGCGCGAGGATTGGAAACGCAACTACGAATTGATCACGGCCATGGACCATTGGGCCGGCGGGTTGATTCAGCAGCTCAAGGACGACGGCCTGTACGAAAACACGATCATCATGTTCTGGTCCGATCACGGCGTCGGATTACCACGAGCTAAACGCTGGCTGTACGAATCAGGCACACACATCCCGCTGATCGTTCGCATTCCAGCGGCGTATCGTGTCGACGACCAGGGAACTCCGGGGACCGTTTGCGACGACCTGGTCAGCTCGATCGATTTCGGACCAACCGTCTTGAATCTCGCCGGTCTCGACCTGCCCTCGTACGTTCAAGGACAATCGTTTCTGGGAAGCGATCTGCCGGCGCCCAGGCAATATGTGTTCGGCGCACGCGACCGCATGGACGAACGCTACGACATCATTCGAATGGTTCGCGACAAACGTTTCCGTTATCTCCGCAACTTTGAACCGCTGAAAAGCTATTACCAATACATCAACACCTGCGAAAAAGGCGCCACGATGCGCGAGCTGAGACGGTTACATGACGCGGGTCAATTGCCGCCGGCGGCCGAATACTATTTCTCGCCCACCAAACCGGTCGAAGAGCTCTACGATTGCGAAGCCGATCCGCACGAAATCCACAACTTGGCCGACGACGATGCCTACGCGGATGTGTTGAAACGGATGCGTGATGCACAAACCCGGTGGATCGCCGACACGGGGGACCTGGGATTGATCCCCGAAGCGATCCTTGCCGAGCGAGCCGAATCGTTGGGAAGCGAATACGCAGTCCTGCGACAGGTCGATGCGGATCGATACAACAAACGGCTTGGTGAGATCGCGGTCGCCGCTTCAAGCGGTCCGTCGGCCTTGAAAACGCTGGTCGATGCCGCCGAAGACGGCGACAGCGCCATCCGATATTGGGCGGCGACGGGGATCGGCAACCTGGGCACGGTCGCAAAACAAGCCGCCTTCGAATCGATGACGCAGTTGCTGGCCGATGATTCGTCGGCCGTCCGCACCGCGGCGGCCCGGGCGTTGTGCCGAATGGAATTGCCCGAGGCAGCGCTGCCGGTCTTGATCCACGAGATGACCACCGGTGCCCAGTGGGAACGGTTGCAGGCGGCCATCGTGCTCGATGAAATCGATGAACAGGCGCTGCCGGTGATCGACCAGATGCGGCAGGGATTGCAGTACCAAAAAGGCTTCAATTCCGACGGCAAGTACCGCGTCCGCGTGACCAACCGCGCCCTCAACGAACTTGAGGGAACGAATAACGTCGTGGATTGATGCGGGGAGCGAATTGGCAGAATGATTCGGGGCAGAATGATGGGCAGCCTCGGTGAGAAACGCTGAGTGACATCGCAAAAAAGAAACCCACGGATGGCAAAGCGTACCCACGGATGTCATTCAGCCGGGAATCCGTGGGTACGCTTTGCCATCCGTGGGCCAATTCAGCCTGATCTCCGAAGCCGGTCCTCTCGCGGAATCCCGATTCCCCTCCGTTGCTACTTCGATCCAGCAAACGCGTCCAATTCACTCAGCTTCAAACGCACGCTCAAGATGTAGGGCTGTTCGCCCTTGGTCCAATGACCGTAGGTGGTTGTGACGATCGTGTCGTCCGGCAACACTTCGACGCCGGGATACGCCGTGTCGGCGCCTTTCGTGTTGTCGCCCAACCGCACGAAGTACTGGCCGTCACGCCCGCCCACCAAATCGTCCCAGCTGCCGACCCAACCGACCCAATCGCCTTCGAACGGGCGATGCTTTCGGTCTTGCATGGGTGACTGGCAACGATAGCTGATGAACAATCGACCGTCCGCGGTGTACTTTCCGGTGTGGCGATCGCCGGTCAACGCGAGTGGCAATTCCTGCGGCGCCGACCACGATTTTCCTTCGTCATCGGAAAAGATGATGTGGGAATTCTTGCGCCGCGCGTTTTCTCGCAGCAGCACGGCCAGCCGTTTCCCATCGGGCGACCGGATGCAACCGGGTTCGCACAGATGAACGTCGCTCGACTGATACACCGATTCCGGGGTGGACCAAGTCAAACCGCCATCGGTCGAGCGCGTTTGATACAGCGTGAAAACACCGGTTCGTTTTCCATTCTCCGTGAAGAACCGCCCGTCGTCGTGGAACATCGCCAGGTAGTGCCCCTTTCCCGTCCGCAACGCTTCGACGAAGCCCATCACGACAATCCCGCCCCAGTCGCCGACGGGCTTCAGCGGGCTCCAATCCAAACCGTCGTTTTCCGAAACCGCCAGGCGAGCCGGATAGAGCCCCGACCACATGATGATGCGTTTGGTGCCGTCGGGACCGATCACGCGGTGAAGTGTGGGCACTTCCCTGGACGTCGACCAATTGTCGGGCGTGGGCAAACGATCGCTCCATGTCCGTCCGCCGTCGTCGCTGCGTCTGTAAACGATGCCGCCGCGGCCATGCCCTTTCGGATACACGCACAACATCGTCTTGCCGTCTTCCAACAAACACGTCGTCGGATGGCCGAGGTATTGTCCGGCTTCGCGATCAACGATCACTTGGCGGCCGGTATCATCACTCAAATCGATCGTCGAAAGGGATGTTGCGTCGTCGGATGAGGCGGGCTGCAAGAACCCATGTGACACGAGGAACCGATCCAAGTGGCGGATCGTTGATTCGTAGCTTGAATTATCACCGCGACCATAGTTAAAAAAACCGTGTCCTTGGCCATCGAATCCGACCAGTTCGCAATCACCGCCGGCCTTTTCGATCGCCTGACAGAACGCTTCGACCGTCCAATAGGGGACCGTGGAGTCGGCTTTGCCATGGAAGATGATCGCCGGCGGCGTTTCCGAGCCGACGTGATGGATCGGCGAGAGAGCTTTGGGGTCGGTGCCCATCCGTTCGGGAAGGCCGGCAACTTTTTCCGGATCCAGCGGCGGCCGATCGTCGATCCCGGCCAACACGACGGCCGGATTGAACAGCGCCAACGCGGCGGGCCGACTGCTGACCGAGCTATTTTCGCCGGATTCATCAAGCCCCTCGATCACGCCGGTGCATGCCGCCACGTGGCCTCCCGCCGAGCCTCCGCCGGCGACGACCCGATTCGGGTCGATGCCCAATCGATCCGCCTGCTCGCGGATCCAGCGGACCGCCGATTTTCCGTCGGCGACACACTGGACCGCCTTGGTCCCTTGGCGTTCCAACACGCGGTAGTCTGCCGTCATCGCGACCATGCCGCGCGACGCCAGGTACTTGCAGTGCTCAGTGAACTGGTTCGGCGTTCCGCTCTTCCAGCCGCCGCCGAAGAAAAACACGATGGCCGAACGCCGATCGCTCGGCTTGTGGTCGTGTGGCCGGAACACGTACAGATTCAATGAAACCGCTTGCCCCTCGGCATCCTCCGTGGTTTTGTAGACTTCGACGGAAGCACCGGCGCGGCGCATCTTGGATTCGGTGTCTTGATCCTGGGCCCAAAGGCGGGGGACAGGAATTAGTGCAAGTGTGATCAGTGCTAGTGTGATCGGGGCGAATCGAACACGCGATTGGTGGGACATGTGGGCTGCCAAAGGGAAGAAAAACGGGGAAGGTGCGTTGAACACGCGTGGGGTGGGAATGGTTTAAAGTATAGCCCCGCCTGCTGTCCCGTGTTCCCACGCACTCCCCACACCCACCCACGCAACCCTCCATGATTCGATTGACTCGATGCTACTTCTCGGCGTTGTTGCTCTCACCGCTTCTTGCATTGCTGACCAGTTCCGTCGCCCTCGCGGAAAACGACAACCCGGTTGGCGATGCGGTTGCCGGCGACGGCATTGATTTTTCCAGTGCCGATTTCTGGGAGACGATCGACGGAAAACCGGTCGGCGAAAGTTGGGAGTTTTCCGACGGAGAGGTCCGACTGGTCAACCCACGGGGCGGCAATGGCAGTCTGATCAGCCGGCCGCTTCCGCCAAACTTTGAACTGTCATGGGAATGGAATATTCAAGAGAAAACGAACACGGGATTGAAGTACCGCGTTCGCAAGTTCGGAAAAGCGTTGTTCAGCAACAGCTTCTTGGGAATCGAGTACCAGATCATCGACGACGCTCCGACCAAGCTGGACAAAGGCAGCACGGCGTCGATCTATGATTTGGTCGCACCAGCGGGTGAAAAAACGCTGCATCCGATCGGCCAGTGGAATCAGGCGCGCGTGGTCGCCAGGGGGAACCGATTGGAGCATTACCTGAACGGCCACCTGGTTGCCTCGGCCACGACGACCGGCCCCAGCTGGGACAAGACGATCGCGCTGAGCAAATTCTATGGTGCGAAGGACTTCGGCAGCCCCAAGGCCGGTGACCGCATCATGCTGACCGATCACGGCGGCAAAGCGTCGTACCGCAAGTTTCAGTTTGCCGCCCTGGAGGTCGATGCGGCTGACATCGAACCGCCGGCCGCATCGGGCCCGTTCCTCGGCAACGCGATGCGGAACAGTTGGGCGGACCAGGATTCCATCGTGATCTGGACCCGCACGACCGCGCGCCCCGATTTCGTCGCCGATGGCTTGGAGTTCGTTTCGATTTCGACCAAAGCGGCGTCCAAACTGTCCAAAGAAACCGATCCCGAAAAGCTGCTCGGTGCACAACTTCCCGAAGACGTAACGTTGTCGCAAATGTTGGGAGCGTGTCCCGGAGCGCCAGGTCGCGTTCGGCTGATGTACTTTCCCGGCAAACAACGCTATGCCACCAAGACCACCGATTGGATCACGACGGGACCGGACAGTGATTTCACGGCCCAGTGGAAACTCGAGGAACTAAAACCGGACACCCAATACGCCGCCATCATCGAAGCCCAATCACTCGACCGCGACGAAACCACAGCGGTCGTCCGCGGTGCGTTTCGCACTGCACCCAAGGTCAATGCGAAAAAGGACGTCAAGTTTTGCATCACGACCTGCCATGACTTCATCCGCCGCGACGACGGCATGAAGGGGCACAAGATCTATCCGGTGATGACCGAGATGCAGCCGGATTTCATCGTCCACGCCGGCGACATCGAGTACTACGACAAACCCGACCCCTGGGCAATGACGATTGAATTGATGCGTTTCAAATGGGGCCGGATCTTTGCCCTGCCCAGCAATCGTGACTTTTACAGCCGGACCACCAGCTACTTTTTAAAGGACGACCACGACACGTTGAAGAATGACTGCTGGGCGGGCCAAAGCTACGGCTCGGTCAGTTTCGAACAGGGCGTCCGGCTGTTCAACGAGGAACAATTCCCGTCGCTGAAGCCACGTTACACCAACGTCCGCTGGGGCCGCGATCTGGAGGTCTGGTTCCTGGAGGGACGTGACTACCGCAGCCCCAATTCGATGCCCGATGGACCGGAGAAAACAATCTTGGGGGAAGAGCAGAAAGCCTGGTTGTTCAAGACCCTGGAGGAATCGACGGCGAAATTCAAAGTGATCTGCAGCCCGACGCCGGTCGTCGGCCCCGACCGCGCGAACAAGAAAGACAATCACGCCAACGAGATTTTTGCGCACGAAGGCGACCAGATCCGGGCCAAGCTGGCGACGATCGACAACGTGATCGTGTTGTGCGGCGACCGTCATTGGCAATACGCGTCCTTTGATTCCGACGCCGATCTCTGGGAGTTCGGCTGTGGCCCGGGAAGCGAGAAACATCAATTGGGCTGGAAACCGGGCGACGAGCGTCCACAGCACCGATTCCTACGCGTCGCCGGCGGATTCCTGTCCGGCGAATTGAACTACACCGGCGAGGAAAAACAACCGCGATTGACCCTCCGCCACCACAAGGTCGACGGAGAAACCGTCAGCGAGTTCCACTTCCCGATCGAAGGGGACGGGGGTGAATGGCACGGGGATAAGCCGATACGCTGAGCCGTAGGCGCTAGCCTCGGGCCCTACCGCCGTGTTATAGGCGCATCAACGCCCGCGGCTAGCGCCGTCGGCTCACTAAGCCCGTGCCATTTGGGACGGGGGTTCATTCGTGTTTTCAACCTCCGTCCCCTTTTTCGTCAGGCGTCCAGGCGTTCGCGGATGAAGGTCGGGTTGGGGGTACCGCTGCCTTTGCGATCACAGCGAAAGAACTCCGAGACGTAACGAACCGGTGTCTTCTTCTCCGGGACCTTGAAGCGGTCGCCTTTTTGCAACACGGGGCGTGTTTCGTCCATGCGTCCGAACTGGCGGGTTCCGGCGGCCTGACAGGGATACCAGTGCCCGTTGCCGTCGGCGTCCTCCAGATAGAACTCGGGGTAGCAGTGATCGGGGATCCAGACGACCCGCGCGGGAATTTTTAGGTTGCGACAGATCGCCACGAACAAACTGGTCATTTCCTCGCAGTCGCCCTTGCCCTCTTTCAAGGCGACCGAGGCGTTTTTCAAGTCGCCTTCGACATACTGCACTTTGTCGCGGACGTAGTCATAGGCGAGTTCGACACGGTGCCAATCGCTGTCGGCATCCATCTGCTCGACTTCTTGGGCGGCTTCGCGGATGGATCGGTGCGAAGCGTCGATGAAGGGACTGTTTCCGGCGTAGAGCCTCAGGTCCCGCGACAGTCGTTTGGGGATCACCAGGGTCGAGGTATCGTCCGGGGGCAGAATCCGCGACCGCTGGATATCGACTTCGATCGTGAACTCGGCCGTCGATCCGGCGGTGACCCGGGGCATCTGCAGGACCACTTGTTTGGTCCCACCGCCGAGCTCACGGATCTCCCAACGCGAAACATGGGGAGTGATGTTCTGTTTTCGCACCGTGACGGTCTGTTCGGGCCAATCGGTGGGGATCGGAAACGTCGCCAACACGTTCGTGCAGGTCACCGGTGTGGTCAGCACCAGTCCGATCCGCCAGTGCGTGATCGGCTGGTCTTCGTAGACGAGTGATTGAGCGTTCGCCCGCGGCATTGCGGCAAGCTCGACCGAGCCGATCGCGGCGGCGCTCAAGACCAACGACTTCTTCATCCATTGTCGTCGCAGAATCGATTCGTCAGTTCGCATTTTAATGCCGGCAAGAAGGTACGATGAGGTGGAATCGGTTTCGGTGATCGGCTTATGCCAGCCCGAATCGTGAACGAGGAGTCATGCATCGCCCCTCGCTCACGCGTCGCGTCTGGCACGAGCGCGTTGTCATGCCGATCGTCCCGGTGACATCCGCTACCACGCTACTGAATCATATGACTGATATAGCGTACACGGAACTCTGAGCCATAAAATGCACGAAACGCAAACGTGTGAGCATCCCCGTGCCCGTCTCACCCGCTTGCGTTTCGTGCGATTGTCGCTGGTGTCAGTTGACCGCTCGGGCACCGGGCGGAAGCGGATCTTCGTAAACGATCCGATTGCCGTCTTCGTCCACACGGTATCCGAGATCGGGATAGCCCATGTAGTTCGTCCGATAGCCTTGGGCGTCGGTGGGGGCGGGTTGCCAAACGCCGCTGTAGGGTTGAACGTAGCCTTGCCCGTCGACGATTCCGCCGGCGGCGTATCCGGATCCACAGCAGTAGGGATCGGCCGGATAGGCCCTCATCGTCTGCCCCGCCGGGGCATAACCGGTGGCACAGGGATTCGGGTTACAGCCGTAGACGCTCGCCTGAGGCGCATAGCGAGGCTGTGCGGGCAGCGGTTGGTTGCACGTCGGCTGAGCCGCCTGCGGAGCGGCTTGTCGACGAAACGGCGTGGGCAATCGTGTGCACGTCCCGCACTGTGCTCCGCGACCGAAAAAGAAGTTTCGGAACGGAGTGCAGCCGGAAGTCGTCGTTACGACAACGGCGGTCATTACGACTAGAATAAAACGATTGTTCATTGGAGTTTCCGCGATTGGCACAGGGAGCGTATTCGTTGGCCTCGAATCGAGAACCACACAAAACTAGGACGCTGTGAATGATGTGCAAACGCAACATCGTTTTTTTTCTGCAACAATTTGTTGCGTCTGATCAGACGCTCGGTCTCACCCACCCGCCTTTGATCCCACCTCAAGCCAGATGATGCGGATGTTCCCGTCAATCCGAATGTTCGTGTTGCTCGTGTGTCTTGCCTCGACCGCACTGTGCGTCGATGCGTTTGTCGTCCGAGCCGACGTCCCCACCCATGGCGCTGTGGCAGCGGTTGAGACCCTGTCCACGGATTCTGATGCCCCGTCCACGGATGACGGGGCGACACCGGATCAACCCGCCGCGATACCCACGTTGACGTCAACGTGCGATCACGACTGCTCCGCTGCGGCCGATTTCATCGCCGACGACAACGTGTGCGTTTGCGAATCCGACCGTGTGTTTCTCGTCTCGACACGTCACCTGACCGCCAACGCATGCTGCGCCCCGTTGGTCGACATTCCGTTTCGAATCTGGCGAATCGATTCGGGTTCCCCCTGCGAGATCCAGCACGGTGATTATTTGGCGTCTCTCTCGCCGGATCGCCCCGTCGTGTTTTATATCCATGGCAATCGAATGCCTGCCACCGACGTCGTCTCACGATCGACAATGATCCGCAACCGGATCCGAATGCGAGGCGGCCGCGGCGGGATCGACTGGATGATCTACAGTTGGCCCAGCGAGAAAGAGACGATCGGCGTCAAGGATTTTCGGCTCAAGGCCGACCGCTGTGACGCGCAAGGGTTGTACTTGGCTTCGTTCTTGCGTCAGCACGCCCAGGCCTCGATTCCGATGGCGATGATCGGGTACAGCTTTGGGGCGCGGGTCGCCACCGGAGCACTTCATGCAATGGCCGGAGGAAAACTTTCCGGGCGAGCCTTGCCCGACCCACCGTTGGTCGGTGCGAACGTGCGCGTCGGTTTGGTCGCCCCCGCAATCGAATCGAAATGGCTGGGCGGCAACGGGTACCACCGGTGTGCGACCAAGAACATGGACGAGCTGGTGCTGCTGTACAACCGTCGCGATGTGGTGCTGAAACGCTATTGGTTGCTCGAAAAGATCCGTCGCGACACCGCGTTGGGTTACAGCGGGCCGACGACCTTTGCGTCGCGTGTCGATGGAACGCGGTTACCGGTTCGATCACGCGACTGTGCCTCAATCGTCAAGCTGCGACACTCGGAGATCGACTACTACCAGGGCGGATGCAATGCCGGAATCGATATGGCGAGACTGATCAATGGAATCCGATCCATCAGCTTCTGATTCCGATCGCCCCCAGGTGCCCCGTGCCGTGCGTCTGGCCTATCACAACGGCCAATGGATTCCCGGCGACAAGCTCTGTATCCCGATGCGGGATCCGGCGGTGACCCAGGCGGTGACGGCCGTCGAACGCGTCCGCGTCTACAACGGTCGGCTGTTCCAGATCGACCGACACCTCGACCGCTGGCAACACACCACCGACGCCCTGGCGATCACGGGGCTGCCGTCCCGCCAGGAACTTGCGGAGCAGATCGACGAAGTGATTCGGCGGAACGACGCTTGGCTGCAGACTCAAAACGAGTTCGGCGTCCTCTGGTTCGCGTCCCCCGGCATCGCCGGATCACCGACCCTGGTGATCGATCTGTACCCGATCGATTCGGCCTTGATGCAGCGGCGGATCAATTCCGGCAGCCCGCTGATCGTCACGTCGGTCCGGCAGCCTTCCGCCGAGTGCTGGCCACGAAACATCAAGGTCCGCTGTCGGTTGCACTACTACTTGGCCGATCGAGAGGCCACGCGACAGAACCCCGGGTCGCTCGGTATCCTCCTGGATAGCGACGGTTCGATCACCGAAACCAGCATCGCCAATGTGCTGATCGTCCATGCCGGCGAGGTGGTTTCGCCTCCCGACGATCAAGTCTTGCAGGGCGTCTCGCGGGATGTCGTGCGTGAATTGTGCGATGCGTTGGACATTCCGTGGCGAGAGCGGCGGATTTATCCCGACGAGTTGCGTGCCGCGGACGAAGTGCTGTTGACCGGCACCAGTTGCGGACTCTGGTTCGCCAACTCGATCGACGGATCCCCGCTGCGATCCGCCGGCCCGGTCTATCAACGGCTCCGAGCGGGCTTTGACGCTTTGGTGGCCGATCACTGACCCTGGCTGGATGATCGCGTCGAAGCCGTCAGTGGTGAAAAGCCTGCGTTCAGAGTCGCGAAAAAGATCTTTTTCTTGGGCGATCTCGCGCAGGAACCCCAGCCGAGCCGGTTAGTCATTGCTGAACGCGTCCGCCATCGTGTCGGACGCCAACCGTCTCAGCCAGTCCGCTGGCCAGCCAATCGGAGAGCAATTCATGTCCATCAAGCGAAATCGGATTTCCAAGGGAATCTTGGGGCTGATCATCACCGTCGGAATCGTCGTCGGGTCGGCATCCAACGTGTCCGCCCAAACTTTTTTCGACCTTGATCAGGAATTGGATGTTACAAACGACGGCATCGCGTCGCTGGACTACCTGCGGTACGACGGTCGTGGCCGCGAAACGTACCTTCGATCGCTTGAAACTCCGTTGAATTCGATCCGTCCGGGGATGGGGACCCTGCTGTGGATGGCAGCAGAGATTGATTGGACGGCAGATTTCTTCGTACTTGATCAGGGGCCAAATTAGTCCCTTCCGCCGAAATCATTCAAACGAAATCCAGGGGCGAGAAGGCCCGGCACGTCCTTGATGGTTACAATGGCCGCTTGGGTTCCACACACCTCCATTGGCCAGAAAATCAAATGGGTTTGCGACTGTTTTCCATCGGGCTGATCGTCTGGATCGTCTCCTGCCATACCGCGGGGATCGCCGCCGAACGCGCTGAGACTGGACGCATTGATTTTGCGCGAGACGTTTATCCGATCTTGGAAACGTACTGCGTCGGATGCCACAGCGCCGATGATCCCCAAGGCGGTTTGGTGATGGATTCCTACACCGGACTGGCCAAGGGTGGCGATTCCGGATTGGCCGTCACGCCGGGCGTTCCTGCCAGCAGCCGGTTGTTGTTGATGATCACCGGCAAACTGGAACCGGTGATGCCGCCCGACGACGCCGAGGGGCCCGACGAAGACGAACTGGACGTGCTGTCGCGTTGGATCGAACAGGGCGCGGCCGGCCCCGAAGGCGACCTGCCGATCCGGCGCACGCTTCGCACCCCGTCGATCGAACCTTCCCCCTCAGTCGCCGCCCCGGTCACTGCGATCGCCGTTTCGAACGACGGCCGATCATCCGCGCGTGCGATGTTTGGTCGCATTGAAGTGTTGAAGGATGAAAACGTCACAGCGGAGATCCGCGACCAACAGCTGGGCAAAATCAACTCACTCGCCTTCTCTTCGGACGCCCAACGACTGTTGGTCGCGTCGGGGCTGACCGGAGCCTACGGCCGGGCGGCGATCTATGACACAGGATCAGGTGATCTGATTCGGGAATTTGTCGGACACAAAGACACGCTCTACGCGGCGGCCTTTTCGCCGGATGAATCGCACTTGGCCACCGCCGGCTACGACCGCACCATCGTGCTGTGGGATGTGGCGACCGGCGAGGTGGTCCGCGAATTGACCGGCCACAACGGCGCGATTTTCGACCTGGCGTTTTCCCCCGACGGCAGCGTGCTGGTCAGTGCCTGCGCCGATGAAACTGTGAAGGTGTGGAACGTCGAAAACGGCATCCGCCTGGACACACTCAGCCAACCCGAGGGCGAGGTGTATGCCGTCGCGATCACGCACGACGGTCGATTCATTGTTGCCGTCAGTGCCGACAATCGTCTGCGCGCATGGCGGCTGCGCTCGACCACTCATCCACGCATCAATCCTCTGGTGGCGACGCGATTTATCGACGAGACGGGAATCGTCAATTTCGCGATCGCGCCGGATGACCGATCACTTGTCGCCATTTCCGAATCGGGAAATGTGAAATTGATTCGCACCGCGGACTGGCAACCCGTCGCGTCGTTGGAAACACTCAATGAAACCGGCACAGACCTGTTCATCACGCCGGACAGCCGGTTTGCAAAGATCGCCTTGATGAACGGTCAAATCGTCGCCCGAAGACTACCGCCGGTCGATTCGATCCAAACGACTCGATCTGGCACCGAGTTACATCGCGTTCTGATGGACCTTGGGGAACCGACGGCACTGGATGAAATCAAACTGCGTGACGCGGTGCGGCAGTCCGGTGTCCCGGTTGCCGGATCCCAAACTCCTGACGGCGAGATCATCGACGTCGATCGCAATGTCACGATCAACGGAACGATCGCGCAAGCCGGCCAAGCTGACCGATATCGTTGGCGGGCCGGCCAGGGCGAGGTCTGGGCGATCGACGCCGACGCTACGTCGGACAGCCGCATCGATCCGATCGTCACCGTACTGGATGACAGCGATCAGCCGGTGCTGAGAGTCCGGTTGCAGGCGGTCCGCGATTCGTACTTCACCTTTCGCGGCAAGGATAGCGACCAAATCAGCGACTTTCGCGTGTTCAATTGGGAGGAAATGAATCTGGGGGAATACCTGTTCGCGGCCGGCGAAGTGACTCGGCTGCAGCTGCATCCCCGTGGGCCCGATTCGGGATTCAACGTCTATCCGGGCGAAGGGAAACGCTGGACGTATTTTGGAACTAGCGGGACCACGCACGCGCTCGGCGAACCGGCCTACATCGTTCGGCCCTTGCCGCCCGGGGCGGAACCGCTGGCCAACGGGTTGCCGGTGTTTGACGTGACGTACGAGAACGACGACGATCCGCAACGCTTGGCCGGTAAGAACAGTCGATTGCTGTTCACCGCTCCCCAAGACGGCCTGTACACGGTTCGCATCGCCGACACCCGCGGCGAAGGTGGCGACGACTACGGATACGCGCTCGCCATTCGACCGGCAGAGCCCGGTTTTCGCCCGTCATCCAAGACGATCTCCAAACCACTGCATCCGGCGACCGGGCGTGAGTTTCAAGTGCAAGTCGATCGGATCGACGGCTACGATGGCCCGGTGACGTTCCAGATCGACGGGTTGCCCGACCGGTTGGTCAGCAACTTTCCTTTAACCATTGAAGCCGGCCAACGATTCGCAACCGGAATGATCTGGGCCGACCCTAACGAAAAGGGATGGGAAGGCGAGATCGAACCGACGCTGACGGCCTGGGCGATGGTCGCCGAGAAACGTGTCGAGCGTAAAGCCGGATCGCCGGGAAAACTGAAATTCGATCCCGGTCCCGCGCAAGTCATCTCGGTGATCAAACCCGCCGGTGCCGAGATCGCCGCCCATGAAAACTGGACGCTGCAGGTGCCTCGTGGCGAAACGGTCTCGGCACGCGTATTGATCCAGCGACGCGAGGGTTTCAAAAACGAAGTCTCGTTCGGCAAAGAACAATCGGGGCGGAACGCCAGCCAGGGCGTTTACGTCGACAACATCGGATTGAACGGATTGTTGATTCTGGCGGGTCAGTCCGATCGCGAGTTCTTCGTCACCGCCGACAAGACGGCCGTCCCCGGAAAACGCTCGTTCTTCCTGACCGCCAACATCGACGGCGGCCTGACCTCACACCCGATCACCGTCGAGGTCTTGCCATAGCCCCCTGTGGGATAATCAGCCAGCGATCGCGCACCTCATCATTCTGCCCTGTATCATTCTGCCCTGTATCATTCTGCCGTAGCTACGCTCGATGCGAGCGTGGAAAGCAGCAGAGATCCACCTTCTGGCGAAGGTAGCTACGTTTACATGGCGATTCACGGGGATTCATTCACAGCGTGGCGTTTTCCAGAGAGGGACACAAGTCCCTTCACGATCTTTCGCCATCGATCAATCGCTACGCCAACACTTCATCCACGATGCGTCCGTGGACGTCGGTCAGGCGGAAGTCGCGTCCGGCGTAGCGGTAGGTCAGGCGTTTGTGGTCTAGCCCCATCAGGCGCAACAGCGTTGCGTGCAGGTCGTGGACGTGCACGCGGTTTTCGACCGCTTGGAAACCGATTTCGTCGGTCGCCCCGACGACGTGTCCGCCTTTGACGCCTCCGCCGGCCATCCACACGGTGAAACCATAGTGGTTGTGGTCGCGGCCGTTCAACTTGCCCTGGTTGGTGCCTTTACGCGGCATCTCGACGACGGGTGTTCGGCCGAATTCACCGCCCCAGATCACGATGGTTTCCTCGAGCAATCCGGTGCGTTTTAAATCCGCCAACAGGGCCGCGATCGGTTGGTCGACTTGACCGGCCAGTCGGCGATGCCCCTTTTCCAAATCATCGTGATTGTCCCAGGGTTGTCCCGCGCCGGTGTAAAGCTGGACGTAGCGGACACCGCGTTCGACCAGACGACGGGCGATCAACGTTTGCCGCGCAAAATCCCCTTCGCCATAGGCGTCGCGAACCGACTGGGGTTCACACGTGATGTCGAACGCATCGGCCGCTTCGCTCTGCATCCGATACGCCAATTCAAACGACTCGATCCGCGACTGCAAGCGTTCATCGTGCTGTCGCGCCGCAGCATGTTGCCGATTCAGGTTTGCCAACAGGTCCAATTGTTGACGTTGGTCCGTTGGCGCCACCAACTCACTGCGGATGTTTTCCAGCAACCGGTCGACCTGACGGTGGCTGGAATCGACATAGGTCGCTTGGTACTTGCCGGGCAAGAAGGCGTTTTGCCAGTTTTGTGATTCTTTGATCGGATAGCCGCCGGGACACATGGTCACGAACGCCGGCAGGTTGTTGTTTTCGCTGCCCAGTCCGTAGGTCAACCAGGATCCGACGCTGGGCCGCACCAACCGCGACTCCCCGGTGTTCATCAACATCAACGACGGTTCATGGTTGGGGACATCGGCGCGCATCGAGTGGATCAGACAGATGTCGTCGATATGCTCGGCCGTCTTGGCGAACAGTTCGCTGACGTGAATCCCTGATTCCCCGTACGGTTTGAACTTGAACGGCGTGCCCAGCACGTTGCCGGTGGGCCGCTCCGTTTTTAACGTTCCCGTCGGCGCGGTTTTGCCGGCATAGCGGTTCAGTTCGGGTTTGTAGTCGAACGTGTCGACCTGGCTGGGGCCCCCGTTCATGAACAGGTGGATGACATGTTTGGCCTTGGCGGGAAAGTGCAATTCGGTGGGCACGGCTTCGCGGGCGAGCAGATCCGAAAGCGCCAGGGATCCCAGTCCGGTGCCGCAGTTGGCCAATAATTGTCGTCGTGTAAGCATCGTGTTCGTGGTGGGGGTCCGAGTCAAAACAACCAGAATCGCTTTTTCGTGACGTCTTTGCGATTCGGGTCCAGGACTTCGTTGTAGCCGGCTTTGTCGAAACGTTTCAGCAGGTTTTCCGTCCCGTACTTTAATTTGAAATCCATCTCGTTTTGGTACAACGGGATGGCGGCGAGAAAGTAGATCGATTTTTCCTCGGATACTTTCAGCCGAATGAAGTCTTCGTCGGTCGTCGCCGGGAATGTCAACAGCCATCCGATAAAGTTGGTGCTCTCGTCCAGCGGATCGGCCGGATCACCGTTGGGGATCGTGTGACCATCAAACAGCCAGGTTTCGTACTCGTGCGGAAATCGGGCCAGATATTTCAGCCACTGGATCGGCCAATAGTTCGCCGTGTCGCTCAGTGATGGTTCGTCGAGTTTCCAGTCCGGCGGCAAGCAGATCATCAGCTCGGCATACGCCAGCTCTTCGGCACCCTCGGGAGGCGACATCGGGCGATCGCTCATTCCGGACGTGACCAGCGTATGGAACGGCCGCTCGGGTGAGGGTTTCACCCAGTGCACGTCGATGTGCACCAGGTCAGAAATCAGCTCGTGCCAAACGCTTTCCACTTCGCCGATATGTTTTGCGATATGGGCCTCGACGCGTTCGATGTTTTCTCCATCGCCGACCGCCAACTCGAACTCGCGCGATCTGGCTTCATGGCGGTAAACGGTGCTGCCTCCGTCGGTCACTTCATCGGGGATTTCCAGTGGCGGGTAGGGGACTTCGATCGTCTCGCCACAGCCACTGCATTTGGTCTTTTTTCCCGAGTGTGCTTCGCTGGTCTTGTAGCGTTTGGCGCACTTGGGGCACCGGAATTCAACGTCCACCACGGTTCACCGCTCACGTTTGCGTCGATCAATGTGTATTTACGCAACAGTCTAACAGGTTCGCCGGGGTGGGGCCGACGAGGGGCGAGACACTTGGGCGGGTGGGTGACGGGAGCTTTCCGGCGCGTGGAACTCGCCCACGGCTGGTCGATTCAATCAGCCGTATGGCGCGAGTCTAATGCCACCTACTTTCGATCACAAACTGAGCCGTAGGCGCTAGCCTCGGGCCATACAAGTCTCGAAGGGCAATCCAAGGCCCGCGGCTAGCGCCGTCGGCTCATAAAGTAGGTGCCATTGGACGCGAGGTTCAGGCCCGTACGCTGGCGCGAAACGGCTGATCCCTCGCGCGATCAGATCAATTCAACAGACCTCACTCACTCGCGCTCGCCGCGGCCGGCGGCGGCGATGGCCTCGGGGCGGTCGAGGACCAGGTAGTGACCGTGGTCGGCGGTGACGATCACGGCGGTGTGGTCCCAGGCATTATTCTCGTCGACCCAGTCCATGACTTTGACGAACGCCGCTTCACCGCTCAACACCGCGCCGATGCTGTTGTCCAGATTGTTGGCGTGGTTGGCCCAATCCACGTCACCGGCTTCGATCATCAACCAGAACCCATCGATCGATTGCTCCAAGACAAGCAGCGCCGCTTCGGTCATGTCGGCAAGCGTCGGATTTTCCGTCACATCGGCGTCGGTGTATTGCTCGGCACCGTTGACGTCGGTCGTCGGATCATAGCCTCCGTCGGCGGTCGCATACGGCAGGTGACCGCCCTTGGTCCCAAAGAACCCGAGCAGACGTTCCTGGTTGTCGGCTGCCGCCTGGGCCGCTTGACGCAACAACTTGCGTCCCGATTTGCCCGGCGTTCGCTGCACGACGCGGTAGTTGCCACCGTTTTGCAGGTCGGCCGCATGCAAATCGTCTTCGTGCAGGTACGGGTTGCCTTGCGCGAAATTCATTCCCTGCTTTTCGTCTTCGTCCTCGTGTTCTCCCCAACCGCCACCCAACAGCACATCGACACCGGGCAAGGGGTCATTGCGGTGCGATGCGGAAGCCAATCCGATCAAATCGCGGGACAGGTCCTGATAGTCTTTTCGCGAAACGTTGTTGGCATAGGCGGCGGCAGACGTCGCGTGGCTGACCGGAACACTGGTCACGACGCCCACCATGAAGTCTTGGTCCCGCTGCAATTGTCGAGCGATCGGAACGACTTGTGATCCGTCGAGCGCGACATTGATCGCCCCGTTGTATGTCTTGATGCCGCTGCACAAGGTGGTGGCCGACGCGGCGGAATCGGTCACGGTGTGGGGCCGCGAAAGGTCTGCGCCGATGAAGTATCCGCTGCCATTGTGCTCATCCCAAGGTGTTCGGCCGCCGAGTCGGACGTCGTATCCGAAGTGCATTTTTTCACTGACGCTGATCACACGCTGTGCGTCGACGTCCGTGGTCGCATCCTCCGCCGCCGCGCTCGTTCCGAGCAATCCGAAGTCCGTTTGCGTGCGGCGGTCGTCTTGAAACGCCAACCCCGTCCCACGCCCCGATTCATACGCGATGCGTCCGGTCTTGTAGATCGCCGCGGCGCGTGACGTTTGCCAATCCATGCCGTCAAAGAGGATCAAGATGATGTTGCTGTAACCGGCATCAATGGCTGCTTGCTGCAACTGATACACGTCGACCTGGTCATAGTACATTGCGGTGGGATTCACCGAGCTTTCGTCCGCGGACCGATCCAACACCTTCAAGCGATCGGCGTCGGCGTACACACTGCCTCGCTCGCGCCAATCGGAGAGCGTCAACCCGAATGTGTAGACGGGCACCAAGCGGTTGCTGTGATCGGTCCAGCTGCTGTACTTCGATGCATCCACGCCCCAGTGTCCATAGACGGGAACCTTGCCCTCGGACGATCGGGTCTGCAGCTCACACATCGGATCGCTGTGTTGCGCCGCCTTAGGCTGGGCACTTGCCAGGTCCCGTTTTGCCGGCCCACCCGGCGCCGGTTCCTCCGCCGACACGACGCCGGTGAACGAAACGATCGCCACCGGCAACCAGATCAACCATCGGAAAGCGACGAAGAAACGCGGATCAGCACCTGCTTGGCAAGGACGCATTTGTGTGAAGATTTAATGAAGGAAAGGAGCCTCCCTTTCCGACTCCGCAACGTTGACAGAGCACTCGGAACGAAGGGGGCAATTGCGGCGACCAGAATAGTCGTTCTTGACCCGTTCTCCGAGTGGGGCTCACCCCAATTCTCGAATGCTAACCGAACCTTCAGACGCAACGACGATGTGGTCCAAAACCGTGATCCCCAGCAGCTTGCCGACTTCGGTCATTCGATCGGTCACCTGATGGTCTTCGCGGCTCGGTGTCGCATCCCCTGACGGATGGTTGTGCACCAGGATGACCGCCGATGCCGAGTCTCGGATGGCCGGCCGAAAGACTTCACGGGGATGCACCAAACTGGCGTCCAATGTCCCACGCGTGATCAAGTGCGTGTTGATCGGCAGGTGCTTGGTACTCAGTGTGACGATATGGAACTCCTCCTGGACGCCGCTGATCGCCAGCCCGCTGAAGGCATCATCACAGAACTCGACCGCGGCACTGGTGCTGGTGATCGGCGCGTGGGCCCGGCGGTGCAGCTGTTCGTGACGCGCGACGCGACGGCCCAGTTCGATCCCTGCCATGATCGCGGCGTAGCTGGTGACCGTGATCGCGGGGCTGATGTTCCGCAGCTCGTCTTTGCCGCTGCGTCGCAAATCGGAGAGTTTCTCCGAGTAGTTTTTGGAAAGCCGTCGCCCCGCTTTGATCGCCGATTCGCCCTTGACGCCTACCCGGATCAAAATCGCCAGTAAGTCGGCGTCGCTGAGTGCGTCCGCACCGGCGGCCAGCAGTCGTTCCCGCGGTCGTTCCTGCGCGGGTTGGGCGGTGACCTGATTGCCGCTGACCTGTCGATCGATCCAGTGCGACGGATCGACGCGGACCTGAGCGTTTCGCCAGGCATAGGTTTCCTGGTCGGAGGACTCATAGCGGTCCAGGATTCCTTCGCGGACCAGGTCTTTGAGCGCCGAGGTGACGAACTGGGGCGTCAGATCGGCACAACGTTCGCGCGCTTGCTGTTTTGAAAACGCACTGATCGGTGCGAGTGTGGCAAACAGTTGACGAAGTTTTTCTTTGCGTTTGAGTTGCTGCCCCATGGCCGGATCTCGCGGATTCCCTGCGTGAGGATCGGGTCTCGTTTTTCAAGATCGTAACGAAACCGAGATCGCCCGTGGGGCCATGCCCTCGGTCAACGGAAGGGCACGTAAGAAATCGCGACTTCATGGGCGATCTTCAATCGCTCCAGCTGTTCCGCCGTCGGCTGCTTCACGCGGGCCGCTTCGGCGATGTAGTCGTGAAGCACCTTGGGGATTCGCGCCAGTGTGGTTCGTTTCTGGTCGCCACTTTGTTGACTGTAGACGATCGTTGGCAGTGGTTTGAACAGGTCGCCGGAGTGATGGATTTCAAAGAACGCTTGGTCGCCCTTGGCCACCAGTTGCTTCGTGACCTGTCGATACTGGCGAACGAGTGCGAGATTCTTCTTGCGCAGCTGTTGTTCGGTTTCCGCGTCGGCTTTCGATTCCCCTTCCCCTTCCCCTTCCCCTTCCCCTTCGCCGCCGGATGATGCTTCCTCCGCCGCCGCATTCTGGCCAGCGTCGCCTTGCGGGTTGGGGTTGGAGATCATCGTGATCAGGTCGGCCAAATCTTGTCCGCCGAATGCGTCGTCATGGTAAACCACTTCGACATCGCAGTAGCGGTTGTTACGGTCAGGGTTCAGGACGTACGTGGGGGATCGGAACGAGTTCTTGCCGGCATCCAAGGTGTGCGTCTCTTCGTAAACCACCTCGTCGCCGCGTTTGACTTTGAAGTGCCGCTCGCCCAGCGGCAGTTTCAGTCGTCGGCAGCGGCCCGGTCCGATCCTGGCCTGCTATTTGTCATCGACAAACACCACAATCAATTCATCCGAACCGTTGTCCACATGCACGTAGCCTTCGGTGGGTTCTGCGCATCCGGGAATCACCACGAGCAAGGCGATGCAACACGCAGCGATGGAAAGGTAGTGGCGACGATTCACGGTACTGGCCCTATGACGGAAAGGATTGGGGGGGAACGCGTTTCCAAACGTAGGACGGTGATGGGGGCGGCGGGGCAGCGTCAATTTGCCCCAGGCGTCTTTCGATCGGGACGTGTTGGACCGGTTGTCGGGAAAGATGGGTTTGGGGAATCGGCGTGACACCCAAGATGTTGCCCGACGAATTCGAGGCCGGCGACGGGCGGATTCCGCTGAACCGTTCGGGGACCTATGTCCGTGGCGTTTCGGGATCGCTGGCCCCCTCATCCCCAACCCTTCTCCCCCGCAAAGCCGGTGGAGAAGGGAGCCCGCGTATGTTGCGCGGGTACGAAGGTAATCCGAGGAAAAAACTCAGATCAGCAGGGATGTCACTCGGCTGCGCTGCGGTCACGACCAGGACTGTCCGAGCTGCTAGAATGCGGGCGAACGGTTGTCGCGAGCCCGACGCTGCGGTTTTACCCACGGATGCCGCCGGGAGTCGTTCATTTTCCGACGGACAAGCTCAGTCAACGCCGTCAGTGTATCTACCCTTCCCCCCTTCCCTCCTAGACGAACGAACTGATTTGACGATGAAGTCTGCCTACGATTGTGTTGTCATTGGTGCAGGACCGGCCGGTGGATCGGCGGCTTCGATTACGGCCGAGGCCGGCCTTGAAACGCTGTTGATCGAACGTGAACGTGTGCCGCGGTTCCACGTGGGCGAGTCGTTGATGCCGGAAACCTTTTGGCCACTGCAGCGACTGGGGCTGAACGATCGTGTTCGCGGCGCCGGTTGGCAGGTGAAAAAGAGTGTGCAATTCGTCACCCACCGCGGCACCGAATCGGCACCGTTCTTTTTCCGCCAACACGATGACCGTGATTGCAGCGACACCTGGCAGGTGGAACGCAGTGAATTCGACAAAATGCTGTTTGACCGAGCGGCCGAGCTTGGCGCCGACTGCTACGACGAAACCCGCGTGACCGACGTGCGTTTTGACGGGAACGGCAAAGCGGTCGGGGTCGTCGTGAAAGACCATCACGGCCAATCCAGAGAAATCGACTGCAAGGTCGTCATCGATGCGACCGGCCAACAATCCTTGATCGCCAATAAGTTGGGACTCAAAGAGGTCAACCCAGACCTGAAGAAGGCGGCGATCTGGGGTTATTATCGCGATGCGGTGCGGGGCGACGGCGACAACGCGGGCGCGACAATCATCCTGCAAACCGAATCGCAACAATCGTGGTTCTGGTTCATTCCGCTGTCACGCGGCATCACCAGCATCGGATGCGTCGGCGACAACGACTACTTGCTGAAAGGCCGTGGAACCCCGGAACAGATCTATGCCGAGGAATTGGATCGCTGCCCGGGGCTGAAATCGCGTTTGGAGAGCGCGACGCGACTGGGAGGCCTGAAGACGGCCAAAGAATTCTCGTACATGACCAAACAACATGCCGGCGAAGGCTGGGTGCTGATCGGCGACGCCTTTGGGTTCATCGACCCGGTCTACTCCTCCGGGGTTTATTTCGCGCTCGAGATGGGTGTCCGGGCGGGCGATTCCGTCGTCCAGGGCTTGCGCGAAAACAACCTGTCCGGTGAGAAACTCGCCGAGTGGGCAGAGGATTTCAAGGAAGGAGCAATGTGGGTGCGGAAGCTCGTGCACGCCTTCTACACCAAAGAATTCAGCATCGGTCGGTTCATGAAAGAACATCCGGAACACCGCGGGACGTTGACCGACGTGCTGATCGGTCGCGTCTTCAACGAAGCTGCCGGCAGAATGTTCGACGACATGGAAAAATCGATCGAGAAAGCCAAGACGATGATGGCGTCGTAGCGGAACTCGCCAAGAGTTTCCGCTCTCAAGGCCCACCCGTGAAAGCCTAGGCGGCTGCCGCTACGCTCTGAATGTGGCGGACAGGACTCTCGGATGGACATCGCCATTCAGAAGTGGACCTTAATCTTCACCTCCTACGTGCCTACGGCAGTCCGCCCATGCCCATCTCCGTCAAAGCTGTCGCTGTCGTCGTGTTCCTCAGCGTTCTGCCGTGCGCTGCGTCCGCCCAGACTCCGCCGCCGGAGACGCAACCGGTACTGTTGCAGATGGTGCGCGACGATGCGGTTCATCAGGAGTTGGACTTGTCGGAAGATCAGATCCGCCAAGTCTTCGCCGCCCTGGAGCCGATCGATGGGCCATGGTTCCGCGCCCGTATTCTTCCGGCTCAAGAGAGGATCGAGGCAATCAGCCAATTGACCGATCAACTCAACGATGCTTTGACCAGATTCCTGGATTCAAAACAACTGGAGCGATTGGACCAGCTGCAAAATCAGGCTCTCGGAACACGGATGATCGTGCGTGACAAAACCGCCACGGCTTTGGGATTGTCACAGCAAGAACGCGACGCGTTGTACAGAGTTTTCACAGAAACAGACGAAGCAGTCGCCGACGTCCAGAAACAGCTGCAAAGCCAACAGTTGACCAGCGCCGAAGCCGCGAAAATAATTAATACGGCCAAAGCGGACGAGAAGAAGGCGGTCGTCGACGCATTGACCAATCAGCAAAAACGAACCCTCAGCGCGCTGACCGGACCGTCGTTTGATTTTTCCGCCGTCAAACGCATCTATCCCTCGGCACCCGAATTGACCGACGATGGAGCGACCTGGTTGCAGGGTTCGCCGATCCAATTGGGGGATTTAAAAGGCAAGGTCGTCGCAGTGCACTTCTACGCCTTCCAGTGCATTAACTGTCGACGCAACCTGCCGCATTACAACGGCTGGCACACCGACTATGCCGACGACGGCTTGGTCGTGATCGGGATTCAAACCCCCGAAACCCCTGCTGAACGCTCGTCCGAACGCGTCGCGGCCGCAATCAAAACCGAACAGATCGAGTACCCGGTACTGATGGACGCGGCGTCGGCGAACTGGAAACAATGGTCCAACACGATGTGGCCGACCGTCTACCTGATCGACAAAAAGGGCTTTTTGCGCCGTTGGTGGCAGGGCGAAATGAACTGGAAAGGCACGCCGGGGGAACAGCAGATGCGTGAGACGATCGAGGAATTGCTAGCGGAACTCTGACCTTTCACTGATTCGTTGATCTTGGCTAGGATCTACGAATGCCGCTGGGCGACCAATCACAGGACGCTCAGGGCGCGCGTCCGGTAGGGAACACCGGATCAATCACGCTCTTTTGGAAGGATCCCCCGTGTCTGCTGCATTGCCGCTGCCGCCAGATCGCACCCCGAAGCCGCCGGGCGGCGGCGGGTCAAAAGCCCCTCAGACGCCCTTGGAGCGGCTGCGGACGATCCGTGAAACCATTTCCAGAGAAGCCGCCGCGCTGATGCGGACCGCCGAAACGATCGGACCGTCGGCGGTCGAGGCGGCGGAATTGACGGCAGCCTGCAGCGGAAACGTCGTCGTGACCGGAGTCGGCAAAGCAGGCTTGGTCGGCAAGAAACTCGTCGCGACCCTCGCCAGCACGGGAACACCGGCCCACTTTCTACACCCGACCGAAGCCGTCCACGGCGACTTCGGCCGCGTCAAACCCGATGACTTGGTCTGGGCGTTTTCCAATTCAGGCCGCAGCGAAGAAGTGACGCAGATCGCGTCCCAGTTGCGTCGACAGGGAGCGGGGCTGATTTCGTTCACCGCCGACGCGGACAATCCGCTCGCAGCCGCATCGACCTGCAGCGTCGTTTACGGGCGTCATGCCGAAGCCTGTCCGCATGGGCTGGCACCGACCAGCAGCACGGCGGTGATGATGGCGGTCGGCGATGCGGTGGCGTTGTTGGCGAGTCAATTGCGAGAGTTCACCGCACGCGATTTCGCCAAGTTTCATCCCGGCGGCGCGCTCGGCCGAAAACTAGCCAACGTCGGCCAACTGATGCGACCGCTCGCTTGCTGCCGCGTCGCCAAACAGTCGATCACGATTCGCCAGTGCATGGTTTCCTGTTCGATTTCCGGACGTCGCAGCGGTGCCGTCATGCTGACCAATGACGACGGCCAACTGACGGGGATCTTTACCGACAGCGATCTGGCCAGGCTTCTGGAATCCCGCTGCGAAGAAGCCTTGGACGGTCCGATTGAGGCAAAAATGACTCTCGATCCGCATTGTGTCGCAGCCAAAACGCTGCTCAGCGACGCGATCGGCCTGCTCAGCGAGCTTCGTATCAGCGAGTTGCCCGTCGTCGATTCGGACCGTCGTCCGGTCGGGATGCTCGACATCACCGATCTGATCGCGCTGGGCGAGATCACGCCCGAGTCCGACACCTTGTCGTTGCCGTCGACGATTCCTTTTCGCGGCTAACTCCCTCCTCCGGTCATCCCAGTTCGAATGCCAGACTCCTCTGCCAGCGACCATTCGCTCGCCCAGCCGATCCGCTGCATCCTGTCGGACGTGGACGGAGTGATGACCGATGGACGAATCATCTATGACTCGGCCGGTGCAGAAACCAAACAGTTTCATGTCCGCGACGGTTTGGGCATCAAACGTTGGATGCGAGCCGGGTTCCCGTTCGGAATCATCACGGCCCGCAACAGTCCCATGGTCGAGCGTCGTGCGGTGGAGTTGGGCATCAGTCATGTCAGCCAAGGCAGCGGAGACAAATTGCAGCGTGCGTTGGAAGTTCTGCCGACCTGGGGCTGCGACCTTTCGTCGGTGTGTTACATCGGTGACGATCTGCCCGATCTGCCCGTCATGAAGCGAGTCGGATTGGCGGTCGCCCCGGCCGACGCGGCAGCCGATGTGCAAGAGGCGGCGCACTGGATCCTACGCGCCCCCGGCGGCCACGGTGCCGTACGAGAAGCGATCGAACGATTGTTGCGTGCCAAGCAACTTTGGTCGGCGGCGGAGGACGCGTGAAGATGACGTTGGTCAGCCGCAATGTGCGAAACTACTTCATCGCCCTGGCGGTGCTGGTATCGTGCGCGTCGGCGTATCGCATCGCGGCGATCCGTTTGCTGACCGTCCCCGATGTCGCACGCGTCGAACCTCGCCCGCCGACACAACGCGTCGACTTGAAGGAAGATCTGGCCGACGTCTTTCCCGAAGACGCCTGGCAGTTGGGCGATTGCAAACGCTTGCTGACCAGCAACGGTGCATTGTTGTTCGAAAATTGGCGTCAGATTTCCGAGGACCAGTGGAAACTGGAACCGTTGACGATCGTGGTCGGACGTGGCTTGAGTGACGACGCCGCCGCGACTCCGATCGTTTTGACCGCCAAAGAAGGAGCGGAGATTCAGTTCGCCCAATCATTGGACATGATGGGCGGCAGTGCACCGCCGATCAAGATGGGCCGCATGATCGGAGACGTCGAAATCGAGCGGCGTGGGACCACTGACCCGAGCGAAGCGTTGGCGGTCAAGACACGCAACGTTCGGATCGACAATCAAAAGGTTTGGACGACCGAAAGGATCACGATGCAAGTCGCCGGAGCCCAATTGCGGGGCAGCGACTTGACCATCTACCTGGCCGCCTCGGCGACTTCGGCCACCAAGGCGGAAACGGCCGCCACGCTGTTGGACCGGATGGATTTGGTCTACCTGGAAGAACTGCGGATTCCTCTCAACGGCCCTGCCATTGATCCCGCCAATGTTCGCGTCCCAGCCAAGGATACTGGCCGACCGCGAAGGATCGGGACGAAAGAAGCCGCGGACGAAAACGGCGAGGTCTCGATCAAATGCAACAACGGACTTGTCTATGACTTTGCCCTAGACCGATTGTCATTGCGTGATTCGATCACGATGGTGCGAACGGTTCGCGGACAAACCATCGACACGTTCACCTGCGACACCCTGGATCTGATCTTGCGCGACCCGGCCAACCAATCCGTCGTTCGACGTGGACCGCTGGATTGGATCGACCGGGTGCATGCGACCGGACGTCCGGCTCGGATCCGGTTGACGTCCTATGACTTTGATCTCACCGCCGATGAAATCGATTTCGATTCCGTCGGCGGTCTGTTGATCGCCGACGCCGCGCCCGAACCCGACCGCGCCCACGATGTGACGATTCGGCGTGGCAACCTTCAGGCCACCCTCGCCCGTTTGGCCTACCAGTTCAACCCCGACACACCGGAAACGATCGGAGTCATCGACGTCCAAGGTCACGGGCGTGTCTCGATCGACGACCCGGGAATCATGTTGCGAGACGTCAGCTGGAACGACAACTTCAAGCTGCAACCGATCGGCCAGGCGACCGTCACCGCGGTCAAGGAAATGCGTGAGCAGAGTAAGCTGCGTTTTCAAATCGATGGCGATCTTCAAGCCCGTCTGTCCGACGGCGGCGTCGCCCGCGCCGGATCGGTCGAAGGCACCCTGAAACCGCATTATATCGAACGTCCCGACGACGGAAGCATCAACCCGGCTTTGCCAAGGCCGATCACACAACCACGCCAGCAAGTCACGCGGACGATGACGTTGTTGCCGGAAAGCTTTCACGCGTTTGATTCGGTGACCATCGATTCCAACGACCTGCTCGCATCGATGAATCGGCTGAGCCTGTTCTTTGAGCCGTCGGCCGATTACGGCAAACGAGCTCCGGCGGCCAAGTCCAGTGGCGCGATCTTGCCCGCCCCCGGCGGCCCGGGCGCAAGCCCTGCCGCCAGGTCGCCCGGTGAACTGGCCAGCTTTGTCAATCAACCGGTCGCCTCGCGCCAGCTTCGCGCCCCCGTCGCGCGTCCGCGTCCCTCGCTTTCGGGCGACCACGTCAGCGCCGAATTACTGATCACGCCGGCGGGCATTCAACCCAAAGACGTCAGTGTGGTCGGCGACGTTTTGATTAAGCACCAGATGAATGCGGGCACCTCGACCTTGCCGGTCCAGATGGCGGGTCAAACGATGCGGTTGCAACGCAATGCCGTCGCACAGGCGTCCGGCCAGGATTACCTGCAACTGGGCAGTGGTCCCGATTCCCCGGCTCGATTGCAGATGGGCAGCGGCTACTTCGTCGGCCCGATGATCAAGGTTTGGCCTAACGAAAACGTCGTCCAGGTCACTGGGGCAGGCGAAATGAAGGTCCCCGTCGAATTACTGTCGCGTAAAGCCGAACCTTCGCCGGACGATCCGGCCCAAAAGGGGGCCGGCGCATCGGTGTCCTCCATCAATTGGACGTCCCCGCCACTGTGTCGTTGGGGCGGCAACATGCAATTCGACGGCCAGGTGGCGCTGCTGACCGGTGGCGTGCAAATCGACTCGGAATTCATCAACAGCACCGATCCCTGGCTGACTCGAATGAGTGGTGGAGAAATGCAACTCTCCCTGGCCAATCCGATCGCATTCCACGACCAATCGTCCCTGGCGTCGGCAGAACTTTCCACCGTCAGCCTGGTTCAGACGGAACAACAGGAAGTCATCGTACGGGCCGAACAGCGGGCTGCCGATCTGACCACACAATCCGTCCATGTCATTACCGCTGGCCGGTTGGATTTCTCTCCGGGTGAGGGCGGTCAACTGCTCGGCAGTGGTCCGGGATGGTACCGCGGCTGGATGATGATGGACCAGAAGAACTCGATGCTCTCCCCCAAGGCCGCCCAAACCGATCACCTCGGCGGCATGGTGCTGCAAGGCGTTCACCTGACGTTCCGCGAAGCGATGCGCGGCGACCTGAAACACGAAACGTTGGCGTTTTCCGGCGGCGTTCGCACCGGGGTGAAGAAGCTGTCGTCGTGGGACGAAGTCGTCGACGTTGCACAAATGGAACGTCTGGCGGTCGGCGAAATGACGATGGATTGCCAACAACTGAAATTCGGCGTTACCCCCGGCACACCGGCCGACATACGCAGCATCCCCGGGATGCCGACGCCCTGGGAAATGATCGCCGAAGGTGGCGTCGTCGTTCGCACCAACACCGAAGCGAGGGGGTTGATCGAAGGCACCGCGACACGCGTGTCCTACGAATCAAAGAAGTCCTGGCTGAACGTGCAAGGAACCCAAGGCCAAAGCGCGTTCATCCGGCAAACCTGGCCCGACGGTCGCAAAGGAGGTCAATTGCGTTCCCCACGCATCCTGATGAATCTGAAAACGTTCGAGTTCCAGACGATCATGCAAGACGCCCAATTCAACAACGTCACGCTGCCCAAATAATCTGGCTCTAAGGTACGACGGCCCTTCCGGGCGGTCGCTCCGAAGTCGCCCTGCGACGCCCCCCGCACCCTGTACGACGGCCCTTCCGGGCGGTCGCTCCGAAGTCGCCCTGCGACGCTCCCCGGCTCAATCCAAATCGTCGTCTTCGACAACTTCCGGGCTGGCCGGATCTTCCGGGGCACGCTTACGCAGCTTGCGTTGCAACGACCGCCGGTGAATTCCCAATCGACGCGCCGCCTCGCTGATGTTGCCGCCGCAATCCGACAGCACCCGGTGGATATGCTCCCACTCGTTTCGAGCCAGCGACGGGGCGGGAAAACTGACCTCACCGGTCGGCACCGAAGGTTCATCGCCGCGGGCGAATGCCGCCAAGATGTCGTCCGCGTCGGCAGGCTTGCTGAGAAAATTGACGGCACCGGCGCGAACCGCGTCAATCGAAGCGGGGATGCTGCCGAAACCGGACAGCATGATGATTCGAACGTCGGGGTTCATCTGCAGCAATTTGCGGAGCAGATCCAATCCCGAACGCCCCGGCATTCTCAGGTCCAACACCGCTAAGTCGGTCGGCGAATGATGGTAGACCTCGACCGCTTCGTCATAGCTGCCGGCGGTTTGCACGCGAAAGCCGCGTTGCCGCAACGCCATCGCCAGCCGATCACGCAGGATCAGCGTGTCATCGACGAGTAGGATACTGTCCGCGCCGATCGTTGCGGCGTTGTAAACGGGGGCAATTTCATCTGTCATGATCATCGTTTCTGCGGCCTGCCATGGGGGGATCACCAAAGGGAACGCTTCCCCGAGATTGTAGACCGATGTACCCGATCAGCCATCCCACCGCAGGTGTCCCGGCAAGCAAAATCGCATGATTCGCTCGCCCTGACCATGCAAACCGCCCCCATTTCGTGCGACATCCCTTCCGTACCGTGTTCTGTACGACGTCCCTTCCGGGTCGTCTCGTTCTCCTGTACGACGTCCCTTCCGGGTCGTCTCGTTCTCCTGTACGACGTCCCTTCCGGGGCGTCGCACCGGCCTCCCAGGCCGCCCCCATTCAAATGCCCCAATCTTCTTACCTCCAAAATCTTCCTACCTTGCCACCCGGACACGATGCCTCGCCAATTCGGTGACAGTGAGCAGAGGGAGGGCAGAATGATGAGCGTGCGCGCCACCTGACACCTAACAGCTGATTCTTGAAAGCCCCTAAAGTTAGCTCCCCCTGGGCTGGGCAATATCTGGAGTCTGCGGCGATGGAGGCCCGTAGGCTGGCGCCCGATGGCACCTACTTAATGAGCCGACGGCGCTAGCCGCGGGCCTTGGATCGCCCTGCGAGTCGAACGGTTTTGCGCAGCCCAGGCTCCGCCTGGCCCTCACGCCCCGTAACGACGACTGAATATCCCCAGCACGCCTCCGGAGAAACACAGCCCGATCACTCCAAGCGCGAACAAGCCTGCCGTGGCCCGCATCCTTTCGCCGACCACGGCATTATTCATTGCCCGTCGGATTCGTTTTCGGTCGTCGGCATCAAACGTCAACTCGACCGCGATTTCCTTCAATTCTCGATCGCCCATTTGCAGCGTGCCGACGTACCGTCGATCGACCAAATCGTCTTCGATCCACTGCGGGTCCAACAGCGCATCGTCGCAAATCCATCCGGTCGTTTCCTTGATGTACAACGCGACCGCGGCGGGCTTGAGCACCTCCAATTCCGCTTCGCACAACTCCATTGTCTCGGCCCCGCTGGTCGTCACCACCCAGCGATGCACCGGTGATTGAAGGTCGGGTTCGGTTTCGATCCAACTGGGGCGATCATCGGGGTAGGTGACATGGTCCATCGGTGCCACCGACAACTCGGCGCGTTTCGGTTCGTCACCACGCTCGGTGACCGATTCGATGGACGATTCCGCCAGCCCGACCGAAGCGACGAACGCGACAACAAAGCAGGCCGAAGCCGCAGGAAAAAGCGTTCTCATACGTTGGCCTCCCGAAGATGGCGTGGTGTGGGGCGATTGCGTTTCGGCCAGGGGTTCGCGGCAAACATCCGCGGATTGATCCAAGGAGCCGACATTTGAGTGGCCATGGCCAGTCCGCCGGCAACCAACAGCCCCACCGGTTGTGGCACCGGAATCAACTGATGGACGCCCCAAGCCGCCACGCACACGACCGCCACGCTCCACAAACTCAACCGCGTGCGTCGCAGCGGATCGACGGACTTCCACCAGCGGATGCCGCCAAAGAGCAACGCGAAGTGGGCCATCATGCCCGCCGCACGGATGGTCGAATCTTCGCGGTAGAGCGCTTGTGGCAGTTCATCGCCCAATAGTTCGCTGCCGCCGGGCAACAGCGGCAACAGAAAGAACTCGTTCAACGCATAGGCGAACAAGCCGACGCCGGCACCGACGCCCGCCAACACCAAACGTCGCGGCAAGCCTTCGCCTTCATCGCGTTCCCACAGTTTCCCCAACCCCAAGATCCCCTGTGCACCGACCAGCACGACCAATCCCATCCAGAAGTAGGGCGCGACGTCCACCGCGCTGACGTCGCCGCTGCGAAGTCCGATCACGCCGGCGGCAACGGCCATGGTCAACACCGTCAACGACGATGCGATCCAGGACGTATTCAATTCCGCCAGCCGTACCAGATTGTGCTTGGCGCGTAGCAAGTGCCGCACTTCGCTTCGCCATTCTTGGCGGGTCCGCGGACGCGCGGGCGACCCGGCTTGCGATGCAATCCGGTGGGCCTTGGCATAGCTGGGTTGTTCGCTCGAATGCAGCACCATCTGCCGAATGATGTAATAGGGAACGTAGAACGCCCCCAGGATCGACAACGCCGGCAATAACCAGTGCGTGTTGATGAACAACACGAACGCCAGAAAGGCACCGATCCAGAACCGCGACCGCGGTGATTGTTCCAGCGACTTCCACCAGCGACGCAGATCATGCGCCGACGTGCGAATCGCCCGCAGCAGCGGTTCATCGGCGGCGATCGGGGCCGGTGAAGCTTCTGGATAGGCCAAGCCGACGACGGGATCAACCAACGCAGGTTCCGACTGCGGTGGCTGCTGCGACACGCCGGGGTTCACCGGATGTGCTTCCGAGCGAGTCACCGCATGAACGGGTTCACTGGACGGTTCACTCACCAACGTCGGGATCGCGACGGCGTCGGCGACCGACAGGCCCAACGGAGCCACCAGTTCGGCAATCGTCGCCGGTCGTTTGGCCGGGTCTTTGTCCAAGGCCGCCAGGATGGTCTCGCGATACGGCGACGCGACGCCGGTCAAATCGGGCAGTGCGGTCAGGTGCTTGACGATGATCTCGTGACAGCTCTCGCCGTCAAACGGCACCCGTCCGGTCAACAGTTCGTACAGCATGACCCCCATCGCATAAACGTCGATCTCGCGCCCGTATTTGCCGCGTCCGATCTCCGGGGCCATGTAGTGAAACGTCCCCACGCTTTCGGTGTGGCCGCCCCGCTGGGAGGACGAGATGTACTTGCTGAGCCCATAGTCGCCGACCTTCACAATGCCCAGATCGTCGAAAATATTGCCGGGCTTTAAGTCGCGGTGCACCAGCCCCGCGCTATGCAAGTGTGCCACGCCCGCGGCGATCCCGGCGAACCAGCGTCGCGCTTCGGCCTCAGGCAATCCGTCCGGGTTGCGATCCAACACGTCACGCAGGTTCGCCCCCGAAACGTATTCCATCACCACCCAGGATCCGCCGTCGGTGTCACGGCAAATGTCGTACAGCGAAACCAGGTTGGGGTGTTTCAGATTCAAACACTGCGACACACCACGCAGTTCGATCTCCAGGTTACGTTGAATTCGCTTGAGTGCGACTTCCTTGCCCGCCTGGCTGACAGCGAAATAGACTTCGCCGAATCCACCCACGCCGACCCCACGCCGTATCGTGTACGGCGGCAGCGGTTGCGATCCTGGGGAAAACGTAAAGGACATCGATCGGTTTTCGGGCGGCGATCCGAGTGAGGTTTCGGTGAACGCAGTTTGCATTCTAGCCCCATTCCCCGCTCCGTCATCCGGATTTTGGGGGCGTCCCTGAGCCGATTCCCGTGTTTTGCCGGGCGAATTCGATTGACAGGACCGGAAGAACTTTGCCGCAAATCCGGGTCCGTTTTTTCGTCCCTGGCACTTCATTCGGCTCACCTTGCTGCCGTCGGGTGATGCGACCGGATGCCCGCTGTTCGGGGCGGCAACATCGTCAGACGCGTCAATCGGTTGTTCATTCATGTCTCGGCCAGCGAGGGTGCGGTGATCGGGGACGAGAGTGTTCATGCTTCTTCCAACATCATGTCGAGATCTCCCAGCGAAATCCGTTGGCCCGGGACAAGGTCGACCATCGGCGACGGTGTCTTCTGCCCTGGTCCCCCGGCTGCCGCTGCGGGCTTTAACTTCGCCCGCCACTGACCGTCGCGAAACACCAGGACCGCGGCGGTGTCGACCGAGGTGCAGCTGATGTGGTCGCCCGGATTGGGACCGATCAAGACTGTTTGGTCCACCAACAACACATGATCGACATGTTGGTCAAATCGATGGGGCGGATCGAGCGAAAGGACCGCTGATCGCGAAAGTGGTGACGGTTGCGAGAGCCGCAACGTTGCCGAACCGGTAATCGGAAAGACACTCCCCGACCGGAGCAGCGTCCCTGTGGATTCCCGCCCGCCAGACACTTGCGCGCTGATATTTTGGGCCTCTTCTGCGGTCCAAAAGTAATCGCCGTTGCGGCGAACCAACGTCCCTTCGCAGCGTCGCCAATCCGATCGGACCTGGACGTCCGTGGTTCCTTCCAGACGAGCTCCTCCGACCGTCAACCGGTCGCCGGTCAACAAGGTGAATCCGCCACAACGATCGATCCACAAACGCCACGCGGACGTTCGGGCGCCTTCGGTCGTTGGGCGGATCACTTGATTCATCGGAGCAATGACGAGCGGGGGCTTGTTGGTTGCAAAACGTTCTCAATCGCGGACGCCGGAGGTTCAGTCCAATTGAATCGCGACAAGTGCCTTGGGCTGTTCGCGTTCGGCATCAAAGTAATTGGCGATGTCGTCCAACAGATCTTCGTCGCCGGAATCCTCCAGGTTGATTTCACCAAAGTACTCTGCATCCACGCTCATCGTTTCTTCTTCCACATCGATCCGCGTTTCGATCTCATCCAGCAAGCGGCGGGTCTGGGACAGATGGCTGTCATCCAAACTCAGTTCGCTGGCCGTTTGAGCGACCCGTAGTGCCCCCAGGCGTGCTTGCAGATTTTCGACTTCCACTTCCAACTGCCGCTTCGCACTCAGCATCTCTTCCATGCGGTGCTGGGCGGCGGTCAACGTCGACTGTCGAGCGGTCAACATTTGTTGCAACTTGTCTGCGGTCGCACGACGCGTCTTGAATCGTTTGAAGCGGTTCTTCAAATCGTCTTTGACTTGGACCGAGGTGTAGGTGCGGCCGGCGTAGGTGAAGTACTTGTCGCCGCCTTCCAGGTCGGTGGTCAACCGTTGGATATCGCTTTGGGCCGACGCCAGACGCGATTCGGTTTCATTCAACTGTTTTTCCAGCCGGGCGACTTCGATTTTTTCGTAGGCGATCCGCTTGGCATTGTCCGTGATCTCCGGCTTCAGATCACTGATCATTTGGCGGGCCCGTTTCAGTTCCCACTCCAGGGGGACGGCATCGCTGGCGGAATCGCGGAGCCAACTGACGCCGCATCGGGTGTAACTGGCCAGCGGAACACCGACGGCCAAACTTGACAAAAGTGCGACGGCACCGCCGGCGACGATGGCTTTCTTCAACATGGACTTCAATCCCCAAAAATTGGCGTTCGAGAAGGAGCCTTCATTGGGTCGGCTCGGTTTTCGTCCTACTGTTCGGCTCGCGAACGGGATTCTTGGGGCGGAGCAATCGAAAATTTTGCGATCTTTCGCCAATTTCATCGTAAAACGCGGCCAGCGGGGAATTCAGCGGCCAGTCGTGCTAATCCCTCGTATCCAGATTTGCGTCCACCTATGGTGCGACGACCGGTTGTGAACGCCAATCACGTTTGGCTGAAAACCGCACAAGAACTTCAAGTTCCAATCCCTCCCTACGTGGACCATTTCGATCTGTCATTTCAATTGACTTCTCGGCAGATGGCACACTGATGGCATCCGCTGGCGACGATGGTTGGGTCATCGTCTGGGAAATCGCGAGTTGCAACTTGCTCCGCGAATACAACCATGAGGGAACCAACACTTGGTCGTCTTTTTGGTCGCGTTGGACACTTCAGCCAACGTTCTCCATGAGAGCTCATTCGGCACACATTCACAGCGTGGCTTTCTCTCCCGATGATCGACAACTTGCTTCTGGCAGCTGGGACCACACCGCAAAGCTCTGGTCTTTGGAATCGCATTCTGGCAAACGGGGAGTCGACGGCATCGATCAACCGCTTCCACACCGAAGCCGAGAAGCAGCAGCTGGCGAAACCAATCCGTAGCCAACCATTGCGGTTACTTCATGTCGTTCCTGAACGATGGCTACAACCAGCGACGTACCTCTTTTAAAACGACACAACGTCTCGCATCTTGTGATCACTCGCCGTCACACAACGTGTTGCTGCGGATCAAGTAGTGCATCGGATCGTCCGCTGCGTCGCGGCGGAGGAACAGGATCAAGTCCTGAAGATCTACCGCGGGATCGTCGACGGGATTCCTGGACGTTTGCTGCGTCTCCCGGGAGTGCTTTTGGTCAGAACCAATATCGTCTCGATCTAAACTCGATTTCTTAACGATCACAAAAATGCCCCTCGAAATACCAATGGAAGTCCTTTCAGCGGAAGGCATCGTTCGACGTCCAAGCAGGAAGCAGAAGGAGGCGCAAGCGGGTCGCTGAAGACGTTCAACAACGCTCGCGATCACTCCTCGTGGGTGGATTCCAGACGAATGTGCCGCCGCATGGGGAGATAGCTTAACACGCGTCAAGCCGGCCTCGAAAGCGCACGCATGTGTTTCAACGTCCGTCGTTTGGTCTCAAATCGGCAAAGCCGTCACGCGTCCAAGCACCACTTCTTGACACGTACGCCCCCTGCCTCGGTGCAACCCAACCAACGGCAGAAACCGCCCCTCCGATTGAGCCACACCGAATGGATCACTCCCAATCACCAGAAGAACGCTTTTGGCCTTTCTGTACAGAATGACCGGTGCGATCTGGTTGAATGCCCCTCCCCCTCGGAATAGTTTTGCCTTCCCAATCAGACCTCCCGGTCTACCTCCCCTCCCCTTCCTTCCCCTCTTGAGGACTGTTCATGCGTTATCGGATGAAAGGCTTTCTTTGCGCATTTGCCATGGTTGCAACGCTCGGCGTCAACCAAATTGCGCTCGCAGGTTTCACCCCATTTGTGATCCGCGAAGGCGGCGGGTCCGCACCGGCGATCAATTCACTTCCTGGTGGCGGCACGGAGATTGTCATCACGCAAGGCGGTCAAAAAGCCGCGCTCGGTTCGTCAGACATTGATGGCACCAAGTTGGGCGACATTGGCCGCTTGTCGATCGAGCGTCTCGATGATGTCAGTCGATTTTCCGCCGGAAGCGGTCCCGCGGTCGGACCGTACTTGAACTTCTGGATCACCGACGGGACCAACTTCGCGGTGGTTGCCAACGAACCATCCAATGCAGCCTTTCAACCGCTGTTCAACAACGGCTATGACCTGACGTTTGCGGATCTGGCGGATAAGACAGCCAAGATCTATGAGAACGCGGACACGTCGTGGTTGCCCTCTAGTGGTGTGGGACTGACGTTTGCGGACCTGGCTGATTTCACGATCATGGCCCCCAACAACGTGCCTGATTGGGCCGGCCTGGGATCGGGAGCCCCGATCGTGCTTTCCGGTCGGGCGACCAATGAGTCCTATGGTGTGAACTGGGTCTTCGGCGACACGTTGTCCAACTACGTCAGCGGCGACCCCGGCTATCAGGTTCAAAACGCGGCGGTCAACAGCACGGTCCCCGAACCGACCAGCATGGCCATCGCCTGTTGCGGCCTTATGCTCGCCGGCCTCCGCCGCAAACGCCGCCGCTAACCCCTCACTCAATTGGTGCCACCCATCTATTTGCCCCCCAGCCCCAACTGCTAGCAATCGGATCGATGCACACTCAATTGGTGCCACCTGCACACTCAATTCACACTCAATTGGTGCCACCCATCAATCTTGATCCAAGACGACGGCGCAACTGCTAGCATTCCAGATGATGGGTGGCACCAATTGGGAGCACAGATGATGGGTGGCACCAATTGGGAGCACAGATGATGGGTGGCACCAATTGGGAGCAGACGCTAGCAAATCAATTGATGGGTGGCACTAGATGGAGCAGGTGCTAGCAATTCAGATGATGGGTGGCACCAGATGGAGGTTCAATGGGTGGCACCAGATGGAGGTTCAAGCTGGAATGACGCGGCTCGTAGGAGTCTGCGTCACTCCGGTTGGTCCAGTCGCAAGTTGCGTTGCTCGTCGCCGGGGTAGTCCTCGTCGTCCTCTTCCCAGTCCTCCATGGCTTCAATGTCATCGTCGGTCACCAGGATCGGCATCTGGCCGTCGCCGAGATGCCGGCCGATGGTGTTCATCACACGATGGACAAGCTCGGGGCTGTCATTGGGGCCTTGGATGTAGCAGGGGACGCCGTCGCGGCCGAACAGGAATTCCTGCTCGCACGCGGTTTCATCCACATCCTGCCAAATCCGGCTGACACGTTGGTAGTCGCCCATCGGTTTCAAGCCGAATCGCCCCGCCCAGTCGACCGCATCGGTCACCAGCTTTTTCGCCAGCGTCGGATCGCATTTTGTCATCGGGTCGCGGGAGGAGAATTGGCTGACTTGCTCGGAGAACTGCTGGGGCGTCACCAAACGCGCGAACGCGTCCTTGACCCCCAAACAAGCTTTGTCGACCAGGAAACATACGAACACTACTCGCCCATCCGGCAGGGGGCGGCCGACCGTGACGCCACCGATCTCGTCGGAGCGTTCGTTGTCGAGCAACCCATTCGCGACGTAGCATCCGATGATCGGCGCCCGCTGGGCTGCGGAAATCTGGCCGACGATCGACTTCATCGCATTTTTTTCCGCCGCCAACTGCTTCCGCTTGGCAACTTCTTTCTTCCGTTTCTTTGCCAACTTCTTTTGGCGGCTCTGTTCCGTTTTACTCATCGCTTGGGTCTCCGTATGAACGCCGTGTGATTAGGATGGCAAATCTCGCCGGATTGCCGCTGCACATTCGACCGATTCACTTGCGGAATGGTCCAGCCGGCGGTGTTCGGCCGCACCAACCGGCACTCCTGTCGCCGGATCGGATTCCGGCTCTGAAACGGAACTGTCCAGCTGCCAATGTCGTCAAAACACGATCTATCTTCTACCTAGAATGGGATTCCGGCGCGCGATCGCTAGAGTACCAGAGTTTTTCGTGTGTAATAGACCGATCTCCATGCGAAAGGGCACCGGCGGATCGCCCCCGTTCGCGACCGTCGGTTTCTGTCCGCCGAACACCATTGCCAGACGTAACATGCCCCAAACATCCATCGCCCCGGACGCAGGAATCGAATCTGACGTTTCGCAATTACTCTGCCAGGCGCGCCAATCTCTCGGCGGCGAAAAGCTACCCAAGGACTGGCACCACCAGGATGGGAGCAACGACAACAGCCAGGCGTTGGGGCGATTGCTGCAGCTTTATCGCAATTACCTGACCATCCTAGCGACGACCCAGCTAGACCGGCGGCTGCGGCGCCGGATGAGTCCGTCGGATTTGGTCCAAGACGCGATGTTGGCCGCCCATCGGGATTTCCGATCCTTTCGGGGATCCAGCGAGCCCGAACTCCTGTGTTGGCTTCGACAGATTTTGGTGAACTGTTTGCGTGACGCGATCGACATGCACCTGAACGCCCAGAAACGGGATTTGCGTCGAGAGGTCTCGATCGAACAGGTCGGACAATCGTTGGACAAAAGTGCCTGTCAGTTGGCCAACGTCTTGGCCGATCGCGGCCCATCGCCCAGCGAACCGGCGCGGCGGCGCGAGCGCGCCGTCGAGCTTGCCGATCAATTGGCAAAGCTGCGGCCGGAGTACCGCGACGTGATCGTATTGAGAAACCTGCAGGGGCTGTCCTTCAACGAGATCGCCGAACGGTTGGACCGGCGCCCCGGCACCGTCCGCATGCTTTGGCTACGTGCGATGGACAAATTCAAGCAAACCTACGAGCAACCTCAAGCGTGACGCCACTGCAACGTGTTGGACTATTCATTCATTTCCGACTTGAGTGTCGAGCCGTCGGCGACACGACACCTGTCCGATGCTCAAAAGGATCGGATGACGCTGCTGTTGGATCGCTACCTTTCGGCACTCGAACAAGATGTTCCACCGGCACTGGAAGAACTGGCGGTCGATGATCCGGAGCTGATCGAACCGCTGCGGTGTTACATCAACGGGCTGGAAGACTTGCACCGAATCGCCGCGGGGTTTGCCCCGCACGGCGCAACCGACGCCGCTGCAGACGATGAGAAGCGACTTGGCGATTTCCGATTGCTCGAGGAAGTCGGCCGCGGCGGCATGGGCGTCGTTTATCGCGCCCGACAGCTGTCACTGGAACGAATCGTCGCAATCAAATTGTTGCCGTTTGCAGCAGTCTTGGATGCCCGCCAGATCGCCCGATTCAAGAACGAAGCACACGCAGCCGCCGGGCTGAACCATCCCAACATCGTGCCGGTGTACACCGTCGGTGTCCAACGCGGTGTCCATTACTATGCGATGCAGTTCATCGAAGGTCGATCGCTGGACGCCGTGATCGCCGATCAATCGGCCCGGGGAGAGATGCCCGATGTCGACGACTCACTTCGGCGAGCGATCGACGTCGCCCAGGCTCTTCATGCCGCCCACGAATTTGGTGTCGTACACCGCGACATCAAACCGTCCAATTTGATCCTCGACAAGGACGACAAGATCTGGGTCACCGACTTCGGATTGGCGCGTTGCCAAACCGACGCCAGCATGACAAAAACGGGTGACATTGTCGGGACGATGAAATACATGAGCCCCGAACAGGCGCGGGGCGAATCGGCGATCGTCGACGGGCGAACCGATGTCTATTCATTGGGTGCGACATTGTATGAAATGCTGTGTCTGCGGCCGGCCTATGATGGCAACGACACCCCGGCCGTGCTGCGACAGATCGAGGAGCGATCGCCCACTCCGCTGCGTTCGCAGCGTGCCAAGATCCCCCAGGATTTGGAGACCGTGATCGCCAAGGCGATGTCGAAATCACGCGACGATCGCTATGAAACCGCACTGCAATTCGCCGAAGATTTGCAACGCGTTCTCGATGGCCAACCTACCGTCGCACGCCCACCGACCCTGGTCGACCGTTTGGCGCATTGGGCGCATGCCCATCGAAACGCCGTTGCCATGACCTTCGCGTTCGGTTTGTTCACGCTTTTGGGGCTTTCAATTAGCATCGCCATGATCGCCTCGGCGAAACAGGAATCCGATGCCAACGCGATCCTCGCCAAACGCAGCGACCGCCTGGCCCGGGCAACGGTCGATCGACTCGGCGCGCAAATGGCTGAACTGTTGTCCGATATCCCTGCGGCAAGTTCCGTCCGACAACAACTGTTGCGCGAGACGTTGACCTATTACCAGGCGTTCGCCGAACAGGCCGATGACGATGAAACATTGACCGAAGACTTGGCGATCACGTTTGGCAAAATCGGGTCGCTGCAAAACGAAATCGGATCGCCGGCCGAAGCCATCGCGTCGTTGGAAGAATCGATGCGGTTGTTTCAACAATTGGCCGACGCCGGCCGGCCGAACGCAACTCTGCAAAACCGTTTGGCCAGCAGTGAAAACAACTTGGCGCTCGCGTTGGACCGTGCCGGCCGATACCAAGCCGCCCAACAACACTACGAATCGGCGATCCAACGATGGCAAGACCTGTCCGATGCCGATCCGGCGGACGTCGAGGCCCGCGCCGGTTGGGCGATGGCCGTGGGCAACTTTGCGTTGCTGTTGAGCAAGACGGACCGCCCGGATCAAGCCGAAGCGATGTTCCACCGCAGCCTGGAAATCGCCCAATCGGCGCCCTCGGCCGCATCCGTTGCCCCGAATGCCCCGTTGGCGAAACAACTCGCGTCGACCTACCAAAACCTCAGTGGGCTGTTGGCCGAACGCGATCCGGGCCAGGCCGTCAGCTATGCCCGGGCCGCCCTTGAGTACCAGATGCGAGAGCTTGACGACGGGCACGCCAGCCCGACCGCCGCGGCTCGCGTGGCGCTGACCTTGAACAGCCTGGGCGCGGCCCAATCGGCGTGCGGAGAGTCCGACGCCGCGATCGAATCCTATCGGCAAGCATCCGAGCTGCAGCAACAACTGATCGGTCGCTGGCCCGGCGAGTTAACGTATCAACGCGATTTGGCGGTGACCCAGAACAATCTGGGGATGGCCTTGGCCGCACAGGATCAATTCGACTCGGCCAGACGCGCATTCGATCAAGCATTGAATTACCAAGTCGCTTTGACTGAAGCATTTGCCGATGATGCAGAGCTTCAAAGCACGCTCGGAGGGATCTACAACAACCACGCCTTCGTGCTGGAAAAACTGAACCGCCATCCCCAGGCGTTGGACTCCTATCGCTTGGCCGTCCAACATCAGCAACGGGCTCTTCTGGCCGCACCCGAAGTGCCCCGGTATCGCGAATACCTGAGCAAGCATTTTTACAACTGCGCCAGACTGCTACGTGAGAGCGACCACTTTGACCAAGCGGTCCAGTTCGCGCTCCAGCGACGCGACCTCTGGCCCGACGACGGCGACCGATTGGCGAGCGTCGCCGAAGAATTGTTGACGACTGCTCAACAGATTCGGCAATCCGTTGCGGCGAACCGCCCGTCACAGGCGATCGCGTCGGATTGTATCGATCATGCCAAAGAAACGCTGAAGACGGCGACCGAAGTGGGGTATCAACATGCAGCCGACTTGCTGAATCGTCCAGAGTTTGCGGAATTGATGCAAAAGCAGCACCTTGACGAAACCTGATAACTAATCTTTTACACAATTCATGAAACAGATTGACGGCAAGCCGCAACCTTCAATGATCAACCACCACGCCAACCGTTCATCGCGCCGCCGTCGCCACGGTGCCTCTCGCAGGCCACCGTTGAATGTCGAACGGTTGGAATGTCGGACCATGTTGGCAGGCGACATCGAACTGGATTTTCAATCCGATGCTGCGTCAACGGAACACGACGGTCGGCTCCCGGCATCTGTCGCGCCCGCTCAGCCCGTCGCGGTGATGGCTGAAAACACGGCGGATCACTCGGCTGGGCAAGTGGTTCAAACGATCCGCCCTATGCCAGCGTTCCCTCATGCGACGACGATCGATCGAATAACGTTGGATGAATCGATCGACACGCTGGCCGTCGATCTGGGGCAAACGTCGCCCCACGGCCGGCGCAAAGCAGGCATCGCGAGCCCAACCGATCGGCCTGATCCTGACGCGTCGCCGGACGACAAAATGCGGGCGGATCGCGAAGGCGGAATGATCTCGGTGGGCTCTCACCCACTGCCTCCCGATGACATCGACGACCTGGCAGATCAGTTCGACACCATCGACTTGAAATTCAGCCTTGTGAGCGAAGATTCAACCTGGGCCGGCGCTCCCCAATCACCTGCCAATCAGCCCTCGGCCCTCCGCGTCTCGAACCTGGGGCAAAGTGCGGTCACGACATCGACCACGCTGCAAGTCGATTCCGGCACCCCGATGGTCCAAGCGGCCCTGCCACAGAACTCGCTGCCACAGCCCGCCCTGCCTGAGAAATCCCTGCCTGAAAACCCCGTCGCGTCGGCGTCTCCCTCACGAGATGACGACGGGGGGATGATTCGTGTTTTCAGCACCACGCTACCGGCAACCGGGTCAACGACACTTTCGTCCAGCGTCCCGATTCAACTCGCTCCCAACATGGGGCACTATCGCAATTTTCGACTTGCCGATGCACCGGGGCTGGATTCAGAACGGGACTCCGACCGGTCGTCCACGCTGGTCAGCCGAAGTGAATCTGGGGATTCCACCGATGGGCCACGCTCGAAACGGAAACTCCGATGGGCGCAGCGGCTATCCAAGTCCATCCCCTCCTCGGTGTCCGTCGTCTCCGGAAGCGCCCTGCTGAGCGGTGAATTGGCAGGCCGCGTCCATCCGAACGGCACGGGACGCACTCCGTAAGACAGCCGGATTTGCAACTCTGATTCTCGACAGGCGAACTTTTTTGGCGAATCCGGCTGCGAGACCGTGACAGCCGGGTTGGGATTTCCGCCATGGAAAGGATCGGTGACGCCCTGCATGATCTTGCCCTGCACGACGTTGCCGCTGCAGGTCCCTGCGGTATTGCAACGAACGTCGATCGGCGTCCGCTGGTGCCCACGATTGCGGATCAGACGCCAATGAACGCTTGTTTGATGAATCCCTTGCAATCCGATCCGGTCACGGAATTATTGGCCAAACTGTATTTACCCCAGTGGCAGGCTGCGGTTTGGCATCTGCAGCCGCCATGGGGATTGGAAGTCCCCGACGGGGTCGTCAGCATGTACGTTGTCATCCGCGGCGGTGGATGGTTGGTGCCCTGCCGCAGTGGATCAAGAAGCCCTGAAACAAGTCCGATCCGCGTTGTCAGCGGTGACCATCTGATCACGACCGACGGCAGTCCCCATCGATTGCTTCGCGAGCCGAATGCCGACACCGAACCGGTCGCGGAACGATTGTCGGATTCCATTTGGCCCTTGGTTCCGGCCGCCCATGATGCGACCACGTTGCTGTATGCCCAATTCGAATTGACCGATCCTCTGATCAATCCATTGGCAATCGGTCTGCCGGATCTCGTCCATCTGAATCATCGTCGCGATCAGGATCTAAAATCCTGTGTGCCGCTGATCGATTTGGTGCATCAAACGACCATGGATGCCGAACCGGGATGGCAGCTGATGGTCCGCAAACTGGCCGAGTTGGTGTTCATACGAACGATCGCGACGGAGTTGCGCCGCAATGCCCGGTGCATCGACGGGGATGGTCAATCGAGATTACTGCGTGCGATGACAGACACGGTGATCGGCCCGGTGCTGAAACAGTTGATCGAATCCCCCCAGCAGCCCTGGTCGGTGCCTGCGATGGCCCAGCAAGCCAAGGTTTCCAAGTCTGCATTTTCGGACCGGTTTCGCAATCTGCTCGGGCGTGCCCCGCTGCAATACTTGACCGAATTGCGAATGCAAAAGGCACGCCAATTGTTGCGAGAGACGAGTGTCGAAATCTCTCACGTCGCCACCCTGGTCGGCTATGAATCTCCGTCGTCGTTCAGCAGTGTCTTCAGGCGGTGGAACCAGTGCTCTCCGGCCGAATTCCGCCGTGGCCGCGACTAAACCAACCGCCCGTTCGACGATTCGCTCATCAACGTATCGACGTCCGTGGGACGCAGCGGTCCCATCGGTGGGCTGTTGCGGTGAATCGCGCTGGTCAACGCACGATCGCTGTCGCGACGCGGGCCATCGACCACACGGTCCTGCGGAACCGGCGGCGCGACAGATAACTGCGTGACGTTTTCATTGACGCGGACCTGGGCGATGTGGATGGGTGCGGATCGAAGATCGCTCACGCAGGCCTTTTCCTGGAACCCGACGCTGACCACCTCTCCCGCGTCGGCCTGAACCGGATCGGCGGAAAAAAGGAACGCGGTGACCGTTCCCGAGTCGTGATCGATCTTGACGGCCATGGCAACATCACCGTTCCAAATCGGGCCGGGTTGGATGTTCAAGTCGTCTGTCCGAATCACGTCGGGATCGTACCGGATCTGGATCTCCGCCGCCCGAAGATCGTTTGCTCGTTCGACACGAAACGGCAAGCTGAGTTCACGCTCGGACTCGTTCCACGATTGCGCCACCGAAACGCTTGCCAACAGCCGTCTACATTCCAACCGCTCGGCAGCAAGCCGACGTGTCTGAAGTGCCATCCTTGTACCGCCACCAGAAGAAAAGAAGTGTGGCGTCCTGCCACGTTGCGTTGCGACGGAGCGACGTTTACCTTCGAAAGCTCAAGGCAGGCAAGAGCAACTGTTGGCCGTTGGTGAAGTTTGCGATCGAATTGGACAAATGGACAATCCGATCGGACAGCGGCGCCTGCTACCACAACTGCGTGGTCGCATAGACCTGATCGACCAGATCTTCGTCCTGCTTTCCCGATCCGGACGACGACGGATCAAGTGCGACGGCATGAGCTGAACGATCGATGATCGTCTCGGTGAACGCCTGAACCTGTTCGCCTTCACCAGCCGACACCGTTGTCAGCGACATGGATTCGGAAACCGCCGCGCCGGCCGCCGATTCGCCCGCGATCAATGCCGTCGTCGTCGAGGCGGGTGGCGGTGCCGTTGCTTCGTTGCCGGATTCCGCGTCCGCATTGATTCGTTCGATCTGGCTGGTCCATGCGTCGGAGCCGACTGGCAACACGAGCGTCGTGAACAAACGGTTGTACAGATACGCCGGATGCAGGCCGATTTCGACGAAGTCTTGATTATCCAGCGCTTCGCCGGCAGTCAGCGTTGCGGTCAATTCATTTTGTCCACCGTCCAAATAGGCGACCGGTTGTTGTTGCGTGAGGGTGTATGTCCCCGGGGTCAGATCGCTGAACTGGTAACTTCCGTCAGCCGCCGTCACGGTTTGTTGCTGTGCGCCGGTCGCCGTGTCCGTCAACGTGATCGTGACACCGGGAATGGCTTCCCCCGAATCGAGTTGGTCGTTGGCATTGGCGTCCGCAAACACGGCCCCGGAAATCGTGTCGGAGCCCGTTTGAATGATCGTCAACGTCCCGTCGGTCGAATCGGCCCCGGCCACCGGCGTCGGCGTGACATCGATTTGACCTTCGTTCAGCACGACCGATGTCAGGTCCAGCGTGGTCGTGCTGCCGAGCGTCGCGTCGCTATCGACGGTGAAGTTCAATTCGACCAAGCTGCCCGCCCCGGACGCCAAATCGGACGATGCGGCGACGAAGATAATCACCGTCCCGGACGCATCGTCGACGTTCACGGTCAATTGCGCATCACTGCTGCCATCCCACACCGATCCGGCAGAAACGTCTGCTTGTTCCAAGTCCAAGACGTTGGTGTCATAGCTGATCCGGATCTCGGCACCGCGGACTCCGGCGGCATCGTCGATGTCCACCGGAACCGAGACCACCGCGGCCGGCGCGGCGGTCAGGTCATCGGCAATGTCGACGGCGGCCAACAAACGACGGGCCGATAGCGTTTCAATCCTGGGACGGCGTCGTTTCGAGCGGGGAATCAAGTTCATCATGCTGAGGCGGCGGGATCGGTCGGAGTCGCATTGATAGGGGGCGGGGCGCAATCGGCACGCCCCCGCGTTTCTCTAGGGAAGGATTTCGGGGTCGCGATGTCACGAACTTTCTCGAAAAACCGATTGCGGGACAGTTTTGAATCAGGGATCCAGCCCACTCAGCTGCCCATTCGGCATCTCCGGATCCACCGGAAAAGTTTTAAAAAGACGCTTCGAAGTGTGACATCGTGGCCGACGATTCCGCCAGACAAGCACGGGCAGATCGCCAAAATCGTCGATCCTGTCCTTGCCCCTGGTGCCGCGAACCGGATTTTCGACGGCGACTGATCTATTGCAACGGATTGCCTGACCCCGCTTTTGCACCGGCTTTCCCCACTCGTAAGGTCTCACGTCGATATGCGCCACATCAGCAAGGGATTATTTTCGCTCCTGTCGTCACGCCGTTCATCCGCCGGGGGATCCCGAAAACGCTGGTCCAATCGATCCGGGCGCAAACGTTCCGGACGGCGCGCCCGGCTGGAAACGCTCGAATCACGACGCGTGCTGGCGGCCACGATCGCGTCGTTCACCCCGACCGCCAGCGGTTTTGTGGCTGAATTGAGCGAAGAAATCGATTCATCGGTCATCAACCTGTACGACTCCGAGAACGGGCTGGCCGGCGCAGCCGACGTCACGCTCACCGGTGCGACGACCGGTACCGTTGACGGGTCGTTGATCATCGACGGCACTTCGGTGACCTTCATCGCGACCGGCGGACCGCTCGCCGCCGACAGCTACACCGTGACGCTTCGAAGCGCGGCCGATGGCTTCAAAGATCTGGCCGACGGAGAACTCTTGGACGGTGACAACAATTCTGTCGCCGGCGGAAATTTTGTCGACACCTTCACTGTCACCGGCGGCGGCGACCTGGTCGTCAGCTTGCCGGACTTCGTCCGCGGCCCCACCCAAACGATCCAGGTGCCTGCCGGTGGAAGCGGTGTCGAGCTGCCGGACGGCTTGCCGATCCAGTTGAGCGATGCCGATGGTGTCACGTCGGTCACGTTGACGATCGAGTACGATTCGGAGCTGTTGGACATCAGCGGCGTCCAGCTGGGTAGCGACGCACCGACGGGCAGCCAAGTCGACGTCAATCTGACG